>JACQUZ010000020.1 GCA_016210055.1 Deltaproteobacteria bacterium | reverse complement strand
GTCCCGTGCGTGTGCTGGCTGATCCCCATGCCCCAGAAGATCATGGCGGTCCCTGCCCCCGCGTAGGTTCGGGCAATAAGCCTGATCTCATCGGCCGGGACGCCGCAGATCTGCGCGGCCACTTCGGGTGTCCACGCGGCGGTGGCAGCCGCGAGCGCCTCGAATCCCTTGGTTCGCTCCTGCACAAACGTGGGGTCGAACAGCTTCTCGGCTATGATGACATGAATCATGCCATCGAGGAGAGCGACGTCAGTCCCAGGCCTCTGGCGGACGTGCCGCCAGGCATGGCGGGCCATGTCGGGTCGCCGCGGATCGATGACGATGAGCCTTGTACCTTGCTTTGCCGCCTCCTTGAAAAAGGTGGCCGCCACCGGGTGATTGGCCGTGGTGTTGGTACCTATCAGGAGAGCGACGTCCGCCTGCTTGATGTCGTGGAACGGGTTCG
This sequence comes from Deltaproteobacteria bacterium, assembly GCA_016210055.1. GTDB lineage: Bacteria > Myxococcota_A > Polyangia > Haliangiales > SHYZ01 > JACQUZ01. The sequence goes on along the minus strand of JACQUZ010000020.1, from coordinate 72,084 downwards.
TCACAGCGCCGGAGCCAAGGGTCTCCATGAGCGCGGCTACGGAGCTCGCGTGGCACAGGCGCGTGCAGTGGTCGATGTTGTTGGTGCCGAACACGGCCCGCACGAGCTTTTGAAACAGATAGGCCTCCTCGTTGGAGCACTTGGCCGAGCCGAACCCTGCCAGTGCCTGAGGGCCGTGTTGGGTCTTGATGGCGAGGAGCCGCGTGGCCAAAAGGTCGAGCGCCTCGTCCCACGTGGCTTCGCGGAACGCGGGCATGACCTCGCGGTAGTCGACAACGCCTCCGGGGCGGCGGCTGCGATCAGGTTGTCCCTTGCCCTGCACGTCGGAAGACAAGGGACCCTTCGGGTAGAATTCCGGGCGTCGAATCAAGGGTACGCTGAGACGCTGCGGGTGCGAGGCGTAGTCAAACCCATAACGGCCTTTGACACACAAGCGAGCTTGATTGTGCCCGTCTGACCGGCCCTCGACGAGCGCAATGCGGTTTGTTGTCGGATCGACCCAGTACTTGACGGCACAGCCCACTCCACAGTAGGGGCAAATGCTGTCTACGGGCCTAAGCTGCGTGCGAGGCTTGAGGGCGGTGGAGAGGGGCCTGTGCGTGAGCGCTCCGGTTGGGCAGGCGGCGGCGCACTCGCCGCAGCTCACGCACGACGAGGAACCCATGGGCATGTCCAGGTCGAAAGCGATCCTGGCTTCGTGCCCCTTCCCGGTGCGCGTGATGACCTCGTTGGATTGGAGATCGTTGCACGCCCGGATGCAGCGGTCGCACAAGATGCATGCCTGATGATCCACCAAGATAACGTGGGAGGATTCATCCCTTGGCTGGCGACGGCCTGGAAAAGAAGTGGGACTTTCGGAGAGCACGCCGTAACGAAGAGCCAGCGCCTCCAATTCGCAGTCGCCAGTCGTTGCCTGTTTCGCGCATGGGGCTGGGTGCTCGGCGAGAAGAAGCTTGAGGAGGGTGCGTCGCTGTTTCTCCACCAGCGGTGATGCGGTCTGTACCTTCATCCCTGGCTCGCACGCGCGAGCACAGGAAGCCACGAGAGTGCGTCCCCCCAAGTCCACCGCGCACAGGCGACAGGCGCCCACCGGCTTCATTCGCGGGTCATGGCACAGCGACGGTATGAAGATGCCAGCTTCCCTCGCGGCCTCCCAAATGGTTTGACCTGGACGTGCGGTGACCGCGTTCCCGTCGACTTCGAGCTCGATGAGGGCGGTCATGGCGAGCTCGAGAAGCGATCGCGGATGGATAGAGCGGCCTGCAACGCCACTTGACCCAGCCCGCAAATTGACGTGAGGCGCATGGCCTCTTCGATCTCGTCGAGAAGGGCAAGATCGCCTCGGCCACGCTTTCCTGCTGCGACTTCTTCCAGGATGACCACGGCCCTTTCTCCCCCTAACCGGCAGGGAACGCATTTTCCGCAGCTTTCGTTGCGGAAAAACCGGACGATGTTGGTGGCCAGATCGTGCATGTCGGTGCCCTCCGCCACCACGACGAGCGCGCCCGAGCCGAGCATCGAGCCTGCAGCCTGGATGGAGCCGAAGTCGATGGGTGTATCGGCTTTGTCCGCCGGGAGGAACCGCGACGACGCGCCACCGGGCGCGAATGCGAGGAGCTTCCCCGTGCAGCCGCCAGCCATGCCGATGAGCTCGGAAACGGTCGTTCCCATGGGTATTTCGTAAACCCCCGGACGCACCACGTGGCCTGATACGCTTACCAGCTTGAGCCCAGACGAGCCTCGGACTCCTTGCGCGTTCCACCATGGGGCGCCCCGCCGCCAAATAGTCGCCGCCGCCGCTAGGGTCTCCACGTTGTTGATGAGGGTGGGCTGGCCGTGAAGACCGCTTGTCCCCGGGAAGGGCGGCTTGTTTCGGGGCTCTCCGCGGCGATCCTCGAGCGCTTCGAGGAGGGCGGTCTCCTCACCGAGGATGTAGCCGCCGGGTGAAACGAAGATCTCCACCGGGCACGGGAGATCATGTCGCTCGGCCAAGGCCTTGGAAAGGGCGCGAAGTGCGCGGTCGTATTCGTGCCTCAGGTAGATGATTCCCTTGGCGGCGTTGATGACCTGCGCAGCGAGGGCTAGACCGTCGAGAACGAGGTGCGGTGAACCTTCGAGAAGCGCGCGGTCCTTAAAAGTGCCGGGCTCCGACTCGTCGGCGTTGCAGATGACGTACTTGGGGGTGCTCGTGGCCTTGCGGACCAAGGACCACTTGTCAGCGGTCGGGAAGCCCGCGCCGCCTAGTCCCCGAAGCCCGGCCTCCTTGAGCGCCGCGATTACCTTGTCGGGATCCACGGTCTGGGGAGGTGGAGGAGGGGCGAGGTCGGAAGATGGCAAGAAGAAGGGTCGAGGTGGCGGGAGTGGGTCCGCGGTGGGGCACGGCTCCTCCCCCCTCATGATTCGGACCAACTTGTCAGCGGTGGCTTCGTGAAGCGGGATGCCATTGATGAAAACCGCGGGAGCATCGTCGCACCGGCCAAGACAGCTCACCTCGCGCACGATGACGTCAGCGCTCGCGAGGGCCTTTGCCGCCTGGAACAGGGCGCGACCCCCACGAAGTGAGCAGGCCATGTCCCGGCACGCAGCGATTTCAATCCGGACAGGCGGAGTGCGCCTAAAGTGCGGATAGAACGAAAGCACCCCCTCTACACGGTGGAGCGGCACCCCCAGCCGACTCGCCATGGATCGCGCCGCATCGGGCGAAATCCAGCCTTCCTCCTCCTGCACGCGCACGAGCTCCGAGATGATCATTGGGCGCCAGGATACATTAGCCTGGCGCGGGGGCAGGTCAATGTCCTTGTCCAATCCATTGGGCAGAAGTACGATCTCGTAGAGCTCGCGCTTTCATGCCTGCCGAGAGCAACGATCGGGATCGCATGTTCGACATGGAGGAGCGTCTCCGCGGGGTGGAACGCCAGCTCGCGGAGATTCAGAAATTCGCTCACCTGGGGAGCTGGGAGTGGGACATTGCGAGGAATGTCGTCATCCGCTCGGACGAGCTCTGCCAAATCTATGGAGTCCGCCAGGCGGGAACCGTGGTCAGCTATGAGACGTTCCTTGCCGCTGTTCACGCAGATGATCACGCCCGAGTAGACCTTGCGATTCGGAAGGCGTGCCTCGAGGGGCTTCCGTTCTCCTTCGATTACCGAATTGTTCGTTCGGACGGGACGATTCGACTTCTTCACGGGCAAGGGGAGGTCGTGGTGAGCGAGGTCGGCCACCCGCTGCGCGTGGTGGGGATTGGACAGGACGTCACCGACAGAAAAAGCATGGAGGCGCAGCTTCTCCATGCAGAGCGCATGTCCTCGGTTGGGCGCGTTGCGGGCGGGGTGGCCCACGAGATTAATAACCCCATGACATTCGTGCTCGCGAATCTGGAGCTGGCGAACAAGCAGCTTCTCGATCTAGCCGCTGGCCTGGAGGAGGGTGTCACTGCGCTCGATGCGGTACGGCAGATTCGGTCCTTGAGCGGGGTCCTAGAAGAAATCCATTCTGGAGTGGAGCGCGTTCGTCGCATCGTCCGGGATCTCAAGACCTTCTCGAGGGCCAACGAGGAGCGGGTGGGCCCCGTGGATGTCCAGAGCGTCATCGAGTTTTCGCTCAACATGGCGGGAAACCATATTCGACAGCGCGCCCGGCTGGTACGGGACTTCCAGCCCGTTCCTCTTGTGAAAGCGAACGAGTCTCGCCTGTCGCAGGTTCTGGTCAACCTGCTCCTCAACGCCGCGGAGGCGCTCCCCGACCCAACCGGAGAGGGCGTCGGGGACCATGAAGTCCGAGTCTCAACGGGGCGGGATGGGGAGAACGTGGTGATCCAGGTCGCCGACACGGGTCACGGCATCCCAGATGAATTGCAAGGGCGGGTGTTTGAGCCCTTTTTTACCACCAAGCCCGTTGGGGTAGGGACTGGACTTGGGCTTTCGACATGCCATGGCATCGTGACATCGCTGGGGGGGCGAATCTGGTTCGAGAGCGAAAAAGCGAAGGGGGCTCGCTTTCTTGTGTCGCTTCCGGCCGCGCCGGACGTGACACTGCCGGAAGTGACACTGCCGGAAGCCGCTTCTTTGCCGCCCGACGAGAATCCACGGGAAACACCTGGGCCTGTTTCGCAGCCTGCGCGCCTCCTCGTCGTCGACGATGAGCCGACCATCGGAACCGTGATTCGGCGAATCATGGCGTCGACGTGTGCAGTTACTGCAGTGACGACACCTCGGGAGGGGTTGGACCTCATTGCCCAAGGAATGCGATTCGACCTCATCCTTTGCGACATGCTCATGCCTGAGATCAACGGAATTCAGTTCTACGAGCGGTGTCGAATCATTGACGAGGAACAAGCCAGCCGTATCGCTTTCATGACCGGGGGCTCGCTCTTGGCCGAGACCGAGGAATTCCTGCGGACGACGGCCCGTTCATGCCTGGAGAAGCCGTTTAACACGGATCAACTCCGTGCCATGGTCTCGTCGCTGATTGATCGCCGATAGTGTCGCTACTCTTGCAGGCCAACTTGTCCGTGGCGGACGACGACTTGGTGTCGCTGGTCAATCACCGCGTCGCAGGCCGCTTCCGAAATACGCACCGTCGCGTCGGCGGAATCGTAGCGGTACACGAGCTGCCGTGCGTTGGTCTCGTCGAGCTGGGCTACCTGCTCCATCCTTGTTTCGCGCCCCGTCGCGTCCTTTAGGTACACCCGGAGCGCCGAGGAACTCGTCGGTGCAGGGCGAAGCGGTCCAATGGGACACGCGATAATTGAGACGATGCGGCGAAACGCTTCTCTGAGCGTCGCGCTGCTGGTGGCATTGTAGTAGAAATCGGCGTTTCCCGTGGCTCCAGGCTTTCCGCTCACGCTTATCATGAAGTTGCGCAGGCTCCGGTTGCGTCCGCCGCTCCAATCGATGTGCAGCGTAACGATGGTTCCGTTGATGTTGTTGATCGATCGGGCTGCGGAGCGCGCTCCGGACTCGCCGCCACCGTTATTCGGAGCTCCATCAGAGACCAGGAGCACGTACCTGCCCGTGTCTTCCCCGGCGGCTAGGAGGAGCTCGCGTGCTCGGTTAAGCCCGCACGAGGTGCACGTCATTCCATCAGCGCCGTTTCGGTTCATGGCGTCGCGAATTCGCGCAGGAGCCACGCGGTCGACGGGAACGGCTGCCTTGATGCCCGAAGAGTACAACACGGCTCCGTAGTTGATCCGAAGGTTCAGGTCTAAGAGACCGCGAACATTGTCCTCGAGAACGGTGATGGCGTCTTTTCCGCCACCTCCGGGCATGGTCGCCGTCATGGACCCAGAGTAGTCGAGCACGAGCACGAACTTGGGAAGACGCCTCGTCGTCTCGTCGAAGCGAGACTGCGGTACCGTCCCCGTGGCGCTCGCCGACACGGTGAGGCTCCCTGCAGGGACAATCATGCGTGGCGCCTCAAGGTTGACGCTCGCGACGCACTGGAAATCAACGCCGGATGGGCGGTCGGCGACTACCCAGTTGAAGCGCATGCGCGAGCTCGTGTTCCGATTCGCAATGGCCTCGGCGGCAGCCTGGGCAGTGGCATCAAACGGAAGCCCTCGCTCCCTGATGATCTTGGCTGCCGCGAGCACGGCCGCATCAGCAGCACGTTGGACTTCGACCTTGGTGACGGCAACCCGGCCGACGGTGGTTCCTCCGAGGGCCATGGCGGCGAGGACGAGGATCCCGCCGACGACGAGCGGGGAAATAGAGCCCTGTTCCCGCACGGCGGAACGCATCCTACTTGGCCTCCAGCCGGATTGGATTTGGGTTGCTCAGCCCACCCGTGCTCGATGTGCCTCCTGTTGGACTCAAGCTGGAGGGGCTAGTGGAGATTGCTCCCACGACGGGTATCGGGGACACGCTGGCAGCGGCTGGAACCGCCCCTGTCCGGTGCTTGGAGAGAATGATGTTGGCGTCGTGAGCATCGAGCGGCGCTGGGCCGGGCGTCGTGCGCTGGGCTTGGGCTTCGAATGCGGTGCGCACCGCGCGGCCGTAGGAGGGGCCCAGGTGTGCCTTGGCGCAGCCACTCGCCAGGGTTGCTAGAACAACGGCGCTTGCCAGTTTCATCACAGTCCCTCCGTGTCGCTGCTGATTTCTGCCTGAGATCGCAGGCGATTGGCGCTTTCCAGGTCACCCCGCTGCTCGTGAACGAGGGCGAGGTTCAGCCTTGCCGGCCGGTCGCCGCCAGCAGCCCGAAAGCAACGAAGCGCTGCCTCGAAATCACCGCGCCGGCCGTACGCGAACCCAAGGTTGTTGAGCGCGATCGTCAACGCCGGATCGAGTGCCACTGCCTTCTCGAGGGAGTCAATGGCTTTGCCTACATTGCCGCTAATCAGGTGCGAGAAACCGAGGTTGTTCCAATATGGGGCTTGGTTCGGGCCGAGAGCAATCGACCGCTCGTGGGCTTTTCTTGCTTCTTCGGGCCGACGCATTAGGTCGTACAGCACTCCGAGGCCTGCATGTGCTCTCGCTAGCTCGGGCGCGAGACGAATTGCCATGAGGAACGCCCGCTCGGCTTGGGGGAAAAGGCCCCGCTCGCGGAGAACTTCGGCGTACAGGCAATGCGCGTGGAAGTTTTCGGGCTGCTCTGCTATCGCGCGGCGTAGGAGTGGTATTGCCGCATCGTGGGCGCCTCGCTCGACATATGTTTCGGCGAGCTCAAGGCGCAAGAGCTTCCCTTCTTGCTCAACACGGGCTACCTGGGCGCGGCTTGCACCGCAGGCGGCACTCAAGATTGCAGCCGAGAGAATCACAAGTAGGCGCATGGTCAGTTCTCCATCATTTCAAGGCCTGCATGAGCTGGATCGCGGCCGGTCCAAGGATCATGATCAGTGCAGCGGGAAGAAGGCAGACAGCGAGCGGGATCGTGAGTTGGGTGGAGAGCTTGCCAGCGCGCTCTTCCAGGATGGACATCCGCTGGCGCCGTGACGAGATGGCATGGTCGCGTAGGGTCTGGGCGATGGGGGCGCCCAGGGAGTGCGCCTGGGCTATTACCCCGCAGAGTGCCGAGAGCTCATCCAATCCGATGCGTCGTCCCATGCGCCTGAGGGCGTCAGGGAGCGACACGCCGGCTTCCAGTTCGCTTGCCGTAAGACGTAGCTCTTCCGCGAGCAGGGGTGAAGCATGCGAGAGATCTTGGCCGACACGAGAAATCGTCTGCTCGATGGACAATCCGGCGTCAAGACAGGTGACCAGCAGGTCGACGGCTGCCGGGAGCTGCACGGCGATTTGCTCGCGACGCTCAGTTCCTCTTGCGTCCAGCAGCTTCTCCGGGGCCAAGAGGCCGAGCAGAAGGCAAGCCAGGAACAGCAGGAACCCGGTGCTTCCATCGGTAAGGAAGAGAAAGCCGAGGCCAGGAAGGGCGCCCATGAGGAGGCTGGCCACCTTTTCTTCAAGAAACCGATCGGCTTCGTCTCGCGATCGGCGCCCCGCCCGAAGGAGACGCGTTACAAGAACATCGAGATCGGCCTGCGAAGTCGGGCGCAAGCGCTCCGCGACGGGAGAAAACAGCCTGCGCCACGAAGCAGGCCCTGAAACCGTGGCGATGGCTTCGGACGCCTGGGGTCCGTCTACCTGGATCCTGCGTGCTCGACGCCAAGCGATGAGGCCCAAGATTGAGCCTGAGGTTGCAGTGACGAGTGCAAGCATGTCGATGACTCGAGGGTTCATGGTTCCTCACACCGCCGGCCTGACTAGGCGGCGAGTCCAAAGGAGGCCGATGAGCCACAGGGCGACGCAGGCCAAGAGCACCATGTTTCCGCTAGATGTCCCTACGAGCGTTCGCGCGTAGCTTGGGTCGATCATGGCTGCTAGGAGTCCGAAACCGACGGGCAGGAACGCCATGATGCGCGCGCTAGACCGCCCTTCTGCAGTGAGAGCCCTTAGCCGAGCCTCGTAGTGGCTCCGCGCGCGCGCGTTTTCGACTATTCGCTCGATAACCGTGATGAGATTTCCGCCCGTTTGCTGGAGGACCAAGACGGCGACGACAAAGGCATGCGCGGCCTCGCTTCCCACGAGTCTCTTCCCAAAGGACACGAGGACATCGCCGATGGGACGTCCTAGCTCATGCTCGTCGGTTGCGCGGGAAATCTCGTCACAGATAGGAGAAGGCGCTTCACTCGCAGCGATTGCGAGCGCTGTAGGCAAGGGGTGGCCCGCCCTTAGGGCGAGTGCCATTATCTCGAGAGCTTGTGGTATCTGGCGGTCGCAGAGTGCCAAGCGCCGGCTTCTCGCACGGTTCGCGATGATCGGGAGCGTCGCGAGACCTCCGAGTGCGAGAAGGACGGCGACGGTCGCATTGCCCATGACGATGCCGACCAATGCGCCGAGGCTTGCTGAGCCGAGCATTCGACCGATGAACTTCCCCTTGGACCAGCCCAGGCCGCTTTCGGCAACAAGTCGATCGAGCTGGGATGGCTCGACGACGTCCGAGCGGAGGAGCGACGACTCGTTTTCCCGCATTCCTAGCCTGCGCCAGAGCACCGCCCGCACGTGTGAACGGCGTGCAGCCCGGAACAGGTACGTGGACATGAATGCGCCGAGCACGGCGACGAACACCAGGGCCGGGATGAGCTGGGTCATCGCCCCACCTCGCCAGAGGCAGCGCCGTTGAGGAGGCCGGCTGCCTTGAAGCGATGGCCCAGCGCGCTGCGGTTCCGTGGTTCATGCCGGCCGAGGACCGTGCCGTCAGATGTAAGCCCAATGCGCTCGAAGGAGAACACCGGGTTCATCTGGACTCGGCTACCTTCCTGGGTTGTGACTTCCGAGATCGCGCTGACACGCCGCTTGCCGTCTTGCATGCGGGTCACGTGCACGACGAGGTGCACCGCCCGAGCGACAAGCGTGGCCATGGTCTCCTCGGAAAACGTCGTCCCGGACATCCCCAGCATCGTCATCAAGCGGCTGATGGCGTCTTCGGCACTATTGGCGTGAATTGTGGCGAGAGAGCCCTCATGCCCCGTGTTCATGGCCTGTAGCATGTCCAGGACCTCGGCACCGCGGACTTCGCCAACGACGATGCGGTCTGGTCGCATGCGGAGCGCGTTCCGTACCAGGTCCCGGATGGTGACTTCTCCACGCCCTTCGAGGTTGGGCGGCCGAGCCTCAAGACGCACCACGTGTGGCTGCGCAAGGCGGAGCTCCGCTGCGTCTTCCACGGTGATGATGCGCTCTCCTTGGGGCACAAAAGATGACAACGCGTTGAGGAGCGTGGTTTTTCCTGCGCCAGTACCCCCTGCGATGAGGATGGAGCACTTGGCATGCACGGCCATGTGCAGGTAACGGAGCATCTCCTCGGAAAGCGCACCATTTTGGACCAGGTCCTTTCCCGAAAGCGGGCGGGCGCCAAAGCGGCGAATGGACAAGGCCGGGCCGTCCACCGCAAGAGGAGGAATCACGGCGTTGACGCGTGACCCGTCGGGAAGGCGCGCGTCCACCATGGGTGACGACTCGTCAATGCGCCTCCCGACCTTTGCGACCATGCGCTGGATCGTATGGATGAGGTGCTTATCGTCGCGAAACTGAATGTCGTGAGACACGAGCTTGCCGTTCCGCTCGACGTAGACCTTGTCGCACCCGTTCACGAGCACGTCAGAGATGGTCGGGTCCTTGAGGAGTACTTCCAACGGACCTAGCCCTGTGAGCTCATCAACCACGCTCGCCACGATGGCGTCTCGCTCGCCTTCGTTGACGGGAAGACGCTCTGCAGCAACGAGCTGCTCGACGATGGCCCGCAGGCGACCGCCAAGCTCTTCTTGGGACAGCTGTCCAATAGCCGCGAGGTCTAGCCGGTCCAGGATCCGTGGGTGGAGTCGTGCAGTAATTGACGCGATATCCTGCTTCGAGCTTTGGGTGAACTGCGAAGGGGCAGCGGTTTCTGGGGTGCCCTGCTTCTGCAGGCGCTGGGCGAGGCGCATCTACTTATCCCCCCGACTGAGGAGGCGCGAAAAGAGCCCCTTCTTGGGGGCCTGTTGGCATTTTTGGGGTGCCCGCGGCTCGCTGGTGAGGACTCCGGCCAGGCATTCCACGTCCTGGGTCACTCCGCAACCCCGGGCAATGTCATGGAGTAGGGCGCCGTCGTCGAGAGCCGCCGACATGCGCCGGTAGTCGTTGCGGACGCGGGCAAAAATCGGCAGTCCGAGGGCTCGCTCGATTTCCACTTCGGAAACCACGGACCTTTGAACATGACGATTGACGACGAGCTGGATCTTGCGCTCGGAGTAGCCGAGCTTCCTGAAAAGATCTACGACGCGCGTCGCTCGGCGGATGGCTGGGACATCCTGGGTCACGACCAAGGCAATCCGATCCGCCATGTCGAGTGCTGCCAGGGCGTGGTCGCCGAAGTCCCTTATCCCGTCCACAACGACGTACTCAAAGTGCTCGCATAGGGTGGCCAGGAGCGCTGGCATTCGCTCGGCAAGCTGGGGGTCGATGTCATCGAGGCGGCCCACTTGCGTGAGGGCATGCAGCCCCGAATCATGCCGCTGAAGACGGCGGCGAAGCGCTGCGCCGTCGATTGTGTTGGCCTCGCGGGCGAGCTTCGCCACGGATGTGCTGGGCTCTAGGTCGAGGGCAACAAAAACGTCTCCAAGCTGGAGGTCCAAGTCGACCAGGCACGTGCTCTTGCCGGAGCGGGCCAGCGTCGCCCCGATGTTCACGGCGAGCGTGGTGGCTCCGGCGCCGCCCCGGCATCCAAAGACGACAACAATCTTGCCATGCGTCACGACCGCCTCTTGCGTGGGGACCGAAGGCGGCGGAAGAGCGGGCGTGGGAGTTGGGGCCGGCCTGGGCAGAGGAACCACTGGCACCATTCGGGTCGCAGGCTGCACCGCCCGCGCCGTTCCGCCCGCACCAGGCGCTGGGAATGGCTCCACCCGAGTATCCTGGTGCTCCCATTGCGAAGGGTGGACGGGAGCGACGAACGTGGGCATTGGGGCCACAACGGTATCTTCGCGACGCATGGGTGAGTGCCCCTAGTGCAACGTGCTTGCCATTTTTGAGACAGGTGAAGGCTAGTTGTTTCCAGTGGTTAGTGACAACGAAGGCGTGCGCTGGTGACTTTCGTCCTGGGCCTTGCGAAGCCGCATCCAGCAAAAGAGGTCGCCTGACCCCACTGACGCTTTCTCGTGGAAAGAGGCCGCATCTGGAACACTCGCTTGAAGGTTTCTGTGGAAATGGGATGAAGGCGCTGGGTCTATCGCTTGAAACCAACGGGTCCGACCGGCTTGCTCGTGGGCGCTGGGCGTGCACGGCGCGTTTCGCCCGAAGCGGGCTTCGACTCGGTCGTGCCGATGAGAAAAAGTTCGAGGTCCGACGGGTCCGTGGTGGTGTCCTCTCCGGGAAGAAAGGGCTTTTCCCCTTGCGGACGCACGAGGCGTGCGGTGACGACCACGAGGAGCTCTGATTCCTCGCGCTGATAAGTCGTCGAGCGGAAAAGCGCGCCGAGGACCGGGAGGTCTCCGAGCCCGGGCACCTTGTCCACGGTGGAACGAACCTTGTCCGAGAGGAGCCCGGCGATGGCGAAGCTTTGCCCGTCGCGAAGTCGCACAGTCGTGGAGCTGTGCCGCTCTGTAAGTCCTGGGACCCGAGTTCCTGCGAGCACGAGGGGAACGCTGAAATCGAGATCGGATACGGTCGTAGCCATCTTCAGCTGGATGGTGTCCTGGATAACCGTCGGCACAAACCGAAGCTGCACGCCGAATTTCTTGAAATCGACGGACGTCTGGCCCAATCCCTGGGGAATCGGGATCGGAAACTCACCGCCAGCAAGGAAGGTCGCTTCTTGGCCATTCATGGCGACGAGTGTGGGCTCGGAAAGCGTGCGTGCATACCCACGAGACGAGAGCACGCTGAGCGCCGCCGAAAACGGGAACGCTGAACCACCGAGATTGGCGAAGATCACCCCAAACGCGCTGGAAAGGGGCGTGTTGATAACCGGAAGCCCCTTTGCGGTAGGGTTCTGCAGGGTAGAAGTAGCTCCTCCTCCGACGTCGGGAGCGAGTCCCTGCAAGCCCGTCCCGGGACCGAGCAAGCCGGAAACGTAGTTGTTGTCACTCCCCTTGTGCCAGAAGTTCATCCCAAGCTGGCGAAGCCCGGTGCGAGAGACCTCGGCAAACGAGACCTCAAGTTGCACTTGGTAGTCTCCCATCACCTTGAGCGCGTTTACGACCTGAGGGGGTTCGCCGCTGCCCATGCTGGCCGCCGCAAGCCCCCGGACAAGCTGCTCTGCCCGCTCCACTTCGGCTGGGCTTTCCACCTCGCCAGAAATTACAAGCGAAGCGCCGGCAGAAGTTATTCTCACGTGCTTCCCCTGTACCGATCTCTGGAGAAGCTGTGTCATCTGTTCGACCGGATAGGTCACAGACACTTGAAGGATGTGAACTTCGTCGTTCTTGGTCCAAACCGTCGCAGTGGTCTCGCCGGGTCGCTTGCCCGTGAGCAAGAGCTGGTCGGGCGGAAAAGCTGCAATGTCGGCGATGTCCGAGCTCCCCATCGACACCCGAACGATGGGCAGGCCAAGCCGAATGTGCTTGGAGCCCGACACCGGGACCTGGATTGGCGCGTCCGGTCCTTGGGCACGGGCGACGGGGATCATGACGAGGAGAAGCAGGACGGCAATCAGATTAGCGCGCATGGTACGTCTCAATCTCCATCGTCGTGGCTTGGGTCGACACGCGAGCTGGCATGTCGGCATCGGGAACGCGAAGCTCGATCTTGCGCCGGCTCGACCGCTTGCTTTCCGTGTCGACCTTGTCGTTGGCCGTTGTGGCCACGAGGGCGCCGCTGGACAAAGCAGGTGCCGGCCGTGGCACAGCCAAGCTCGCGATGGCCGCGTCGGATGGCGAGTAGGCCGTGAAGGCGAAGGGGGTTGCGCCACGCGTCCCGGCAGGAGAATGGTCGCTACCGTTGCGCAATGCCAAGTCGACGCTTCCTTCCCGAGCAGCCAAGCTAACGATCTCAGCCTCGCGTGGATTTACCTGCAGGGTCACAACGGTCCCCTGAACTCCGTCCGAGGTCGGGCCGTCCTCCCGCTTTGGACGACGCGTGGCTACATCCGTCTCGAGCTCAACCGAGAGGACCCTTACGTTTTCGACTGCGATCTTGGTCGAAGGACCTCGCCCTTCTGGATCGCGAATGGTTGCCATGACATCGACGTTGGCGCCGGGGTAAACGAGACCGGCCCGCTTGACCGCCTCGTCCACCTTGACGGCCACGGCGCGCTTCCCTGGCTCGACCAAAGCTGCCATGGCGGTCCCCTGCGACGCCGTTGCAAGCCGGGCGGGAAGTACCGGTTCCCCTTCGAGGATTCCGGCCGTGGGAACCGGAGGCTTGTCTCCGACAAAGAGATCCTCAATTCGGCTGACAGCGCCGCTTGGGACCCAGGCCTCGGGCCAGCTTGCGACCTTCAGATCTGTCTTGGTGAGGGGTTGGGCGGCCGGAAGGGGGCGTGCGGCCACCACGACCGGGCGCACCCGTTCGCCGGTGTACCCTCCTGCTTGGAGCAGTCGACCTGCCACAAATGCGGCAATAGCCGCGCAGGCCAGGGCAACTGCGGCGAACCCGAGTGCGCCAAGCTTGGCGCCACGTGGGTTTCGATCGTGCAAGCTCATGTCCACTCCTTTACAGCCCCATGGGCATGGCGGCTGATGCCGAAACTTCCGACGGACCCATCGCTCCGAGCAGGCGTTCTCCAAAAGGCGCTGGCAGGGTGCAGCTCGCCATCACTTCGAGGGCCCGAATCCCGAAAGCATTTGTGCTCACCGACGAACGTACCCGGATCTCGGTGCAACCAGGGCCAGCGGCGTCCATTCGTGTCCGCACATAGGTCGCAATGGTTGCCTGGTTGTCCACGTTGGCGATGGCTGCCGATCGTGTTGCTTGGCTTACTGCTTCTGAGAGCCGATGGCGTGCGCCCAGCGCCCTTCCAAGGTGAACGCCGCCGAGCACAAGCATGAGAAGGATCGGGGTAACCAAGGCCAGCTCGACGGACACCGCTCCTCGCTCGCGGGGTCTAGACATGGAACCCTCCGAGGTAGAAGAGCATGACGCCGATGGCAGCTGCTCCCAGCGGGATGGCCATGGGTACCACCTGACGCTTTCCTCTCCGGACAACAGGGGGTGGAGAAAGCGTCCAAAAGGAAACCTTGAGGTGGGCGATCACCTCGGTGCGAAGCGCGCGCCCTGACGTTAGCAGGATGAATCCAGCCAGGACCCCTCCACCCGCAAGGCCAAGCAACGTTGCAAGCAGGGTTCCTTCTGGGCCAAGCCATGCGCCGATCGCCATTGCGAGCTTCACGTCACCTCCACCAATCCAGCGGGCATGGAACAGCACGATCAAAAGCGCGAGACCGGTTCCTGCACCCGCTAGTCCGAGCGCCAGGGCTGATGGACCACCCATCAGGGCGCGCACGCCGAGGCCACAAAGAAGGACCGCCAAGTTCAACGCGTTCGGGATGCGACGCTGCCGCAAGTCGGACACGGCGGTCGTCATCATGGCCAGGCCAAAAGCACTCTCGGCGATCATGGTGACCTCGGCGCGCGAAAAGGCCTCATGCCTAGCGTGGACGGTTCGCGATGCTGTCGGCGGCGTCGGAGAACATGCCCACAATCCTCTGGCGGAACGTGAAGAGCGCGCCGATGAGGGCGATGGCGACGACCGCGGTAATGAGGCCGTATTCGACGGCATTGGCGGCTTCGTCTTCGGTCCAAAGGCGCTTCATGAGGTGCTTCGCTGGGGTCATCTCGTCCTCCTTGGTCCTTGTGCGCGTTGCGCAGTTGGAGGGGGCGACTGCAACGTTCTTGCCACTGGCGTGCAGGCGAGCGAAAAAACCTGGCTTTCGCGACAACGTAAGAAAATCAGCGGATTCCTCGCGCGCCGCGGGAAGCTCGCGTGAGCCAAGACGCAGCCCAAACCCAATGTGGAGACACTCGTCCCCGGGTCACGCGACGTGCTCCGGACTTCGCACAGGTCAATTGGCCCCACCGGGCGTTGCGGGTCGTCTAGGGAGAGGAGAGCCGCCAGATGGCGCCGTCGAGGATAAAGCGGCTCGGGCCGGTACCCAACAAATGCCCGGGTGGCATCGGGCAGGCTTCCCCGGTCCCTTTTTCCGCGTAGTCGGGGTCCCAGGGCAAGAGGAGCGCGGCATTTCCTCCCAGCATGGCCAGGCGCGGCATGATGGGGTGCACGTGCTGGCGACGTTCGTCCGCAATGCGAGCAAGCGTGCTGGTCGAGGCGCGAGAATGCGGCAGGAGCTCCGTCATCGTACGAAGCTGCGGCGGCGGGAGCTTCATCTGCCCCGCGTCATTGCGCGAGATGGCCTCGGCAGGGGTTACCCATGCCTCTTCGACGGTTTCTTTCTGGTCGAAGGACGGGGACTGACCCTCGGGAACCTCCGCCAGGAAGAAGTAGGCGTCAAACCGCTTTGGCTCCACGGACGGTGTGATCCAACGCGCCCAAAGATGCAGGCTCTGTCGGTCGAGCTCAAGGGACTCCTCCGCGATCATGGCTCCCAGGGACGCCTCGCCCGCATTCAGGCGTCGTCGCCAATCGGTCCGCCGCGTTTCCGAGAGGTCCCCTCTTGCCAGGAGAACCCCAGCCTCCTCGAACAGCTCGCGGATAGCCGCAGTCTCTGGGTCGCCATCGTCGGACTCCACGCGCCCCCCGGGGAACACGAAGGTGTCTGACATGAAGCTCGATCGGCGGTGGCGCCGGAGGAGGAAAGTCTCCAAGTCCTCGGCTCCGGCCCGCCTCCGAAAGAGAATGACCGAGGCGGCTGGAATAGGCGTGGACGTTGGCGTCTTGGAATCGACGGAATTGACGAACACACTAGCCTTTTTATCAGACCATTCGGACGCGGGAAAGGAACCTGAGCTCAAACCTTGGGTCCCAAGCGCCGTCCGAGGCGATGCGGCAGCAAATGCCGCATGCGAGGCGTGACCCGGTGGGGCGCTTGCGGAAGACCATTCGCCTGCAATAAGGGCACTCGTAGACATAACGAAAGGGGGAGGGTTGGTTCTTGGGGTAGGGATTTTCGTGATACACGCGAATCCCTTTTTCCTGGGCGAGCTGCTTGAAGACGTTGTTGTGACCGCTCGGGAGTCCTCTCTTGTGCAAGTACAAGTGCAGGAGCTCATGTTCCAGCGTGGCGATGGCGTCCGCGAGGCCGTAGCGTTCGAAGTGAAACCTGGAGATCTCGATGAGGCGCAGGCGGTAGGTAATCCTGCCCGTAAGTCGTCTGAGGTAGGGATTAAAGACGATTTGGAAGTCTCTTGGAACCAAGCCATCGAACTTCCTGTCGACGACCCGTTGGTAATGCTCTCGCAGCTTTTCCAGCGGGTCCGAGGTGTCGCTACGCCGGGGGACTCTTCCAGTCGGTCTCGGAGTCACGAACGCTACCCTCATCGGCGGCGAAGTCTAGAAGTGCCAGGAAACGACGCAAGTAATGCTGCCGCCGCCGCGACAGGTTATCACGTCCGTTGACGTTCCCACCAGTCCCCGGTTACCGTCCTTACCGTCGGGGCCATCATGGTTCGCCGCGGGCTTCAAGCAGAACTCTATTTGTCACGCGTCGCAGGACCAGCCAAGCGCGCTTGCTCAGCGAGGTGGCGGATGGACGCAGAGATGTCCGGCGCAAGGAGTCAGCATGAAACGAGCGTATTTTCTCGTCGCTATCCTCTGTTCAGCATGCCAGTTCGACGTGACTGGCTCGTCCGATGATCGCGTTCGTCCTCAAGAGAAAGTCCCCGACGCGGCAACTGCCGACTCGTCGATGCAGCAGGCGTGCGAGGGAGAAAAACTGGCCACGTGCGTCGACGAGGACACCATCAGGCACTGCGGGAGTGGCCAAGTCGAGAACTGCTCTCTAGGGTGCCTCGAGTCCGAAAGAGGGGCGCATTGCGGCGTTGTGGTCCCATCGAACGGGGTCGATCCACTTCTCCTCGACGGGGCATCGGCCGAGCTAGTGATTCCTTCGGGGGAAACCTGGATCATGGACACGGGCGTCGGTGCGATTTACCGATGCGGGGCGGAATGGGTACGAGGGAACGGGAAGGGGATTCTGGACGGGATCTTCTTTCAACCTGTGTCTAGGCGCAGGGGTGCGTCGCTCGGCATCTTTGCATTCCGCTCGCTCTCTGTCGCTGGAGGTGCGAATCTCCGGGCGGTTGGTTCGCATGCCTTGGTGCTTCTCGTGGACCGCGCGTCGATTCGCGGCACCATCGACGTGAGTGGAGGAAACGCGGCGTGCGGGATGCGTGCGGCATGCGGGATCGAAGAGGGGTCGAGGCGCTGCGGAGGTCCCGGCGGTGGGTGGGGTGGCGACGAGCGCATGGCGGGACAGGGCGAGGGAGCCGGTGGTGGCGGCGGTGAATCGACGCTCGTCGGAAACGAGTACGGAGGAGGAGGTGGTGGATTTGGTGACGTCGGCGGAAGCGGCGGCTCTCCGCAAGGCGGAAGCGGCGGCACCGCATACGGCGTGGAACGCACCGACCCCATGGCAGGTGGATCGGGTGGAGGCGGTGGCGGTCTAGATCCTTCCAGCACCTCGGGGTACGGGGGCGGCGGAGGTGGTGCCCTGCAGATTACCGCGATGGAATCGCTCGAGATCTTTGGTCCGGGATCGGGCATCAAGGCGGGCGGTGCTGGTGGTGGCCCAGGGTGGGACACGAGCGCTGGCGGTGGTGGCGGATCGGGTGGGGCAATCCTCCTCGAGTCCACGAGTCTTCGTATCGAAGGAGCAATCGCGGCGAATGGTGGCGGCGGAGGCGGCGGTGCGGGTCTCGTCGGGTCGTCCACGGCAGGCGAAAGCGGGGCGATGAGCACGGCCAGGGCGAGAGGGGGCACTGGAACGCACGCCGGTGGATGGGGCGGTGCCCTCGAGGCCACGGCCGGAAGTCGTGGGTCGCCAGAGGAGAATGCTGATGGAACTGGGGGCGGTGGTGGGGCTGTGGGGCGGATCTACCTGCGGTCGACGGAGCGGGGGATCAAGATTGAAGGCGGAGCGCTCAGCCCGAAGGCAAGAGTGGGTGAAGACCTCGTCCAGTAGGCATCCCTTCTACTCCGTTACCAGCGCCGAGGCCCGCCAGCTGTTCTTGTTGTGCCAGGAGAGCGTGACGCACCCGAGCCCTTGCCCCGAAAACCAGCTGCGGACCTCGTCCTGCCGCATGTAGAAGGCGATGGGCGTGACGAGCTGGTCGAACACGATGTTGTGTACCTCTCGCAAGGGTACCGTCGCGAGCTGGCGAAGATAGTCGCGGTACGGGAGCAGCTTGGCCACTCGCTCGTTCCTGTATAGGACGAGCGTCATGGCAAGTGCCGCCGATGGTGGGAGCGAGAGCCAGTACAGAAGCTCGGGGTTCATGCGCGCGGTAATCCTATTCCTGAATGGGTTCACGTAGCGCACGATCCACTCGTTGTTCTCATGTCCGTATACCCAGACGGCGATCTTCCCGCCAGGCTTGACCCGCCCACGCAACTTGTCGAAGCCCGCCCGCGGATCGGGCAAGTGATGAAGGACGCCGACGGAGAACGCCAAGTCGAAGACGCGTCGCACGGGCGGGCAAAGGATGTCGCCCTGCACCACGTGGACGTTCTTTCGCTCCCGTGCATGGAAGAAGGCCACGTCGACCGATTCGGAGAGGTCGAGCGCAACGATTTCCGCCGCGCCCCAGTCGGACGCCACGAGCGTGTGCCTGCCTTTTCCGCAGCCCGCCTCGAGGATGACCTTGCCCGTGAAGTCATCAGGGCCAATGGGATCCAGCCATTTTCGAAGCCACTGCTCCTGATACGTGGACATGTGATCGAATGTTTTCCATTGGGCGCCAAAGCGACCCGCGGTCTCGGTGGACGCGGGCGATACGGATCCGGCGACGAGACGAGGCACTCCGCCGGTGATTGGGTAGGTCTTCTGGCAAGGCGCGCATCCGAGGCGGCCCGTCATGACGTGTCCGTCGGCCGCATGATCTGGCGCGTCGAGTGCTAGATCGCCTTGGCATGTCGGGCAACAGAGAAGTGACAGAGCAGGGGGGCGCATGGGCGTGTAATATAGCCGCGTGCGCGTTCCGCTTCTCGACCTGTCTGCCCATCACACCCCGCTCCGAGAAGAAATCTTGTCGGCCTTGAGTCGTTGTTTCGACACTGGCCAGTTCATCTTGGGGCCCGAGGTTGAGTCGTTCGAGCGGGAGCTCGCGCGCACCGTGCTCGCCAAGCATGCCGTCGGCCTTTCGTCGGGAACCGACGCGCTGCTTGCGGCACTCATGGCGATCGGCGTGGGCCAAGGTGACGAGGTCGTGACCACTCCATTTACCTTCTTTGCCACGGCAGGCGCGATCGCTCGCCTTGGCGCACGCCCGGTCTTTGCGGACATCGATCCACTGTCCTTCCACTTGGACCCCGCAAAGGCCGCCGAGGCCGCGAGCGACAAGACCCGAGCCGTGATCCCGGTGCACCTGTTTGGTCGGGCGGCCAGCGCGCCTCGGGTGCCGGTGCCCATTATCGAGGACGCAGCGCAATCCATCGGCGCCATCCCGCTCGCTGGCACTTGTGGCTGCCTGTCCTTCTTTCCTTCGAAAAACCTCGGCGCCCTGGGCGATGCGGGCGCGATCTACACCAACGACGACGCGGTGGCGGACCGGGTTCGCCTGCTTCGCACCCACGGCTCGCGCCCCAAGTACTTCCACCCCGTATTGGGGGCCAATTTCCGGCTCGACGCCATCCATGCAGCAGTCCTTCGCGTGAAGCTTCCAAGGCTAGCTGGGTACACGCGCGCCCGTCGGCAAAACGCCGAGCGTTACCGAAACCTCTTCCAAGGCACGAAGGGGATCCCTCCGGAGCTGCGCCTGCCCGAAGATACCCCGGAGCATATCTACAACCAGTTTGTCGTCCGCGCGCCACGCCGCGATGAGCTTCGCGATCACCTGGCTCGAGCAGGCGTCGGCACCGAGATCTATTACCCGCTGCCCCTTCACCTGCAGCCCTGCTTTGCGTATCTCGGCTACCGAGAAGGATCGCTGCCGCACGCAGAAAGGGCTGCTCGTGAAGTTCTGGCGCTTCCCATCTACCCGGAGCTTACAGAAGAACAGCAGGCCTTCGTCGTGGCGCAGATCGCTTCGTTCTACTAGCACCGAGAAGTGCTACCCTACGCGCATGGTACGTGTCGCTGTCGCCGGTGCCGGTGCGTGGGGAGCCAACCACGTGCGCGCGTTCGCGCGAGCGAAGGGCGCTGAGCTCGTCATGGTCTGTGATCCTTCGGATGATGCTCTTCGGCGGGCGCAGGCGCTCGCCCCAAGGGCACGCGCGGTCAAGCAAGTTGAGGAAATGCTGGCCTCCAAGGACGTGGATGCAGTGGTCCTTGCGACCCCGGCGATCACCCACGCGGCCCTCGCATGTCATGCCCTCGAGTCGGGCAAGCACGTCCTCGTTGAGAAGCCTCTCGCGCTCAGCACGAAAGACGCAGAACGGGTCGTCGCCACGGCATCCCGCGCCGAAAGAGTGCTGATGGTTGGACATCTGATGCTCTACCATCCCGTTGTCACGCGTCTTCGCACCCTGATCGACGGTGGCGAGCTGGGCCGCATCTATTACCTGTACGCCCTGCGGGTCAACCTCGGGCGCCTGCGCAGCGACGAGAACGCCATGTGGAGCTTGGCGCCGCACGACGTCTCGATGATCCTCCACCTGCTCGGTGAGGAGCCGGACACGGTGAGCGCGCGGGGTGGATGCTACCTCCAGCAGGGCATCGAGGACGTGGCGTTCATGAACATGCGCTTCCCGAGCGGCATCTTGGCGCAGGTGCAGCTTTCGTGGCTGGATCCCTGCAAAGAGCGTCGCCTGACCATCGTGGGGTCCCAAAAGATGGTCGAATTCGATGACGTGCATCCGGTCGAGAAGCTGCGGATCTACGACAAGGGATTCAGCCGTCCCCCGCAGTTTACCGAATACGCGGAATACCTTTCGATCCGTAACGGTGACGTGCATATTCCCCATGTCTCCATGGCGGAGCCGCTTGAGCTTGAATGCCGGCATTTCTTGGATTGCATCGAAAAGGGCACAAAACCCCTTACCGATGGGTTTTCCGCCTTGCGCGTCGTTCGCGTGCTTGAGCTCGCCCAGCGGTCTCTGGAGGCCGACGGAAGGCCTATTCCCCTTGGTGATTTAGGAACGCTTTCCTAAATTGCAAAACAGAGTTCTTCGTGATGGCAACGGCGGTTGAGCTATACTCCTCCGGCATGCGGAGCGTCCTACTCACCCTTCTGGTCCTCACGGTCGGCCTCGGCTGCGCCGACAAGGCGACCTCGCCCTATCCAGTCTCCTTGCGGCCGGGAACGACCGACGCCTCCCTTGGACAGGGCGACCTTTTTGAAGTGCGCGTGTTTGACGAACCCGATCTCGCCGGAGTCTACCAAGTGGGCACCGACGGCGCGATCAGCTTTCCGCTCATCGGGCGGGTGGTTGTCGAGGGGAAGCTGCCGTCGGACGTGGAACAGGAGATCAAGGCGCGCCTTGCCGACGGCTTCCTCAAGAATCCCCAAGTGTCCGTTCTGGTGAAAGAGTACCGCTCAAAAAAGGTGAGCGTCTTTGGGCAAGTGAGGAATCCTGGCACTTTCCCCTTCACCGAGCACATGTCGGTTATCGAGGCCATCACTCGGGCGGGTGGCTTCACCAGCATGGCCAAGAAGAACAGTGTCCGAGTGACTCGCCTGGTGGACGGAAAGACGACGAAGACAACAGTGGCGGTGGAAGATATCGGGCAGGGAAAAGCGCCGAACTACCAGCTTTGGCCGGGCGACGTAGTCTTCGTCCCAGAGCGCGTCTTCTGATTGGCCATGGCTTTTCCGATCTCGCCCCATCCCCCGGCAAGCCCAACCTCCGATTCACCAATGGGCGGACGGTCGCGGAAAAGGCTTTTGGGAGTTCTTCTCCTTCTCCTCATCTTCTTTGCTCCGCTCGCCATCGGAACGGTTCACCCCATTACCCGTGCGATCCTGTTTGTGGGCTGCGCTGCAGCCATCGCATTGGCGCTATTCGATCGCTTCCGACGGGGGAAACGCGTAGCTATTACGATTCCCCTTGTCGCCCTTTGCGTGGCGGTCGGCGCTACGGCGGTCCAGCTCGTACCCCTTCCCTCCTCGATCGTCGCCCGTCTTTCCCCCCATGCGCACGAGGTCTTCGGCGTCACCCTGGGAGAGGACTACGGCTGGCACTCCCTATCGCTTGATCCGTCGGGTACCCTCGCCGAGCTCGCAAAGCTCGGGGCCTACGCAGCGTTCCTTGCGGCCGCGACGATTTATGGCTCCCGGAGCTACCGGCGTCATCGACTTCTTCTCGCTGTGGTGGCCGTGGCTACAGTGGCAGCGCTCCTAGGGCTGGCCCAGCTTGTTCTCGGCTCGAGCAAGATCCTCTTTTTTTACACGCCGGAGGCCGGCGCGGCGATCGACCGCTTCGCCCGTGGCCCCTTTGTCAACCCAAACCACTTCGGTGCGCTCCTGTGCCTCGGCGCACCCTGCGCGCTCGCCATTGGCCTAAGCGATCGTCGGTTGCGTGTCCCGGCACTTGCCGCCGTTGTTGTCATGAATCTCGCGATCGTCTTGACGGTGTCTCGCTCGACGCTCGTGGCGGCCCCGTTGGCGCAAGTGCTTGTCTTCGCGTTGGACCATTTGCAGCGCCGACGCCGATCGGACGGGCCGGCTTTTGGATATCGTGGTGCGCTGGCCATTGGCGCCGCCACAGCCGTGGCGGTCGCAGCAGCGATCGGGGCGGAGCGCCTTGTCCCCGAGCTCGAACGCACGCGCACGGCGGAGCTGGACAGCCCGCTAGATGCCCCGCAGTCCAAGCTTCGCCTGTGGCGCGGGGCGGTAGCAATGACCAGCGAATACTTTTGGACCGGAGCCGGCCGTGGCGCATTCGAGCAGGGGTTTCCACAATTCAACGACCGCGGAGGCCAAGCTCGCTACCCGTGGCTGGAAAATATCTACCTTCAGGTTGCCACGGACTGGGGCGTGCCAGTGGCGATTCTCCTGCTCTTGCTTGCCGGCTGGGCTCTCGTAGTCGCGATGCGTCATCCCGACTCAGAACCTACCGGGACGGGTGGCCTCGCGGCGCTCATTGGCTTGGCAGTTCACGAGGCGGTGGACTTTGCGGTCGAGCTTCCGGGCGTGGCCATTCCGGCTCTTACCGTGGTTGCGACGCTGTTCGCGAGGCGTAGCTCGGTGCCCGAACCTGGCTACCGACTGGTACCAGTAAGGTCGCCCGCTCTGGCTCTGCCGGCTGCGCTCCTCGCGGCGGTGTTCTGCGCGGCCGCATGGCCCACGGCCGAGGCCGACGCTCGCCGGTTGGGCGCGCGGGTGCATGACGCGAAGGTGTCGACTGACGAGGTGGTCGCTGCCGGCGAGCGGCTAAGGACTCGCCACCCCGCCGACTTCTCGATTCACCTGCTGGTCGCCGCACGCCTCGCCCGGGAACAACACCCCGAGAACCTACGAAGCCTGCCGTGGCTGAACGACGCCATGTACCTCAATCCGAACTATGCTTCGCCGCACCTCATCGCAGCAGAGCTGCTCGCGGCGGGCAAGCAGCAACAGCAGGCGATGATTGAGTACCGCCTTGCGACTGGGCTCGCGTCCAATCCACGCACGGTTTGGCAACGAGTGGCGGAACGCTTCCCTGGGATGGATTCGCTTTTTGCAGCGACGCCGGATGATTCAGCGCTCCTCGTGGAGCTCGGCCACTGGCTTATGGGTCGCGAGCGCGTGAGCGACGCCGAGGCGGCCTACGCCAGGGCGGTCGAGCGCGATCCGGCGAACGTGGAGGCGCTGCAAAAACTCGCAGGCGTCGCTATCGGACGCCGCGACGCCCCGGCGGCACGCCACCGTCGCGAGGCCCTTCTAGCCGTGGACCGCTCGGTGGAGTCCCGCCGCATCGCCATCCGTTCGTTGGTCCTCGAAAAGGACCTGCCCGCTGCCGTCGCCATGGCCGACACGCTTGCGGACCGCTCGTCCAGAACTTTTCTCCTTGAGCTGGATCTTGCGCACGCCTATTCCCAGTCGGGCGACCGGGACGGGGCGATTGCTCGGCTCGACCGACTCAACTGGGACCTTGATCGGGCGCATCGGATCCTCCTTCACGAAACCCGGGCGGACGTCGAACGCCAGGCCGGGAACGAGCACCGCTACCGGTGGGAGTTGGAAAAGGCGGCCAAGCTGCGTGCGCCCTGAGGGCGCCGAGCGCAATCGCGGCAAGGTGGAGCGAGGCGTCGGCCGCGTGCCATGAGGCACGCCCAAGCGCCCAGGCGACTTGTCGCAGCCGGCTATCGAGGAGCCGCGCAACGCGCAGGCGCGCGGGCGTCGCGCCAAGCACGTGAGACGAGGTGGGTGGCCACGGCGCACCGGCGATGATTGGCCTGATTGTCCGGCAGTCAGCCGCTCCAACCAGGCTTCGCATGGCATCATGCCAACCAGCCCCATCTAGGCCGAAGCGCAAGAGGATTCCAATCCACGTAGCGGTCGCTCGGCGTGCCTTCCAGTCCTTGGCGCGCACCACAACTTCGGCTGGATCTACTCTGGCCCGCTCCACGATCGCCAGCCCGTCTACGACCTCCCGGAACGGGAACGTGAGCCTGTGCGTGACCGCGTGGATCGCCTGATGCACCAGGAGGTCGGCCGGCGCAGGGACAAGGAGTCCGTCGGGCAAGGCAATGGCCCGATGGAAAAGTCCACGGTAGTCGACCCTCCACTGCAACGAAGAGCAAAGCGCCCGGTGCACATCGAGGACTACGCGCCCCTCGATGACGAATGTTCGCTCCATGTCGAGTCGTGCCGTCAGAGGACCTCCGGCAGGTGGAGCCAGCCGCGCACCGCACGCATTGGCTGCGTCGAAGACGTCGAGCCAGCGACCGGCGGGCACCAGGAAGTCGATATCCCCCATGGGCCTGCGCCCCGGGCCCCAAACGACACGCTGCAAGGCAGCGCCCTTGAGAAGCAACACCGGCACGCCGCGGGCGCGGAGGGCCGCCCATAGCGGCCGAACGAGCGACGCGGCCAGGAGCTCCTGTGCGAGACAGGCACGATGCTTCCTCAAGAGTAACGCCCGCACCGGCTCACTTGCCGCGAGCTCCCCTGCCGACAGCCGTGCCCCAAGGAGCGCGCCAAGACGTTCTCCGGTCGCACGCGTCGCGAGTGCGCCGGTCACCACCACCGGTTCGGCATGCTTTCGACCGACGCCCGCGGCATGAACGAGACACGCCAACTCGGCATCTGACACGTTGTCGGAGCGTTCCTTCATGATGGGGAAACCTTTATCGGGTTGCTTGTCACTGTCAAATTCCGGACGGGGCTCGGCGGCCAGCGGTTCCATGGAGGATGTGGGCCAAACCCTGATCGAAATACTATTGCGCAGGCGCAACTCCCGTTGATAAGGTTACGCCCCGATCGGAGTGTTGGTGGTCCGAACGACCTGATGGAGTTGGTGATGGCGGGCTTGCTTCATGTAAGCGACGGGGGCGGAGCCTGCGCGGAGGCAAGATGCAGTCGAGGGACGAAACGGGGTCTCGCTGGTATGCGGTCTGGACGCGCTCGAATCATGAAGATGTTGCTGCCTCGCACCTCAAGGCAGTCGGCTTGCGAACGTTCTTGCCTACGGTCGAGCTTCCTTCTCGAAGGCGAGATCGAAAAGTAACGCTGACGCGGCCAGTATTTCCGGGTTACCTCTTTGTACGCAGCAGGCTGCAAGCAGAGCAGAGGCTGGCGATTCTTCGTGCGCCGGGGGTTGTGAGCCTTCTCGGTTCGTCTCTTGGGCCGCAGTCGGTGCCAGATTGGCAGATTCGATCGATCGAGATCGCGCTGGCCTCGCGTCATCCCGTCGAGGTACTGCTCAATCTCGTGTCGGGGCGGCTGGTGCGCATTGTGGAGGGAGCACTGGCCGGGATGGAAGGGGTTGTGGTCGTGAGCCCAAGCGGCAACAGTCGCGTCGCGGTGTCGCTCGAGCTTCTCGGGCGGAGCCTGGTGGTCAATGTGCCGACCGCCGCAGTCAAGGCGGCATAGGGTCCGAGCACGCTTGCCAAAAGGGTAATCTCGCCGTCGGAACTAGAGGACAATGACACAGAACGAGAATGCCACAGCTGAGGTTGTTGAAGAGGGTATCGGTGTCCACCTGCAGCGGACTTGGGGTCTTCTCAAGAAGCACCGCTGGCTAATCACCTCGGCCTTCGTGGCTGTCTTCGGAGCGGTCATTGCCTATTCGATGACACGCAGGTCGGTATTTGAGGCGACAGCTACTATCGTCGTCGATCCCCAGGCACCGAAGGTCCTTGGGCGTCGTTCCGAGGAAGTCGTGGAGCTCGGTGCGGGTGCGAACTCCTGGAATCTTAAGGAGTACTACAACACGCAGTCTCGAATCATTGGCAGTCGAGCAATCGCCGAGAAAACCGTTACCCAGTACAATCTCCACAAGGACTCGCGGCTTGGTATCCACTTCCAGCCCAGCGCGAGCGAAGAAGACAAGATCGAAGCAGCCGTGAAGTTCGTCATGAGCGCGCTCAAGGTGAGCCTTGCGAGGGACAGTCGCGTCTTCAGCGTATCCATCCGCCATGGCGATCCCAGGGTGGCCTCGGACCTCGCGAACTATCTAACGGCCGTCTATGTCGACCAGAATCTTGGCCTCAAGCAGGGGGTGACACGCGACGCCCGTGGTTGGGTCGCGAAGCAGCTCGATGACGCCAATAAGGCGCTCGAAAAGTCCGAGACGGCTCTTTACTCATTCAAAGTCGATTTCAACGTGCTGTCAGTCTCATTCGAAGATCGCCAGAAGATGCTTTCGGAAGCACTCGAGTCCTTCGCGGAAGCGCTTGCCAATGCCCAGCGGCGCCGCATCGAGCTGGAGGCCAGGCGCAGGGCGATCAGTGGTCTGATCAACAATGAGATCGCGGAAATTCCCCATAGCTACGTCGCCGAGTCTCCGACCATTGCGCGGTTGAGGGAGTTCTATGCGGAGGAGAGACGGAAGCTCCGCGGGATAGAGGAACGTTATGGCCCGAAGCATCCCGAGCACGCCTCGCAGGCCGTGCGCGTGACGAGCGCTCTCGAGGATCTGCGAGCCGAGTCACGGACTCTGTTGGCGTCCGTCGATGGTGAGATTAAGGCGCTCAGCGAGACCGAGGGGCAGTTCAAGAAGGAGATCGGTCGCCTTTCCGCGGAAGCCTTCGTCCTGAACCAAAAAGAAATCGAGTATCAGCGACTGAGGCGGGATGCGAGCAATTCGGCTGAAATCTATGGTCAACTCCTTCGCCGTTACCACGAGAACGGGCTTCAGGAACAGGATTTTGCGAATAACATCCGGCTCCTCGATGAGGCGCGTGCACCAAAGGCCGCAGTGGAGCCGAACTTGCCTCGAGCGATGGCGGTGGGAATGGTCTTTGCTGGCTTGATTGCGTTCGGACTCGCGTTCCTTGTGGAAGCGATAGACCGAAGCGTGAAAACCCAGGAGGACATCGAAGTCGCCGCGGGATTGCCGTACCTCGGGATGATCCCCGAGCTGGAGGAAGCGAAGACGGCGTCGCTCAAAGACCGTGATTTTCACCTGGTTGCGAACCCTAGGTCGGTCGCCGCGGAGTGCTGTCGGGTAGTGCGCACCAATATTCTCTTTTGCTCAGCGGCGCGGCCCCTTAAGAGCATGTTGGTCACCTCGCCGAGCCCAATGGAGGGAAAAACGACGTCGGCCATCAATCTCGGCGTCGTCATGGCGCAGAGCGGACACCGAACGCTCCTCGTGGACGCGGATCTGAGGCGGCCCCGCCTCCATAAGGCCTTCGGCCTGTCAGCCGAGCATGGGCTCACGCGCCTGGTGGTCGGTGAGGCCACCTTCGACGACAGCATCAAGAGCACGGAGGTCCCGAACCTGTTCGTTCTTCCCTGCGGCCCGGTGCCGCCAAATCCGGCGGAGCTTCTGCAAACGGAGCGGTTTGCCGAAGTGGTGGGTCAGCTCGTGAGCAAGTACGATCATATTATTTTCGACGCGCCGCCCGTTTTGCCGGTCGCCGACCCGGCCATTCTCGCCCAGCGAGTCGATGGCGTGATGCTCGTCGTCAGGGCCGGCAAGACGGCGCGAGACTCACTCCTTCGCGCAAAACGCACGTTGGCCAAGGTGGACAGCCACGTGGTCGGCGTTGTCATGAACGACATCAATCTCAAGCAGGCGCAGTATTCGGGATACTACTACACCTATCGCTATCGCTATGAGCACTCGCCAGATGGTGTCGAAACTGCGAGTGCCAATGCAGGCAGGGGCTAGTACGATAGCTCCGGTTACGTCGAAGGACTGAAACGAAGTCGTGACGACGCTGGCTTTGGCCTAGCACGCTGGGTGTACTCCACCAAGATCAGCGGTCCGACCATCAGGGGCACGCATGTACATCATCGGGATCCATTACTCAGGTCTGACCGCATCGGCGGCGCTCATCAGGGACGGTCATCTCGTTGCAGCCTGTCCAGAGGAACGTCTCGACCGGCAGCACTACTCCCGCGGTTTCCCCGTGAGGGCGATTCGTTACTGCCTGGATGCCGCAGGCATTACCTTTGAGAAGGTCGATGCCCTGGCCATGGGCTTCAACCCCGGCATCAATGTGGCAGCAAGGTTTCGCGGGGGCCTCTCCGAAAGAGTGCCTTACCCAGGGCACTGGCTCTACGCGATACCCAACCAGGTCTTCAATCGCCTTCATCCGGCACAAGTGCGTCACACCGAGCAGGTATTTCGGCTCGATGGGTCCAAGTCCTTCGACGTTCACTATCTGACCCATCACGACTGCCACGCCGCGATGGCGTACTACGGGTCTCCTTTCGAGCGGGCGGCAATCCTCACGGTGGACCAGTATGGCGAAAACACCTGCACGAGCTGGAAGACCGGAGAGGGCAACCGGATCGAGACGCTTCGAGACATGGCCTTCCCGAACACCCTCGGGGGCTTTTACTCGGCGCTCACCCAGTTCCTTGGCTACAACCCCGACGCCGACGAGTGGAAGGTCATGGGAATGTCCGCCTATGGCGATCCCAAGCGATTCGCGGAAGCCTTCCGCAAGCTCTACACGCTCCGCGAAGAGGGGCAGTACCAGCTCAACTACGAGTACTTGAACCACTACAACTTCGAGAGCGGGAAGATGTACGGCGAGAAGTTCCGAGAGCTTTTCGGAGAGCCTCGCCGAGGAGACGACGATCTGGAGCAGAAGCACTACGACATCGCAGCCGGAGCGCAGCACGCCTTCGAGGAGCTGCTTTTCCACTGCCTCAGGCACCTTCATGAAGTGACCCGATGTCCGAATCTCTGCCTGTCGGGCGGCGCCCTCATGAATTCGGTGGCGAACGGCGCGGTACTCCGAAACACGCCCTTCCAGAATCTCTTTGTCCCCTTTTCGCCCGACGACACGGGCAACTGCATCGGGTCCGCCCTGCAGCTCTATTACGGCGTGCTCGGGCATCCACGGCAAGCGATCGACCTTTCGCACTCCTATTGGGGCCCCGGCTATTCCCAGCAGGAGATCGAATCGACGCTCAAGAAGTACGGAATTCCGTACCGCACGAGCACCAACGCTTGCGAGGAGACCGCAGTGCTCCTGGCGGAAGGACACGTCGTTGGCTGGTTCCAGGGCCGCATGGAGTTCGGGCAGCGCGCCCTCGGCAACCGGTCCATCCTGGCAGATCCACGGGACCCCAAGATGAAGGAGAAGATCAACGCGGCCGTGAAATACCGCGAGCCGTACAGGCCCTTTGCTCCTTCGATTCTCGAAGAACACGTCCGAGAGTACTTCGACATCGAGCCCCAGACCTTGGTACCTTTCATGGAGAAGGTGTATCCGATACTCCCCGAAAAGAGAGCGGTCATCCCGGCGGTGACCCACAACGATGGCTCGGGTCGCCTTCAAACGGTTTCGAAGAAAACGAACCCGCTGTACCACGCGCTGCTTTCGGCGTTCGAGAAGAAGACTGGAGTACCCGTGGTCCTGAACACGTCGTTCAATGTCAAAGGTGAACCCATCGTCTGCTCGCCAACAGATGCCATCCGCACGTTCTACACCTCCGGCCTAACCACTCTGGTGATGGGGAACTGCATCATTAGGAAATAATGCTTTTTTCGTGAAACCGAATGGGCCGGATCTATCTTTCCCCACCCCATATGGGCGAGCACGAGCGGAAGCTGCTCGTCGAGGCGTTCGACTCCAACTGGATCGCGCCCCTCGGGCCGCATGTTGACGCATTTGAGCAGGAGGTCGCCGCACGCGTTGGCGTTTCTCACGCAGTCGCGCTGTCGAGTGGCACGGGGGCGCTGCATCTTGCGCTCCAGATCCTTGGCGCTGGGGCCGGCGATGAAGTCCTCGTCTCAACCCTGACGTTTTCTGCGTCAGCGAATCCGATCACCTACGTCGGCGCACGTCCGGTATTCATCGACTGCGATCGCGCTACCTGGAACATGGACCCCGCGCTCCTAGCCGAGGAGCTCGAGGTTTCTGCTAGGCGCGGGAAGCTGCCCAAGGCGGTTATCGTGGTGGACCTCTTTGGTCAGTGCGCCGACTACGACCCAATCCGAGCGGCCTGCGTCCGTTACGAGGTTCCAATTCTCGAAGACGCTGCCGAAGCGCTCGGTGCCTCGTACAAGGGCCGTTCGGCCGGCTCGCTCGGTGAGCTTGGGGTGTTCTCGTTCAACGGCAACAAGATAATCACCACGAGCGGTGGCGGGATGCTGGTCGCCAACCGCAAGGACTGGATCGATCGCGCCCGTTTCCTCGCCACCCAAGCGCGCGACCCATCGCCGCACTACCAGCACTCGCAGATTGGATACAACTATCGCCTGAGCAACCTCCTTGCGGCGGTGGGGCGAGGGCAATTGAGGGTCCTCGATCAGCGGGTGGCAGAGCGGCGCGCAAGCAGAGACTATTACCGCAAGGCCCTCGATCTGCCGGGGATTGATTTCATGCCCGAAGCCACGTATGGGCGATCGAACGGCTGGCTAACGTGTATCACCGTCGACGCTTGTGCGTTCGGGGCGACGCGAGAGGACATTCGCCTTCATCTCGAGTCGCGCGACATCGAATCGCGCCCCATCTGGAAGCCCATGCACTTGCAACCGGTGTTTTCCGCGTGTCGGGTCCGCGGGGGAAACGTAGCCCGGGATCTGTTCGAGCGAGGGCTTTGCCTGCCATCGGGGTCGAGCTTGACCGTTGAGGAACGAGACCGGGTCGCGGCAGAGGTGCGATCCGTGCGACGAAGGCGGGCGTCTTCTCATGATCACGATGCCTGAAAGCGTAACCATTGCTTTCCTGGTATGCGCAAACGGTCTGGGGCATTTCCGCCGGTGTCTCGAAATCCTTCATCGAGTGCTGACTCGTCGCCCCAATACGAAGGTCCTTGTCGCTTGCGAGGCATGGCAGCTTGCGAAAATGCGCGACCTCCCAATGGTTGCCAATCTTGAAAAGGATGGTCGTGTCGAATGGATATATGGGATCATGGCGCCAGGTGTCGGCTGGAGCAGCGACCCCGCGAAATACTCAGATGGGCGTCTCCAATCATGGATGAACCGGCTTGAAGGCAGCCGAATCCTGGAGAGGGCCGACTTCGTAGTGAGTGACAATCTCCCACAGGTACTTGCCCTAAGGCCCGACGCAATCATTCAAGGCTCCTTTCTGTGGTCCACCGTGCTCGAAGCCGCATTCCCTCACGAGCCGAGCGTGCGCTCTTTTGTCCGACAAGAGCGGGACCTCTTGGCTCGTCATTACCCTCCTGCGCTTTGCGTGAATGGCTTCGCGATGCCGGACATGCTGGAGCGAACGACGGCGATCGAATTACCTTGGATGTGTGCCGAGGCCCAAGAGACGGACGCGTATTCGTCGGCCCCGAGTGGGCAACGAGTGGCGGTGCTTGGAGGTGCTTCTGGAGCGGCAGACGACTGCCTTGCGCGGGCCAGGTCTGCTGCAGCGTCGATTGCGGGGATCGAGCTGATAGGCACCCGTGTTCAGGGAGGCACGAAGGTGCAAGCAGGGTTCGCCTCTTCGGCGCTCCGGTCGTGTGCCGCTGCCATATGTCGGCCGGCCATGGGAACGATTCACGACTGCATTGCTGTTGGGGTTCCGATGGCATGCGTGCACGAGCCCGGCAATTCAGAGATGGTCCACAACGGGCGGGCGGTTGAGGCCCTTGGGCTCGGAGTTTACCTTGGATCGACTCCGACGGACGAGGACGTCAGCGCCGCGCTCGGCCGAATCACGATGGGAAGTGAACGAATTGCGATTCTTAGCGCGATGAAGCTGGGACAAAAGGACGGCTATGACCGAGCAGCTCAATGGCTCGTCCGGAGAATCGACCTCGGGAAAACCCATGACTAGAAACACGAAGTGCAACGGCTCGAAGCCGTCGGTGGCGCCCCTTTGTATTGGCCCAGAGACCCCGTTGCTCGAGGTCCTGCGGATTCACGCGGGTGCGAAAGAGCACGGTTTACCGGTCGGCATTGCCCTGGTTACCGACAAGCGAGGGCGCGTGACAGGGACTCTGACGGACGGGGACGTGCGCCGGGCAATTCTCCGCCATGGGGGGCTCGGCTGCACTGCGGGGCAGGCCATGACCACGGACCCGATAGTTTTTCCCGAGGGGATTGCATTGCGCGAAGTGCTTGAGCGTCTTCCAGCGGAGCTGGAGCGCCGGGGACGTTCTTCTCACCTCTTCTTGGGAAAGATCGTCATGGTGGACGAGGACCGGCGTCCCACGCGAGTGATCGACTATCACCAGCTCTGGGAGCAGAGGGTTGCTACCCACCGACACATCGTGGTCGTTGGCTTGGGGTATGTCGGGCTTACCTTGGGCCTAATCATGGCCGACTCCGGCTATAACGTGACGGGTGTCGACACCGACACGACTCTAGTGACGGCACTCCAAAACGGCCAAAGCTACATCCACGAGATCGGGTTGCCCGAGATGCTCAGGGAGTATCAAGGGCGCAATTTCCGATCTCGCACCGACATGCCCGAGGCGGCGGACGTCTTTATCGTCGCGGTGGGTACCCCCGTCAAGCCTTCCACGGAAGGCAAGCTCCCCACTCCAGACCTAACGTCTTTGCGTCGGTCATGCGAGATGATCGCTCCACTTCTGCGTCGGGGTGGACTCGTCGTGCTGCGATCAACCGTGCCAGTGGGAACGACGCGCAACGTCGTCCTGCCGATGCTCCAGGAGCTGACTGGGATGCGCGGGGGGAGTGATTTCCACTTGGCCTTTGCTCCAGAGCGAACGGTCGAGGGTCGGGCCCAGAGCGAGCTCCGAGCGCTTCCTCAGGTGATTGGCGGACTCAATGAGGACAGTGCAGAGGCAGCCGTAGCGCTGTTCCGGGAAATCACCCCCACGATCGTCCGGGTTGCCTCTCTGGAGACCGCCGAGATGGTCAAGCTCATCAATAACTCGTTCCGAGATCTCATCTTCTCGTTCTCGAACGAAGTTGCCCAACTCTCCGCGCGCTACGGCGTCGACGCCGTCGAAGCCATCAAGGCTGCCAACCAAGGGTATCCCCGCGATCCGGTGCCTCTCCCCAGCCCTGGAGTTGGGGGGCCCTGTCTAACAAAGGACCCTTACATCTTCGCCGCCGCCGCCAAAGGCGCACCCATCACGCAGACCCTCATGGAGCACGGCAGGCGGATTAACGAGGCAATGCCGGGATTTGTCGTAGACGCGGTTCTGAATCAGATCAAGAAGCTCGGCAAGGATCCAGCAAGGTGCGATGTCCTGGTCTGTGGGTTAGCATTCAAGGGCCGCCCAGAGACGGGCGACTGCCGGAGCTCCCCCGGCGTCGAGATCGCAAGGATGCTCCGCGGCAAGGTGGGGCGGGTGTTTGGTCACGACCCCGTGGTCGCGCCAGCAACCATCCAGGACGAGGGGCTGATTCCCGAAACGCTTCCCGGAGGTTTCGCGGGCAAAGACGCGGTTCTTGTGCTCAATAACCATCCCAGCTACGAGAAGACGGATGTGTTCTCACTGGCCAGGGCACTTAGGGCCCCGGGTATCTTGTTCGATGGCTGGCACATGTTCCGCGAGGAGGACGTGCTCTCGTCCTGCCCGTGCGTATACATGGCCTTGGGCTACTGCGTGTCCTCGGTGGGGAGCTAGACCGTGCGGGTCTTGGGTGTCGTCCCTGCCCGGGGTGGATCGAAAGGGGTGCCCCGAAAGAACATTCGACCGCTTTGCGGTATTCCCTTGATTGGCTGGACGATTAAGGCTGCTCGAGCGAGCTCGCGTCTAGCTAAAACTGTTGTATCGACCGATGACCCAGAGATTGCCGAGATTGCGAGGTCTCTTGGAGGTGATGTGCCCTTTGTCCGGCCCGCCATCTACGCCACGGACACGGCCAAGTCCATCGAGGTCGTGCTGCATGCCTTGAAAGCGGTCGAGGAGCTCGAGGGAGGTGGCGAGTACGATGCCACGCTTCTTCTCCAGCCTACTACTCCATTCAGGACCGCTTCGGACATCGATGGGAGCATCGGGCTTCTCGAGAGGACCGGTGCCGACAGCGTCATCAGCGTGGTGGACGTCGGTGGATTCCATCCCGCTCGAATGAAGTACCTGGAGGGGGATCGACTCGTGGATCCACCATTTTGTGAAGCCGAGGAGAACATGCCGCGGCAGCGGCTACGCCCCATGTACCTGCGTGCCGGTTGCATCTACCTCACCAGGCGCCGGGTGCTAATGGCTGGGTCTTTCAAGGGTAACGATTCCAGAAGATGGTTGGTTCCCGAAAACCGGGCCGTCAACATTGATTCAGAGCGCGATTTCCTTTTCGCTGAATGGCTTGCCTCTCGCGGAGCTGACACGTGAGAGTGCTGAACGTCGAGCCGCTTCGCTACGGAGCCGAGCTACGCGCCCGCCTGGGTGAGGTGGTTCAGGTAGACTACGCCGAAGTGGCCGACGAGGCTCAGCTTGTTACGACCTTGGAAGGCGCCCCCTATGGGGCGCTCTTTACTCGCTTGGGGCTCTCGGTCGGCGCCGCGGTCACGCAAGCTTGTCCGACCCTCAAGTGGGTGGTGACGCCGACGACCGGCGTCGATCACTTGGACCTCGAGGAGCTTGAGCGGGCTCGAGTGACGGTGATAAGCCTGCGGGGCGAGATCGATTTCCTGCGTTACGTGCGGAGCACCGCCGAGCACGCGTGGGCACTTCTCCTTGCCCTTGTTCGCCGGCTCCCCCAAGCCCATGCGGATGTCCTTGCGGAGAACTGGCGTCGAGAGCCCTTCCTTTCCTCGGAGCTTCATGGCAAGCAACTCGGGCTAGTGGGAGTTGGGCGAGTCGGCGCAATGGTCGCTGGGTTCGGTGCCGCATTCCGCATGCGAGCCTGCGGCTTTGACAGGGATCCCAATGCCGTTGCCGCCGCCGAAGGTCCGGTGCAGCCGGTTGGGCTCGACGAGCTCCTGGCCACTTCAGACATCGTGAGCCTCCACCTGCCCTTGGACGAGTGGACCCGGGGTTTTTTGAACGCCGAACGCCTAGCGGCCATGAAGCAGGGGGCGCTCCTGGTGAATACGGCCCGTGGAGAGCTAGTCGACGAAAAGGCTCTCCTCGAGAGCTTGGAACGTCATCACCTCGGTGGGGCAGCCCTGGACGTTCTATGCGGCGACGGCATTTGGGCTGGAAGGGTGCCTGCCGAGCATCCAATGGTGCATTATGCGCGCCACCATTCGAATCTCGTCCTCACGCCTCACATGGGCGGGTACGGCCGCGAGTCCATCGAAGCGACTCGCCGATTCGTGACCGAGAAATTCTTGGCGGGGATCCGCGCGCCGATTCCCGCTCCACACCTGGGATGCCTTCCATGACACCAGTCATCATTGCCGAGTGCTGCCAGAACCACTGTGGCGACCGCAAGTACCTCCAGGAAATGATCCACGCGGCAGCAGAGAACGGCGCCACCTACGTGAAGCTTCAGGCGATTCGGTCATCAGAGCTCACCCATCGCGAGCGTTTCGACACGGGCGAGATCGCCCCAGATGGCACAGTAAAGGTCATCCGGCGCCCGTTCGAAGACGAGCTGGTGCGGCTTTCGAAGCTGGACCTTAGCCTCGACGACGAGGCTTGGTTCGTTGAGGAATGCCGTCGCGCCGGAGTTGCCCCCATGACGACCATTTTCACGCGGAGCGCGGCCCGTGAGGTGAAGGACCTTGGCTATGAAGCGGTGAAAATAGCCAGTTATGACTGCGGCTCGCCGCCACTTCTTCGCGATGCGGCAAGGTGGTGGTCAACCGTGGTCGTATCGACGGGGGCAACCTTTGAAGAAGAGGTAGCAGTCGCCGCCCGGGAACTTGCGGGAAAGCGTGCCGTCTTCCTCCATTGCGTCACGCGTTATCCCAACCCACTTGACTCATGTCACCTCCGGCGCATGAATTGGCTTCGTCGCTATTCACCCGAGGTCGGTTGGAGCGATCACACGTCCGTCTCCAAGCTCGGGATTCAGGCGAGTCAGATCGCTCTGGCGTTGGGCGCCGACTGGATAGAACGTCATTTCACGATCCTGCCGGAGGATAAGACAAAGGACGGGCCTGTTTCCATTTCACCTGCCCAGCTGGCTCAGCTACGGTCCTTCGCGAGCCTATCGCGGAGAGAACGGATGCGAATTGTAGCAGACTCGATTCCGGGCTGGGCAGTCGCCTTGGGGGATGCCCGGCGACCGCTTTCCCACGAGGAGTTTCTTAACCGCGACTACTACCGAGGACGCTTCGCGTCACGGGTGGGCGGTAGGACTGTATACAACTGGGAGGAAGATACCTCTTTCCGTGACGACAAGTGACAGGGAGCTCTCCAATGCGAACAAACGCGGAGCTGGGAGATCTTTACAATCGGGTTTACCGAGACGGGGAGGATAAGTTCTTTAGCAAGTTTTCTAATGGAGCGGACGTCTCAGAAGCGAATCAGCTGGTGCTCAGCGCCGTGGACTGGGCGGGGAAGCGAGTTCTCGACGTGGGGTGCGGGACCGGTCGTGTCGCTGCGGAGATCGCCGCCAGGGGGGCGCGGTTCGTCACCGGTATCGATTACGCCGAGGAAGCGATCAGCAAGGCCAGGAAAGAGCACTCGCGCGAGAACCTCGAGTTCCGCTGCATGACGCTTGAGGCCTGGAGCGAGCCCGTGGATTGCATCATTTCCCTCGGTACGCTCGAGCACATGGATTCGCCCGTGCTTGCCCTAAAGGTCATGGCGCGAGCGCTGAAGGACAACGGGAAGGTCGTCCTTACCTGCCCATGTTTCATCAATATCCGGGGGCTCGTGTGGATGACGTTGCAGCTTCTCCAGAACATCCCCATGTCGCTTACGGACATCCATTTCCTTTCGCCGTTCGATATCGAGGCAATGGCTGCAGAAGCGGGCATGATTCTCGAGCGCGTGGATAGCTGCGACTTCTCGAAGGGCAATGGCGACCAGATGCTCGTCGATCTCGACAAGCGCTTGCAGAACGCGCTCCGTGACGCGGGAATCGACAATACTCGCGTCCCACGGCTCCTTGAGTGGATGGCAAAGGTTTCGCGTTCCTTGGCACTCGAAAGAGGCGGCCCGCTGATGGGGGCCACGGGTTTCTACCTGCTTCACAAGTCGAACTAGCTGCGATGCCGAAGCTCTTTCTCGCCATTCCGTATGCCGTTGCGGTGAGAGATGTGCTCCGCAGCCAGACCTTCGACGTGCTATGCGCGCGTTCCGACTTGGAGGTCGTCGTCCTGGCTCCAGAGGGTGAGCTTGCTACTATCGCGCGTGAGTTCTCCAGACCCAATGTTCGCTTTGAGCCTCTTCAAAAGTTCTCGACAAGCTTCGTGGAGCGGCTCCTCTACCGTTTCGTGCTTGGTTTTCTGTATCACAAGAGCCGGACTCTCCAGGTAGGGAGTGTTTCCGGCATGTCCTGGTCGCTTCAAGTAATGGCACCTTTGGCCAAGGTAGCGCGGCTTGTTCTGGGAGAGCGCCAGGTCATGAAGTTGATGACCTTCTGCTTTCGCCACCTGACGCCCACTCGACTGTACAAGGAGCTCTTCGCCAGGATTCGCCCGGATCTCGTTGTCGTGACCCGGGTGCTCGGTTTTTCCCTGGACTACCCAATCATGAAGCGGGCTCAGGTTGAGGGCGTGCCCGTGGTCGCACTGGTGAGTAGTTGGGATAACCTGACAAGCAAAGGCTTCTTCGCTTTCGACGTGTCTCGCCTCGTCGTGTGGAATGAAGTCATGAAAGAAGAAGCGGTCGACCTCTTTCACTACCCTCCTGACCGCGTCTTCATTAGCGGCATTCCTAGATACGATGTGTTTTTCTCGGCTGATACCGTGCGCTCGCGCGACGCGTTTCTGCGCGCGCTTGGCATGGACCCGAGCAAGAAGTTGGTAACGTACGCTACCGGGAGCAAAAACCTAGGTCTTTGCCCGGAAGATCCAGTGACACCGGAGCCAGAGATCTGCGAGTTCCTGGCGGACGCTATTTCTTCAGGCGTTATTCCTGGTGCGCAATTGCTCGTGCGCCTCCACCCCCAGGCAGACCCCGCCCAGTATGCCCGGTTAATGTCGAGGAAAGACGTAGTCGTGGATGTTCCTGGGAGTGCTTCCGCTTTTGTCGATCGCCTTTTCACGCAGGACGACGACTGGGCCTTCGCCGAGCTGATGCACCACAGCAGCGTCGTCGTGAATCTCTTCTCTACCGTCACGCTCGACGCTGTCGCGTGCGACACTCCGGTCGTTTGCGTGAACTTTGACTTTCGAGGACCGCGACCCCTCCTTCGTTCGGTTACTCGGTACGCCCAATTTGATCACTACGCAAAGCTCGCGGCGACCGGGTGCGTGGGTCTCGCCGGATCAAGGGAGGAACTTGTCGAGAAGGTGGCGAAATACTTGATGGACCCTTCGATCGACAGCAGGGCCCGCCAGCAAGCCAGAGAACGTTACTGCGTCTTCACCGACGGCAGCGCTGGAAAGCGCGCGGCGCAGCTGATCCTGGATGCACTTGATGAGACGATCACGCCGCATCCGGCAAGCCCGGTTCGCTCTGCCTTCCTCGAGGGCCGGTTGAGTCCGGAGGGGACAACGATTCAAGGACTTGATACCTCCTCTCAGGAGAGGGATTCGCGTAGACGGATCCGAATCGGGGAGCGAGGGGAAACGAACGGTGACCATGGGGAACCCCACGCTGATTGAGATTTCACGCGAAATACTCGTGAACATAGCCATGGGCGTAGCGCCGGTTCGTCGATGGCGCGCCCGGCTACCGAGAACCAACGTATGGGCAAATACGCAAAAGCCGCGTAGTCAATTTGACTTGCTTTCGACCGGCTGGGCCGGCGAGAAACTCACGGGTAAGTCAGTCGCTGAGATCGGACCAGGGGACGCAATCCCATTGGGCCTGTTCGTATTAGGCGCAGGTGCAGACCGCTATGTCGCCATTGATCGATTTCCGGCGGATGTATTCGGCAAGCATGCTGGAAAACTGTACGAAGCCTTGCTCGATGAATCGCCGGATTTGGCCAACGCACTTCGCCAGCGCGGCCTTGCAGGCATTCTCGGACGAAGCTACAGGGTGGGTTCGACGGGTGCACTGCCCGCTTGAAGATCTCCAGGAGTCCAATATCGAGAAGGTGGACTTAGTCCTTGGATTCGACGTATTCGAGCAGCTGGAGGATGTTCGCACCGCCCTCCAGGCCATATGGACTCTATTGAATCCAGGAGGGCGCGCAGTTCAAAGGATTGACTATTCTGCCCATGGAGTCTGGCGGACGGCAGAACACCCTCTTCAATTCCTCACCGTCCCGAAATGGCTATGGGAAGCCATGGGTTCCAATCGTGACGATGAAAACCGAATAGGCCATTACCAAGTTCTCGCCATGGCGCGCGAAATCGGATTCGAAACGACGGTTCTCCACGAGTCCCGATATGATGATGCGGTGGTGAACGGGATTCTTCCGCAATTGAGGCGCCGTTGGCCGGAGCGCGGGCGAGAGGACTTCTGTGTAAAAAACGCTTTGGTGTGTTTCAAAAAAGAATGAAGCTTCTTCATCCGCTCCGGTTGCGGCTCACCGGCCACAGCGTCCTTGCCTATTTCGCTGCATCGTCGATGGCCATTAACGGTGCCACGTTGCTGGCAGGCGTTGCAGCGCTCCGCTGGATCCCTCCTGAGCTCATGGGTATCTGGCAGATGATGCTCCTCGCGGAGGGCTACGCGTCCGTCCTCCGCATGGGCATCCCCAACGCCATGAACCGCGAGCTACCCTACTTCTTGGGTAGGGGAGAAGAGGAGCGCGGTCGGCAGGTCGCTGCCACTGCCTTGCTGCATGCCATTCTCACGGGGGCCATGGTCTTTGCTGGATTTGCCATCGCAGGCTTGGCCATCGACTCCGGGAAGCCCGGATGGCAGCTCGCAGCGCTCGCCAGGTCCATCGCCGCAGGGACGGGCTTCTACTTTTCGTACCTGACCGGGACGTTTCGCTCAAATAAGAGCTTTAAGGCGCTCGCCGGCATTCAGCTGGCTCAAGCTGGGTTGGCGCTTCTCATGCCAGTCTTCGCGTACGCGTGGGGGTATAACGGCTTTTGCCTCCACGCCGTTCTTCAGTCGGTGATTCTTGCCGGGATTTGCCACGCCAAGCGCCCGCTAAGGATTCGTCCAGCTTTTCACGCCGAAGCCTGGTCACTCCTGTGGCGGACAGGGTTCCACCTCTTCATCAGTGCCTACCTCCTCACGCTGGTGCGAGGCCTCGAGAACGTGTTTCTCTTCAGGCGGGGCGGAGAGGCGATGGTCGGCATCTTTGCGCCCGCGTTGGCTGTCTCCCATGCCATGGAAGTCCTCCCTGCGGCCCTTTCAAGTTATGTGTATCCAAGGATGTCGTTCCGGTTTGGGGAGACAAGTGATGCCAGTCGGCTAAGCCGAATGACGTTCTGGACGATGGGCCTCGCGCTGGCCCTGTGCGTGCCCTTGGTTCTGGTTGGTTGGGTCTGCCTCCCATGGGTGGTCGAGCGCCTTGTTCCGAAGTATTCCGCGGCGCTGCCCGCCATGAGGATCGCTCTGCTCACCGGGATGCTCCTCTCGGTGATCACCGGAACCTCCGTTCTCAGGGCGCTGAAGAAATGGACGCTCCTATATGGGTTCATAGCGCTGGTGGGCACAGCGAAACTCATTGCGGTCGGGCTCATGGCAGGGGGAGATAGCCCGGTAATGGGGGTCGCCTGGGGTGGGCTGGTATCAGCCGTGGTCGCAGCCGGTGCCGCGGTAATCGCGTGCAGGATGGCGACTCGAGACGAAGGAAATAAGGCGGCGGCATGATACAGGCCACCCATTCCATGGATGCCCCAAGGCTGCCTAGGACTGATCTGCTACGCGGCTCCGACAAGGCGCAGAACTTCCTTTTGGCATGTGGGTTGATATTGCTTTTTCTCCCATGGCCAGTCCGGATGGTCACGGAGTGGACAGGGCAGCTTGAATGGCTAAAGGTAATGCACCTCAACGTGGCTGCGACGTGCCTGTTGGCCGCGTCCTTCGCCGCCAGCTTGCTCGCGGGGCGGTTTCGATTCACGGCAATCTTGCCGTTGTTTCGACCCTGGTACGGTTTCCTTCTCCTTTGGGGAGGGTGGAT
Organism: Deltaproteobacteria bacterium; assembly: GCA_016210055.1. Lineage (GTDB taxonomy): Bacteria > Myxococcota_A > Polyangia > Haliangiales > SHYZ01 > JACQUZ01. The sequence goes on along the minus strand of JACQUZ010000020.1, from coordinate 30,498 downwards.
GGCTGCGTCCGGGTGGATCGACGGCCAGCCTGAACTCGCCTACATAGCCGATCTTTGTGCGACGTTGCTTTTCGTGCTCGGTATCGCCATCGGGACGTCATCTGCAGGCTGGAAGATCATTGACAGCGTATACCCTCTTGGACTGGGGCTTCTGGGCATCCCTGTCGTGTTGGCAGGCATCAAGCTCGTTGGAGTCTCTTCGAGAGAAGATCTGCTGGCGCGACTCGTGTACACAGCGTCGGTCATCCTAATTCCGACCACTTATTTCGTACTAGTGCCCTCACGCCTTGGTTCGGCCCTGCATCGGCAATTCGTATCCTGGGCATTTCTCCTGTATGGGGTATGCCAGTTCCTGTTCGCCAAGCGTGCACCGCTATCGCGGGTTATCGTGGTCTTCTTCTTTGCGTATTGGCTAATACCCGGCTGGACAGGTCGGCATCGGAAATGGCGGCGCCTGGTTGGACTCCTTATCCTAGGAACCGCGGTCCTCGTGAGCAGTGGCGACGAGAGGGGTCACGAGGTTCGATCGCGCTTCGAAAAGCTATCGGTATTGAGCGATATCGTCGACAGCGACCACAGGTACGACGATGTTTGGGCTGCCTCGGACGCGGAAAATGAGACATTTCGCTTTCGGGAAGTGGGCTACTTTTATGACGGCATGACCCGCTCCCAAACATGGCTTGGGACCGGTCTGGGCGGCTATTCTAGTCATGAGTTGGTCGCAGTGAGAACATTTGTCGGTACCTTGTCCGGGGATCTTATTCCTGGCAGTACCGCGGCTCACATCGGGATGTTCTGGGCCTTCCACAAGGGAGGGGCGATATTTTTCACGATCTTCTATGCAGGCGTCGTGGTCGCTCTGTGGAGGTTCGGCAAGGTCCTGAAGAACCCGCTCAAGCTCAACGCCTGGGCGTTCGTCTTCATATACCTTCTCTTCAGCATGGCGGAGGGGTTTTGGATGACACCTGGAGTCGAAGCCACGACGTTCCTTGTTGGGGCCTCGATGGGGGCGCTGGTGACGCGCGAATGAGTGGAATTCCTCGAAGGACGGTGATCGTAGTGGGCGCGTTTCGCTTTCCGCATGGCGATGCAGGCGGGCTGAGGATCCTGAACATGGGCAAGGCCTTGCGACACGCTGGGTACGAGATGCGATGTTTTTGTCTCCCCTCAGGCGATGAGACGCCAAGCCATCCAGAACCACTCAACCACCAGGGATTCGAGTATCGCGTCTTCGACGAGGCCAAGGGCCCTTCGAAAGGACTTGGGTCAAAGGTCCTCCGCTACGTGCGGACCGGATCGGAGATGTTGGAGGCCGCTACCCGCCACGACCTTGCTTGTGCCTGTGCAGTGATTGCCTATGGAGGAACATCGCTCTTCCTGGCGCGCCTGCGCGATGCTTGCCACTCCCACGGGGTTCCGGTCGTCTGTGACTGCGCGGAATGGATTGATCCGAAACATCGGCCCGGTGGGCTATTCGGCCCGGTGCACCTTGACGACCTCTTTCGAATACGAGTCGTTCTGCCGCGATTTGACGGCGTCATAGGGATTAGCTCCCTCATTTGCCGCCACTACTCCGAAAAAGGGTGCTCGTCGATGGTTCTGCCCCCGGTCATCGATGCCGAGGACGCGGACTGGCCTCCCAGCAGAATCATCGATCGCCAGGACGGAACGATCCGTCTTGCATTCGTCGGCACGCCGGACAGAGAGCGGTGGGACCTCATCTTCGGGGCAATGGACCTGCTCGAGACCACGGGAGTCCGAGCGAAACTCCACCTCTTTGGAAGTGGTGAGACTCAGCTCGTCGAGCAGTCCGACGGAAAATGGCCACGATGGCGCAGGCATGTGGAGTTCCACGGGCGACTCGAGAGAGGTGCCTTTTTGCGAACCCTTGCGGAACAGGACGCCGCTGTCCTATTTCGAGACGATGCGCCATGGTCGCGGGCGTGCTTCCCGTCGAAGGTACCTGAGCTCCTACGGCTCGGCCTTCCTCTCATCTTCAATGACACGTCGGACCTCAGCCAGTACATCAGGGACGGAAGCGAGGGGTTCCTCGTCCGCTCGCTATCGGAACAGGGCCTCGCTGAGGCCGTCACGCGCCTGGCTCGGACCACCAGCGAGCGGCGTCAAGAAATGCGGGCGGCGGCGATTCGCCTGGTGCGGGAACGTCTCGACTACCGGGGCTGGGCAGCCCCGCTGGATGGGTTTCTTCAATCGCTCCACGCACGGAGCTCGCAGAGACTACGCAATTATAGAAACGAATTGCATGCAAGCGACGACTCGGGGACACGACATCATGCTTAACACCGGTGCGAGCCAAGCGGAGAAGGTATCGACGGGACGCGAGCGTCCAAGAGGCGCCATGACACGCAGGGAATATCGAATTTGCAACAACTGCATCATGGACACCAGCGACTCGAATATTACGTTTGACGAGCGCGGACGGTGTGACTATTGCCAGAATTACCATAACCACATCCTTCCGAACTGGCACCCGGATGAGCATGGGGAGAAGGTTCTTGCGTCAGCTGCCGAGAAAATACGGAAAGACGGAAAGGGTCGGGACTTCGACTGCATCCTCGGCATTAGTGGCGGACCAGACAGCTCCTATGCGGCCTATGTCGCCAAGGAGAAGATGGGCCTTCGCCCGCTCCTATTCCACGTGGACGCTGGCTGGAACTCCCAGCAAGCAGTTCGAAACATTGAACGACTCGTAGACGGGCTCGGGTTAGACCTGCATACAGAAGTTATTAACTGGGAGGAGATGAGGGATCTCCAGCTCGCTTTCTTCAAGGCGCAGGTCCCCGATATCGACTATCCGCAGGACTTGGCGTTCTTCTCGGCCCTCTACACTTACGCAGTGAAGCACCGGATCAAGTACGTGCTGACTGGAGCCAACTTCTCGACAGAATGCTGCAGGGAGCCGGAGGAGTGGGGCGCCTACCCTGGAATCGATACGATGCTCGTACGAGACATCCACCGACGATTCGGCAAGGTCCCGCTGAAGTCCTTTCCGATGGTCGACATTATCCAGTACAAGCTTTACTACAAGTACGTTCTGGGCATGGAAGTCTTCATGCCGCTAAACCACACCCGTTATGTCAAGAAAGAGGCCGAGACACACTTGGCGGATCGCTTTGGGTGGGAACCGTTCGACCACAAGCATCACGAGTCCCGCTTTACCAGGTTCTACGAGGACTTCTGGCTGCCGAAGAAATTTGGCTATGAAAGGCGGCGCGCTCACTTTTCGAGCTTGGTGATGACCAAGCAGATGACGAGAGACGAGGCCCTGCGACGAATCGCCCAGCCGGTGCTCGACGACGACTTTCATGCGAAGGAGTTCGAGTTCGTGGCCAGGAAGCTCGATCTTCCAGTTGAAGAGCTGCGGAAGCTGTTCGAAGGCGAAAACAGGACCTATCACTCCTACCGGAACAAGAGAGCCCTAATTGGGCTTGGTGCGAAAGCGATGAGGTGGCTGGGGCTGGAGCGGAGGCTCTTCCGATGATCACCATATTGGACTACGGGCTGGGAAACGTCAGGGCGTTTCAGAACGTCTATCACCGCCTTAGCATTCCTGTATCCATCGCCTCGACATCCGAAGAGCTGAAAAAGGCGACCCGGATCATCATGCCGGGTGTCGGAGCGTTCGACGGAGCCATGAAACGACTCGATGGATCCGGATTGCGGCCGGCTCTGGAGGAGTGCGTCCTCGGTCGCCATGTTCCTTTTCTTGGGGTCTGCGTCGGAATGCAGATGCTGGCCAGCACAAGCGAAGAAGGACATCTTCCCGGCTTGGGCTGGGTAAGCGGGCGAGTGAGGAGATTCTCGGAAGCCTCTCATGGTCGGGGCTTGCGCGTGCCCCACATGGGTTGGAACGACATCAAGGCTGCCCGGAATGACGGCCTTCTTGCGGAACTGGGTCAAGACGCCCGCTTCTATTTCCTCCATTCGTACTATTTCGAGACCGACTCGCAGGACGCCATGATCGCCTCCGCCAACTATGGTGCTGATTTCACGTGTGCCATTCGCTCCGGGAACGTGTACGGCGTCCAATTCCACCCAGAGAAAAGCCATCGCTGGGGAATGCGCCTCCTTGAAAACTTTGCCCGAACCGTGCCCGCATGAAACCAAGGATTCTCATTAACGCTTCAACCCTCGTGGTGGGCGGTGGCATCCAGGTTGGTATTTCATTTGTTGAATTCGCGAGCCAAGGCTATTCGACTGATTTCGAATTCATGTTCGCCGTTTCCAAGGGGATCTACGATGGCCTTCCCCTCGAGCGGCAACAAGACAGCCGGGTCAAGCTCGTACGCAATTCGCCGGCGCGAATAGTTTCCGGGCACGAATCCCGGAGGCTATTAAAAGAGCTGGAAAAGGAGTTCCGGCCGGACCTTGTATATAGCCTGGGATCGCCTTCGTATACGCGATTTCGCACGATGGAGATTGGGCGCTATACAAACCCGTGGGAGATATTTGCCGATCTCCCGTGGTCCTGCCTGCCCTTCAAGGACAAGATATACTTCTGGCTCTCGGCGCGGTATCGGCTTCTCTGGGTACGAAATGTCGCGTACTTCGAAACCCAGACCGAGGCGGCCAAGGCGGCCATCGTGAAACGACTGGGCGTGCCCGAAAACCGAGTGAAAGTCATTCCCAACGCTCCAAACCCCGTGTTTTGCTCTCCTGGGCCCAGGGATAATCAGGATGCCGGGAAAAAGCAGGCGACTGTTTTCTGTCTTGCCGCGCCTTACCGCCACAAGAACCTGGTGATAATTCCTAGGGTCGCGGCCATTTTGAAACGGCGTGATCCGAGCCACTCATACTCCTTTGTTCTCACAATACCGCCGGGCGGCGAGTTGGACAGGGAGATACGAGAGAAGGCTCGCCGGTTGGGTGTCGGCGACATGATCGCCAACGTGGGGCTGCTCAAGATGAGGGAGTGCATTTCGTGGTACGAGAACTGTGACGTCGTGTTCCTCCCAACCTTGCTTGAGGTGTTCTCGGCGACCCACGTGGAAGCAATGGCCATGATGAAGCCGATCGTCACGACTGACCGGGACTTCTGTCGCTCGGTGTGTGGCGACGCAGCCCTGTATTTTGATCCCCAATCTGCGGAAGCTGCCGCAGGCGCAATCATGGCGGTTGTCAATGACGAGCATCTGAGACGGGACTTGGTCCAGCGGGGGAAGCGACGGATCGAGACATTTCCCAGTCCCAAAAAAAAACACGACATGGTGTTCGAGTGGTTGCTCGAAATCGCGCATCAGCAAAAAGGTGTTGTTTCTCCAATGCCGCTCGAGGCACAGGGATAAGCATGCTGCGTCCTCGAATCATTCCCTGCCTGCTCGTCAAGGACAAGGGGCTCGTCAAGACCGTGAAGTTCAGCTCTCCACGATACGTTGGTGATCCAGTCAACGCGGTGAGGATTTTCAACGAAAAGGAAGTCGACGAGCTCATGGTGTTGGACATCGACGCGACGAGGGAGAGCAGAGATCCCGACTTCAAGTCAATCGCCTACCTAGCAGCAGAGTGCCAGATGCCCCTGTGCTACGGAGGCGGCGTGAAGGCCCCTGAACAGGTAGAGAGAATCGTTCGGCTGGGCGTGGAGAAGGTGGCCATGAGCACGGCGGCGATTGAAAACCCCGACGTGATCAATGTCTCGGCTGAAGTGGTGGGTAGTCAGAGCGTGGTGGTGGTCCTTGACGTCAAGAAGAACCACTCGAGCGGCAAATATGAGGTGTGGACGCGTAATGCGCAGCGCAACACGCATCGGACAGCGGTTGAGGTCGCGGCGGAAATGCAAGAGCGCGGAGCGGGTGAGATTGTAGTGAACTCGATAGATAACGATGGCACCATGACCGGTTATGATCTGGAGCTCCTCGATGAGGTGCGTGGGGTGATATCGGTGCCAATAACGATCCTGGGGGGCGCCGGTTCGGTGGCGGACCTGGCCATGCTCGCCGGGAGATATGGAACCCTCGGCATTGCGGCCGGGAGCCTATTCGTTTTCAAAGGGCCTCGTAAAGCAGTGCTCATCAACTATCCCAGTCGAAGCCAGCGGGACGCACTGCTGTGCAATTCGGGGCGACGCGATGTTTGACGGCCAGTCGCTCTTGATTACCGGCGGAACGGGGACGTTCGGCAATGCCGTCGTGCGCCGGTTCCTTTCCACGGGGATTAAAGAGATCCGGATCTTCTCGCGCGACGAGAAGAAGCAAGAAGACATGAGGATCGGGTATCGCTCCCCGAGGCTAAGGTTCTACATTGGAGATGTGCGCTCGCCTGATAGCGTCAGGGCAGCCATGGAAGGCGTGGACTACGTCTTCCATGCTGCAGCGCTCAAGCAGGTGCCGTCTTGTGAGTTTTACCCACTGGAAGCGATTCGTACCAACACCTTAGGGGCCGAGAACGTCCTCCAGGCGGCCGTCGCAGCCCGCGTTAAGTGCGCCATCGTCCTGAGCACGGATAAAGCCGTGTACCCCATAAACGCCATGGGCCTTTCCAAGGCAATGATGGAGAAGCTCATGGTATCCAAGGTCCGCCTGCATGGGGCGAATGGCACGACGCTTTGCGGGACGCGCTACGGCAACGTGATGGCTTCGCGTGGGTCCGTGATTCCTCTTTTCATCAGCCAGATCAAGGAGGGCAAGCCCCTCACCGTGACGGACCCCCACATGACACGGTTCATGATGTCCATTGAGGACGCCGTGGACCTGGTGCTCTATGCCTACGAGCACGCCAGGCCGGGGGACATCTTCGTTCAGAAGGCACCCGCCGCGACGATCCAAGCCTTGGCTCTCGCATTGAAGAAGCTATTCAACGCTGACAACCCCGTAAAGGTCATCGGCACTCGTCATGGGGAGAAGCTCTATGAAACGCTGCTCACTCGGGAAGAGCGTGCAAGAGCAGAGGATCTCGGGGGCTATTTCAGAATCCCCGCCGACAACCGCGACCTAAACTACAACCTGTATTTCTCCGAAGGCCAGGAGAAGGTCTCCTCAGAGGAGGATTACAACTCGCACAATACGCGTCGCCTGAACATCAACGAAGTCGCCGAGCTTCTCCTCAAGCTGGAGCTTGTGCAAGGGGAATTAAAATCTTGGACTCGATAGGCTCCAAATGACACAGACGCACGTCATCGTTACGGGAAGCGCAGGCTTTATTGGGCGCAACCTGCGTGAGTGGCTCGGGCGGCGCAAGGATGTAATCGTTACGCCCTATGACCTAGGCACGAGTCCGGAAGTACTGGACCGCGCCCTGCTCGAAGTCGATGTGGTCTTCCACCTGGCGGGGGTGAATAGACCGCCGAACCCAGAGGATTTCGAGGCCGGCAATGTCGGTTCGGTGCGGGACTTGGTTCGTCGGATGGAGCCCCACGGTCGAAAGCCACTGGTCGTCCTTTGCTCTTCGATTCAGGCTCTGCTTGATAACCCATACGGACGGAGCAAGCTTCGGGCCGAGGAGACGCTGCAAGCGTGGGCCTCGCGGTGTGGCGCGTCCGTGGCGATCTTCCGGTTGCCGAACGTGTTCGGCAAGTGGTGCCGGCCCAATTACAACTCGGCCGTTGCCACGTTCTGCCACAACATCGCTCGCGGATTGCCGATCACAGTGACAGATCGAGAGCGCGAATTGAACCTGGCCTATATCGACGACGTGGCGAGAACGTTCTTGGGGTTCGTCGACTCGCCTCGGCTTCCCGGAGCACGATTCCATGAGATGTCGCCCATCCACCACGCAAGCTTGGGGCAGATCGTAGACCTCCTTTATGGGTTTAAGGAAAGCCGTAACTCCATTGAGCTCCCCGACTTTGGCGATCCGTTCGTCAAGTGTCTCTACGCAACGTACCTTTCGTACCTTCCGGAGAACGACTTCGCGTACGCGCTCGCGAAGAAGGAAGATGCGCGCGGGGTTTTGGCGGAGCTGTTCCGGGGACCTTCGATTGGACAGGTGTTTGTATCGCGGACAAAGCCCGGCCTAACGCGTGGCAATCACTACCACGATACGAAGACGGAGAAATTCTGCGTCCTCGAGGGTGAGGCGCTCATTCGCTTTCGGCGCATCGATGGCGAGGAGGTGCTGAACTACCGCGTGTCCGGGCAGGAACTCCGCGTCGTGGACATCCCGCCTGGATACACGCATTCCATTGAGAACGTTGGAACTACCGAAATGGTCGTTTTGTTCTGGGCAAGCGAACGCTTTGACCCGGCGCAACCGGACACCTGCTATCTCGAGGTGCTGAAATGAGCAGGATGAGGGTCATGACGATCGTCGGAACGCGGCCTGAGATCATCCGGCTCTCGCGGGTCATTCCTGCGCTCGATAGGGAGACCGATCACACGCTCGTCCACACTGGGCAGAACTACGATTATGAGCTTAATCAGATCGTCTTTGACGATTTAGGGATTCGAAAGCCAGACTATTTCCTCGAGGCCGCTGGGGCCAACGCCGCGGAGACCATAGGGGGGGTTATCATCAAGGCCGATGACGTACTGGCTAAGGTGCAGCCCGAGGCAGTGCTTATTCTGGGGGACACGAACTCGTGCCTGGCGGCAATTCCAGCCAAGCGCCGCAAGATTCCCGTGTTCCACATGGAAGCTGGCAACCGTTGCTTCGACCAGCGCGTGCCCGAGGAGATCAACCGCAGGATCATCGACCACGTCGCCGACATCAACATGCCGTACAGCGCCATCGCGCGCGAGTACTTGCTGCGAGAGGGCTTTCCTGCCGACCGGATCATCAAGACCGGCAGCCCCATGTACGAAGTGATCCACCATTACATGCCCAAGATAGTGGCCTCGGACGCGTTAAGCCGGCTAGGCCTGAAGGAACGCGAGTACTTTGTCGTAAGCGCACACCGTGAGGAGAACGTAGACCCAGACGACCAGTTCCAGAGGCTCGTGGAGCTGCTCAATGCGTTGGCCGAGGATCACGGCCTGCCTGTCATCGTGTCTACTCACCCGCGCACGTGGAAGCGAATCAAGGAGCGAAACGAGAAACTTCGAGATGAAGTCCGCCTGCACAAGCCCTTCTGTTTCACGGACTACGTGTGCTTGCAGCTCGGAGCGCGGGCAGTCCTCAGCGATAGCGGCACCATTACGGAGGAATCCTCCATTCTCAACTTCCCGGCGCTGAACATTCGCGCGGCGCATGAACGCCCCGAGGGGATGGAAGAGGGGGCGGTCATGATGACTGGCCTTGACTTGGCACGAGTGCGGCAGGCGTTGCAGATCGTGCAGGGCCAGGTGCGAGGAAAAAGGAAACTGGAGATCGTCGATGACTACCGAGCCCCGGCCGTTTCCGAGAAGGTGTTGCGGATCATCGTCAGTTACACCAACTACGTGCGCGAAGTGGTGTGGCGAGAGACGCCCCGGCCCCGACGGGCATGATCAAGAAAACGGATGCGAATTCTTCTCCTTACGCAGTGGTTTGACCCAGAGCCGACGTTCAAGGGACTTGCCTTCGCCAAGGAGCTAGTCGCGCGCGGCCACGAAGTCGAGGTCCTGACCGGTTTTCCAAACTATCCGGGTGGGCGCGTTTACCCCGGCTATCGGATCCGGTGGCGACAACGAGAGCTCGTCGAGGGGATCCCTGTGACCCGGGTCGCGCTCTATCCAAGCCACGATCGTTCCGCCGTGCGCCGAGCGGCCAACTACCTTAGCTTTGCCCTGTCCGCAGCGACCATTGGTGCCTTTACAGTGCGCCGGCCGGATGTGGTCTACGCGTATCACCCGCCTGCGACGATCGCGCTGGCCGCAATGGTTCTCAAGTGGTTCAGGGGTGTACCATTCGTCCTCGACATCCAAGACCTTTGGCCGGATACGCTCACCGCGACCGGGATGATGAGGAGTCGGGCGGCACTCGGGATCATAGGCATGTTCTGTCGCTTGGCATACCGCTCAGCGGCGCGGGTCGTGGTGCTCTCTCCAGGGTTCAATCGCCTCCTGGTCGACCGAGGCGTGCCCGCCGACAAGCTGGAAGTCATCTACAACTGGTGCGATGAAGCGGCGATCACGAACGCGAACCCGAGTGCTGCCGTGCTCGAAGAAGCGTGCCTCGATGGGCGATTTAACGTTGTTTTCGCGGGCACGATGGGCAAAGCGCAGGCGCTCTCGTCCGTGCTGCATGCCGCGAAGCTCGTGGAGGCATGCGACTCGAAGGTCCAGTTTACTTTCGTCGGCGGCGGCATCGAGGTCGAGGCTCTCAAGCGTGAGGCGATGGCGCTGGGACTAGGGAACGTGCGTTTCCTTTCAAGGCGGCCTCCTGCCGAGATTGGCCCCTTGCTCCATGCTGCAGACGTTCTGCTCGTGCACCTGAGTGATAGCCCTCTTTTCGCGATTACTATTCCTTCAAAGACCCAAGCGTACATGGCGGTGGGACGGCCAATTCTCATGGCCGTGCGGGGTGATGCCGCAGACTTGATTCGGCAGGCGGGAGCTGGCGTGTGTACGTGCCCAGAGAATCCCCGTCAACTGGCAGATGCGGTGTGCGAGCTCGCGCAAGCGCCGGCTGGGAAGCTCGCGGTTCTGGGCGAGCGAGGCAAGGCGTTCTACGAGCAGTACCTATCACTACAGGCGGGGGTTGGGCATTTCGAGAAGCTGCTGGAGTCGGCTGCACGAGGTGCCTAGAGGAACCTAATGAGGGCGGGCGGCTTGTATCGGCGCTGGGGCAAGCGAGCCATGGATCTGGTGCTTGCCGTGTTCGGCCTGGTAGTCATTTCCCCATGGCTCTTGGTAATCGGAGTGGCGGTTGCGTTTTTTCTTGGAACGCCGGTCTTGTTTCGCCAGCAGCGCCCTGGTCGTGGTGGATGCCTCTTTACGCTATTCAAGTTTCGAACAATGACCGACACCCGGGGACCAGATGGCGAGCTTCTTCCCGACGGAAAACGCCTCACGGCGTTTGGGCGGTTCCTAAGGGCAACGAGCCTCGACGAGCTGCCCGAACTCATCAACGTCGTGCGCGGGGAGATGAGCCTGGTGGGGCCACGCCCGCTTCTGGTGCGATATTGGCCGTATTTCACCGAGGAGGAAATGGTTCGGTTCTCAGTCCCCCCCGGGATTACCGGCTTGTCGCAGGTGCAGGGTCGCAACGATCTCTCCTGGGACATGCGCATCAGGAAAGACATGGATTACGTTGCTTGCTGCTCACTGGCGCTGGACCTGAAGATTCTTTTCTTGACACCGTGGCGCGTCTTCCGGCGTGACGGTCTTAAGGTGGACCCGGGAGCTGCGATGCTAGATTTCGATGAGGAGCGTAGGCAAGCTCGGCGTGCCACCGGACAGGAGGCACCTCTTGGCGGTGATTGAGAGGCGGGCTATTCGCCCTGACGGCTTCCGGCGCTTGGTGGAGCCCTTTCCGCGGGCGCGCGATGCCTTCCAGGCTTTCATGGTCCGTGTAGGCGTGCCGGAGCGCGGTGGAATACTCCTCCCTGCCTACATTGGATGGAGCGCCAGGGAGGGCTCGGGGGTCTTTGATCCCGTGCGCGCCCTGGGGGCAACATTTGAATTCTATAGGGTGACTCGAAGCCTGCATATCGACGTTGAGGACCTGGCCCAGAAGCTTAATCGATTGAAGCCTAGGGTATTGCTCCTTATCCATTACTTCGGTTACCCCGACCCCAATTATCGACAGGCGGCAGCACTTGGGCGCGAGGCTGGCGCGATCGTGGTGGAGGACGAAGCCCACGCTTTGTTCTCCGATCAGGTCGGCTTTGCCTGCGGGCGGGCCGGCGAGGCGGCCCTGTTCTCCCTTCACAAGATGCTTCCGGTGGATTCGGGGGGCCTCTTGCTGCTGAATGGCGCGAGATGGCGGACAGAAACGAGCGATAAAGCCCCGGGGGCGGAATACGCCAGGGCGCTAGGCCAGTACGACCTGGCAGCGATTGCACAGCGGCGCCTGGAGAACGCTCGGGCTCTTAGCACCCTCCTATCCCCCCTCGCACAATTCCTGGAGCCGCTTCGCCACGAGAGCCAGCCGGGTGTGGTTCCGCAGACCTTCCCGGTTACTCTCAAGAAGGCCCCGCGGGATGAGATCTACGAGCAAATGAATCGTGCAGGGTTCGGCGTGGTCAGTCTTTACCACACGATGGTAGACGCCATCTCTGCCGAGGCCTTTCCAGAGTCCCACTGGCTTGCCAGGCGAGTCCTAAACCTGCCGGTGCACCAAGACGCGTCGCCGGATGCTTTGGTCGAGATGGTTGGGTGCCTGCGGCGCCTGTTGGAGAGCTACCACTAGCATGGGCTGCGTGAGAGGATTCGCGATTCTTCGAGCCGAGGTACCGGAGGAGCGGGCGCGCTGGATTGAGCTGTGGGGGCTTTGGCCTGACCGCGAGGTCTTCGCCCACCCCGCGTACGTTTCGCTCTTCTGCGACAAAGGCGACCGGGCTCTGTGCGCTGCGTGGAGTGGGGAGCACGGAGGAGTGATCTTTCCCTTGATCGCCCGGCCTATTGCCAAGGAGCCCTGGGCTAAAGTGGACACGGCGCATTGCGATCTCACCAGCCCATACGGCTATGGGGGGCCTTTCTCATGGGGGAATGTCCAGGCACAGGAATATTGGGAGCGATTCAATGCCTGGGCAAGAGAGGCTGGAATGGTGTCCTGCTTCGCTCGACTTTCCCTTTTCTCAGACCAACACCTCCCCTTTGATGGAGTCGTAGAGCGGAATGCCCTTAATGTCGTGCGTAGCCTTGACATCGAACCGAGTGCCTTGTGGATGGATTACGAGCACAAGGTCCGCAAGAATGTAAAGCGGGCACGGTCGCGCGGCGTCGTGGTGGAACGAGACCAAGCGGGGGCTCACCTCGCAGAATTCCTGAACATCTACTACGCCACGATGGGGCGTCGAGAGGCGTCGAAGATTTACTATTTTCCCGAGACCTTCTTCCGCAACATTGTCGAGGGGCTCCCTGGCCAGTTCGCTTTCTTCCACGCGCTTCTCGAGGGTCGGGTGGTTTCGACCGAGCTGGTCTTGGTCTCCGAGCGCAACATCTACTCCTTTCTGGGTGGAACGCTCGAAGATGCATTCGACGTGCGGCCCAATGATATTCTCAAGCACGAGATAATTCTGTGGGGCATTGAAGCGCGCAAGTCTGGGTTTGTGCTCGGTGGCGGATACGGCGGGACGGACGGAATATTCAATTACAAGCGCTCTCTCGCCCCAGGCGGAGTCAGGCCGTATTCGGTCGGAAATCGAGTGTGGGACGACCGCGCGTACGTGCATCTCATCGAAATGCGCAGGCAATACGAGGCACGCAACGGCAATGAGTGGGGACCACGTCCAGGGTTTTTTCCTGCGTATAGATCTTGATTAGTCCGCACTTGTTAGGGGGCGGTAGTGGGTGGGGGGTCGTAGGGTCTGTCAACCCATTGGGATCATGACGCAACCGAGTCGACGCAGAGGATTGTCACCTATGCCAAAACTCCAGCCAATCAGTGGTCTTTTCCGTGGCCTACGCGTGACTGCGGCAAACCTGGTCATCATCACGTGTTCCTATGTCTTGGCCTTCCTTCTTCGTTTTGATTTGACCCTTCCAGACGAGCTCTGGCCGACCCTAATCCTCACGTTGCCGGCGGCGGTCTCCGTTCATTATGCGGCATTCTATGCATTCAAGCTAACTCGTGGTCATTGGCGTTACGTGGGAACCGCCGACTTCGTCAATGCGGCAAAGGCATCTGCCCTTGCCGCCCTTGGGCTGGTCACGTACGTGATGGCATTTCACCGCCATATCTTCTATCCCAGGTCGGTCTTTCTCATTAACTTCGTCCTTGTCGTAGGCCTATCGATAGGCGCGCGCCTTCTGGTTCGTCTCCTCAGGCGAGTCCCGGTGGAGACCCTGGCGTCAACACGCAGGCGTCTTTTGATCATCGGCGCTGGAGATACCGGCGAGGCCCTGCTTCGGGAGATTCGACAGAGTAGACGACTCAACTATCATGTCGTGGCCTTCCTGGACGATGACACGTCAAAAAGGGGTACGTACATCAACGGAGTACCGGTCCTCGACGTGATTGATGCCACCCCCGCAGTCGCCAAGCGGCTTCAGATCGACGAAATCATTGTAGCCACCCCGTCCGCTTCCGGACAAGAAATGCGCAGCATCATTGAACGTTGCCGGGGGGCGGAGATTCCCTTGAAAGTAATGCCGGCGACCTGGGAAATGCTAAATAGCCGTGCGGGCTTGGATGCGGCGCGCCAGGTGGACATTCACGACCTTCTCCGTAGGCCCCCTGTTCACCTGGACCTGGCGGCAATTGGTCGGTTTATTACCGGAAAGCGGGTCCTCGTTACGGGTGCCGGAGGCTCCATCGGTTCAGAGAGCTGCCGCCAAGTATTGCGCTTTAACCCAGCCACGCTCACGTGCCTCGATCACGACGAAAACGCCCTCTTCTATCTCGAGAGGTCCCTGCGCGGCGTTGCTTCGCAGGGCAGGGTAGCCTACCGTCTTGCCGACATCACCGATGCCGAGCACATGGATGCGCTCCTCGGCACGACGAAACCCCACGTCATTTTCCACGCGGCGGCCCACAAGCACGTGCCAGTGATCGAGGCCAATCCCGTCGAGGGAATTCGCAACAACGTTTTTGGTACCGAGACGGTCGCAACCCTCGCTGGCCGCCACGAAGTGGAAACGTTCGTGTTGATCTCGACCGACAAGGCCGTCAACCCGTCGAGCGTCATGGGTGCTTCGAAGAGGATTGCAGAGCTTCTCATCCAAACGCTCCCCTTTCATACCCGCTTTACGGCCGTGCGCTTTGGCAACGTTCTCGGCTCCCAGGGGAGCGTGGTGCCCCTTTTCAAGGAGCAGATTGCCAAGGGGGGGCCCATTACCATTACGCATCCAGACATGCGGCGCTATTTCATGACTATCCCCGAGGCCGTGGAGCTAGTTCTTCAGGCGGGCGCCATGGGACACAACAATGAAGTGTTCATGTTGGAAATGGGGGAGCCCGTGCGGATCCTGGACCTTGCGAACGACCTGATATCCCTGTCTGGCCTCCGGCGCGGGGTCGACGTCGAGATCGTATTCACAGGACCACGGCCGGGGGAGAAACTTTGCGAGGAGCTCTACCTCGAGGTGGAAAAGGCCGACCGGACATCACATCCCAAAATTCTCACCGCGCGCCACACCAAGTTCGACGTGAACAGGTTTCGTGACCTGATAGAGGAGCTCCGGGGATGCGTGACACGAGACGACGAAACCGGTATTCAGCGCCTCATTCCAGAAATCGTGCCAGAGTACCGACGACAGGAGATCGACGAAGGGGTAGGCCCCGCAGTGGCAGTGCGGCGACACGTTCAGGTGGAAGTTGGATGATCCCATGAAAGCTACGAAAAAAAGAGCCCTCATCACGGGCATCACCGGTCAGGATGGCGCCTTTCTCTCCGAGTTTCTCCTCGCCAAGGGGTACGAGGTGCACGGAATGATTCGCCGTTCGTCCACCTTCAATACCGACCGCATTGACCACCTGTACCGCGATCCGCACGACCCGTCGGCGCAGTTGTTTCTTCACTACGGTGATCTGGTCGATGGGGGGTGCTTGCGGCGCATCATGGAGCGCGTGCAGCCCGACGAGGTCTACAACTTGGGCGCCCAGTCGCACGTGAGGGTGTCGTTCGAGCAGCCAGAGTACACCGCGGACGTGGTGGGGACCGGCACCCTTCGCCTCTTGGAAGCCGTTCGTGACTACATTGGAGTTTCTGGCAAGCCGGTGCGCACTTATCAGGCGAGCTCGTCGGAGATGTTCGGCACCATGCCGCCGCCCCAGAGCGAGCGCACGCCCTTCTACCCACGCAGCCCGTATGCCGTATCGAAGGTTGCCGCGTACTACTACGCAGTCAACTATCGCGAAGCCTACGGGATGTTCATCACGAATGGGATCTTGTTCAACCACGAGTCGCCGCGCCGCGGGGAGACTTTCGTCACCCGCAAGATCACGCGTGCCGTCGGCCGCATCCATTGCGGTCTGCAAGACAAGCTCTATTTGGGCAATCTCGACGCGTACCGTGATTGGGGCTTTGCCGGCGATTTCGTCGAAGCCATGTGGCTCATGCTCCAGGCCCCGGAACCAGATGACTTTGTGATCGCAACGGGAGAGTCTCATTCGGTCCGCGAGATGCTGGATCATGCTTTCGGGTGCCTCGGGCTCGATTGGCGCGCCCACGTTGAGATTGATCCTCGCCTGTTCCGCCCATCTGAGGTCGATCACTTGCGCGGCGACGCTTCCAAGGCCGCGAAGAAGCTTGGCTGGAAGGTAAATGTCGGTTTCGCTGACCTTGTCCGCATGATGGTCGAGCATGACCTTGACCTTGCGCGCAGGGAAAAATCCTTGCGTGACAATGGCTTCAAGGTGGCGCTGCGAGGGAACCATGCGCAGGGATAGTCGCGTTTACGTTGCCGGCCACGCCGGACTTGTCGGCTCGGCCATCGTGCGCCACTTGCGAGAAGCGGGGTTCCGCAACCTCATTACGAGAACCCATGCCGATCTCGACCTCACCGATGCACCTGCAACCCAGCGTTTCTTCGCGGTCGAGCGGCCGGATCATGTGTTCCTTGCGGCCGCTCGTGTGGGCGGCATCCTGGCGAACGATACCTATTCGGCGGATTTTATCCGCGAGAACCTCCTCATCCAGACGAACGTCATTGATTCTGCGTCGCGTTCGGGAGTGAAGAAGCTTCTCTTCCTGGGCTCATCGTGCATTTACCCCAAGCACGCGCCGCAGCCGATGAAGGAGGAGTACCTCCTCACCGGTGCGCTCGAGCCGACCAACGAAGCCTACGCGATCGCCAAGATCGCAGGGATCATCATGTGTCGCTCCTATCGGCGGCAGCTTGGGTTCAACGCCATCAGCCTGATGCCGACGAATCTCTACGGTCCGGGCGACAACTTTGAACTTGAGAGATCCCACGTCCTGCCCGCGCTCATTCGCCGTTTCCACGATGCCAAGATTGCGAGCGCCCCCGAAGTCACCCTCTGGGGCACGGGCACGCCCCGCCGCGAGTTCCTACACGTAGATGACTTAGCCGACGCTGCCCTGCTTCTCATGGAGCGCTACGACTCTCCCGAAATTATCAACGTTGGGGTAGGAGCCGACCAG
The DNA here is from genome assembly GCA_016210055.1 of Deltaproteobacteria bacterium. GTDB lineage: Bacteria > Myxococcota_A > Polyangia > Haliangiales > SHYZ01 > JACQUZ01. The sequence goes on along the minus strand of JACQUZ010000020.1, from coordinate 13,415 downwards.
ACGATAGGAGAGATCGCCAACCTGGTCGCTGATGTTGTCGGCTATCGCGGCCGCATTGTTTGGGATCCCTCGCGGCCGGACGGTACTCCCCGCAAGCTTTTCGACGTCTCCCGGATCGCAGCCCTCGGCTGGCATGGCAGGATCGGTCTTAGGGACGGAGTCGAGCAGACCTACGGCTGGTTTCGGTCGCGGTACTGAAGGTTTTTCGAGGGAATTTCAGCTGCTGGACCAGGCTCGACGGGCGTTGGCGCCTGCCCTAGAACTTCGCAACCGCTCGTACCAGAAATTCCTGCCAGACATAGCTCACCGTATCATTCGTCGTATTTCCAGCGATTTCCCTGAGGAAGAAATCTGAAGACTGACCCGACAGGACATAGCTTGCGCCGGCGGTCATCCACGCATTGACCTGGACATCCGCCCCCGCCTCAATCTTCGTCATCACATCGCTTCGCTCCGACGACGTACAGGCGCTGTTGCCGCAAAACTGGTACGTCCGTCCATCCATCTCGTCTTGCGCTGGGATACCACCGTAGCCACGGAAGCGAACCTCACCCTTGCCTCGTAGTTGCACTCGGTCGCCAACCTGGAGCACGGCACGCGTGTATAGCGAATGATCAGCGTAATAGTTGCCGATAAGGGAATCGGCAAAGTCATGGGAGTAGCCGAAAGCCAATCGAACTGTCGGGCCAAGGGCGAGGCGACCTTCAAGCAGTGCAAGGTAGCTTGAGAAGCTCGGCCCCTGATCGTAGTAGCCGTTCCCGTAGCCCAACTTCAGAACCGTTCCGAACGTCGGGGTGATTAGCGTCGATGTCCCGATCATGATTCTCAGCGGGGTCGACGAGCCCATTTTGAACGCTTCCTCCTTGACGACGATTACTCCGAAACTGGATTCGAAATTGAACTGTGTCTTGGGGAGCCACTGCCAGCGGCCGCCCAGGGAAAATGTGTGGCTGAGCCGATTGGCGAACGAAAGATCAGACCTTTCGAAAATATCAGCACCGAAAGCATAGTTCCCATAGACCTGAATAGCTCCGCCGCCTGGCTTAAGAATAAACCCGGCGACGAGCTCATTCCGGTCGCGATCCATGCTTTGTCCGGTTTCTGCAGGCGGCGGGCGGACGGCTCGATTGAATGCGTCGCGCAGAACGAGCGTAAAAGCGCCTTCTGGATTGAGCGCCACGTCAATCAGAGCGGATACTCCAAAATCGCTCTGCTTGCTCACGTTGTCGTTGGTTGAAAGGTACTGGTGCCGTGTCACGTTCAAGTCACCAGAAAACGCAAGTTTCGGTCCCTGGGACTGTCCTGGCGGTGCCTCTGCGGCGAGGCGCTGGGCCGGCATCGTCGAGAAAATCGCCCCGACGCCAATGCGCATGATTGCCGAGCCATTGGCGGGCTCCGTAGCGCTGCCGTCCTCAAAAAATACGTTTGGCTGATAGCCTGTGGATAGCTCAACGCTGGGCCGGAAGACCGTGCTTTCCGAGAGCTTTACACCAGCAGATTCAGAGAATGCGGGCTCCCGCTCGGGTGTTTCACTCACCGACTCGGCGCTTTGTCCTGCCTGAGCACGCGCAAGCCCTGGGGCTACCAGCAACGGGCACGACAAGAGGGCGCCCAAGCGGCGCTGTCGTATTGGCGTCATGACTGGGCCTCGGTCCTAAACAAACGGGCTGGCGACGGGTATGGGTTCAATGTCGGGGACTCCCGGGTCGGCGGCCTGAGTGGGATCCTCAGGTTCCTCTGGTTGCTCGACGGTTACCTGAGTGTCACCGAAGAAAGTGAAGTCCTCTCCGATGCAGTTCTCTGCTTCTGTAGCGAGAACGGTCACCTGTTCGCTCGTTATCTGAATGCGATGGAACTCGTGCTCGCGTGCATCGTCGTCGTTCCGAGCAATCGCCTCCTGCAAATTCGTCGACGCGCCGTCGGCGATGTTCATGAGTTGCTTGATCTGCAGGTGCTTGTCGTTGACGCAGTTCAGCTTGATGACATCTTTTTGTCGGCGTGCGACTTCCTGAAGCTGGACCACCCGCTTGAGGATGCCCTGCATTTTCTGAGCGTAATCGGCGACCTGCTTGACCATGTCCGCAGGGGAAAGGATAGGCTTCTTTGCAGTGGGTACTGGGGCCGGTGGAGCCTCTTCGCTGGCCGCTGGGGGAGCGGGAGGCGAAGGGGGGGCATCCTGTGCGATCACAAGCCCCCCACCCAGCGAGAAGCCTGTTGCTATGACCAGCCCCATGAGGCGTTTTCGAAAGCTCTGTTTTGACATCCTAGCGACCCCTCCGACGCAGCACCAAATCCGAGGCGCTCCCCAGTATAGGGAGCACCTAACGATGAGTCAAAGTGTTAGTGAAAGCTTCCAAGAAAGTGTTCATGAGCTCCCGTAACATCCTAGTTACCCGGGCGGAGGATGAAGGGGATTTCGAATTCTGCCGATCCTTCTTCGGGCTTATCGAAGCGCCACCGTCGGGCCTGAGCCTCGATGCACGAGTCGACTTCTCCATCGAACCCGTCGACGGTGACCTTGGTGACGTTGCCTGCGGCACCAATGCTAAAGCCGACGCTGACTTTCCCTCCGAGTTTTGGATTTGCTTTTAGGGCGCGCTGGTAACACTGCTGCACGCCGCTGAAGTAGCGGGCCTTGATTGTGGCCATGACCTTGGCCGGATCGAGGCCACCGGACTCGATTTCGTCGAGGCCGCCGGACCGCACGTCGGCGCGGATTTCATCTTCACCCTTAGCGCCACCGACATTGCCAGTACCCGTGGGACCGGTTACTCCCGTAGACTTGCCAGCGCCAATGGTCCCGGTCGCCGAGCCACGGATGCCCGGTCCCGAACCGGCACCCGGAAGCGCAACCGCAGTTCCAGATTTCCCGACGTTGGCCAGGCCCTTGTCCAAGTCTTCGCCAGAGTCTTTTCCGCCCAAAACGTCGGCGAATCGACCTGACCCCGAGGAAGAGCGGGCGCCCAAGACCTTGAAGAGAGCTTGGTTTTGCACCTGCTGCGCCACCGCAGCTTCCACGGGAGGGGCCTCTTCAACTGGGGCCGGGGGCTTGTCGTCCCCCTTGCCCTTCTTTGGCTTGTCGTCCCCCTTGCCCTGGACCCCCTTATAGGTCTCTTCCGGCTTCTCATCGGCTACGGTCGAAGCCGCCTTGGTGTCCTTTTCTTTCGGCTCCAAGGTTGGTGGTTTCTGCATGATTGACTTGGCGAATCGGTCGGGGATCTCATCCGGAGAAGGAAGCGCGGGCATGTCCATGTTGTAGATCGCCACCACGCTCCCCCCATGAACGAGGAACGAGAGCACGAGCACTACGGCCATGTAGGGGTCGATTCGGTCTGCGAGACGCCCGCGGACCGAATGGGGCAACTGGGGCTTGGGCTGAAGCGGTGGCGCCGTGACGAACTGGAACAAGAGCGTCATGTCGCCGCAGATGATTTTGCCCCTGGCGTTCTCGGAAAGGGAAAGCTGCCAGCCTACACCAACCTTCTTGGCTTGGCCGTTTGTGCGGGCTTGGGCCAGGGGGATGGGGTGGCCGCCATCAGAGAGTCGTCCGTCCATCCCCTCTGCGATGTTCAGGACATATTTCCCATCCAGCAAGTCGAAGAGCGGCCACATCTTGGGCAGCTCTGGAAACGGCATGGAAAACGTGTTCTTGGCAGACTGCCCGATACTTACCGTGACGCGATCCCGGATCAATCGTTCCTCGACGATTTTTCCTCCGAGGATGATTCCAATCCTGAGGATCTTGGACTTGCCTGCCGGCTGGGGTTGAGCCGTTCCAGGTTGCACTTGTTGTCGCACGGCTTGTTGCTTCTGCGCCATGGCGTTCCTCGCTAGAACGGACTCTGTTCGACCGAGTTGATGACCTTTGGCAGAAAGTCCTGCTTCAGGTTCTCCCACTCGTAGTTGATGGTCGAGCTGTTGAGGACATAGATCACGCTGGGCTTCGGCACTTTCCCTTCGATGCAAAAGCCCGTCTTGATCTTGAAGATCTTCTTCCCATCCGGCCCGCGCACGATTTCATAGTTCGTGCCCCCCTTGCTCGAATCATCAGCACACTTGGGCTTTCCCTGCGCTCCCACCACGTGTGGGATGAGCAAGATCCCAAGCACAGCGGCTCCAATAGTCCTCACTGGCCACCTCCTTCAGCCGGCGGCGGATTCTCGGGTGTACCCTCACCGGCTGCGCCTGGGGGCGCATCTGGTGGAGGAGCCGGCTGCCCTTCAGCCTTCTGCGGTTCGGCCTCTTTCTTCTTCTCCGCGTCCTTCTTCTTCTTCCTCTCGAGACGCTTGACTTCGCGATCGTAGGCCTTTTGCGCCGCCGCCAGGTGTTCGTCCACGGGATCATTCGGACGCACGTTCGACCCGGCAATCCGCTTGTACTCGTTCAAGTATTTCATCGCTGTCTGAAGCCGCGAAAGCGTCTCTGCTCCGGGAAACGGGTCCGCGTCGAGATAAAGCAGCCCAAGGTTGAAATACGCCGGCGCATGAGCCGGATCCTGGGTCATCGCGAGCTTGTATTCGCTTTCGGCCTTCTTCAGGTACTGGTCGCGTTGCGCTGGCTCTGCGCCAAGCTCGGCAGCGCGCCCCCGATAGCTCGAACCCAGGTTCGCATGTGCTCTCGCCGAGCGGCCTTGCAACCTGACGACGGTCTCAAGTGCACTGATTGCATCCGAATAGCGACGGCGACCAAGGTAAATCGCCCCTCGATTAGCCCAGGGGGCCGCATAGCTCGGCTTGAGCTCGGTCGCTTTTTCATACGCGGCGAGCGCCGCATCTTCGCGCATGCCGCTCCTATCGTGGATCAAGCCGAGGAGCATCCAGAGAGTCGCGTCCTGCTTTCCCTCGGGGCGCGTCTTGGCGATTTCGAGGATGGCATGGGCCTTGTCGTCATACTCCTTCAGATAATAGGCTTCCGCCAGGACCAGCATGGCTGCCACGTTGGTTTCGTCCACGTCGAGTGCCGCGCGGGCCTCTCGGATCGCGGTGTCCGTGTCGCGGCCGCGTACCGCACGGGTGCCCTCTTTTAGGTGGACCTGTACGGTCGCTGTCCTTTTTTCCGGTGTCATGTCTTGGCCCGGCAGCTTCACCCCGTCGTCGCCCGACGCATTCTGCGGTTGAGGAGATGGCGTGTTCTCGGCGCTACCTGAATTGTCCTTTCGGACAACGCCCTCCGGCTCGACATCTTGAGGAGGAGTAGCTGGCTGCGGGGCTTGAGCGCCCGGGACGTCCTGGTAGGTCACCGTGCCCTGGGAGGCGGGGGCCTGCGGCCCCTTCTGGGAGCCGCCTGCGCAGGCGGCGACGAGAAGGATCGAAAGCAGGCGCGACTTGCCGTCCATGCGACTTACGACGCGGGAAAGCGTGGAAGGATCTGAAAAGCACGCAAGAGAGCGCAGGCGCCGGATCATGGGAGGAGCTCCTTTTCGATGATCTCGTCACGCTGCACTGGGTAGAGGTCGGATGCCACGTAGGCATTCAGGCGCTGCTGCGCCAGCTTTGACCACCGGTTGGCCACGCCGCGCTCCTTGGCCACGTTGACCGCCTTCTCCCACTGGACCTTGGCGCCGTCCGTCTGTGGCTGCACCTGCTGTTCGATCATTCCTTGGTACTGGGCGAGGACGCCCAAGTCTGGGTACTGCTCGTCGAGTTTCTGGATCTCCTTCGGTACCGGGGCTTCGATGAGCTTTTGCCCCGCGAAGAACGAGATGTCACCCAGTCGGACGATCGAGGCCAAGGACCAAGAGGATTCGAAGCGTGCCACGCTCTTGTAGCCCTCGGCCGTGGACGTGGAGATCTTCGCAAGGGCGTCGAGGGTATCGGAAACTGCCTTTTCAGCCTTTTTCTCATCCTTGGCTGCGACGTTGCCGAGCCACTTCACCTTGTACGGCTCGAAGCCCGCCCGATACACCTTCTCCGCCAGCCAGAACTGCGCTTCTGCCGCAAGCTCGGACGACGGCGAGCCGGGCCTTTCGCCCACCTCGTCAAATGACTTGATCGTGGCCCGAAAGTAATCCTCGGCCCCTTTTTGGTCACGCGCTTTCTCGAGCGCCTTCGCGGTCTTGTATTGGGAGAGAACAACGTATGGGCCTGACCCTTCATCGCCTCCGAACCCCTTGCGCCACTCCTGGAACGACTTGACCATGTTCTTCAAGTCGCCCGCCTTCTCGTACACCAGCGCCGCGCGGAAAAATGCCTCGCCAGCACGCTTGCGGTCCTTGGTCTCGGCGGCCGAGTAACGCTTGTACAGGGCGGCAGCTCCAGGATCATTCCGGCCTCGATCGTAGTAGACGCGATCCTGCTCGCGGAGCACGGCCGCATTCCACATGGCGTCGAGCCGCGCTTGCGCGAGGTCAAAGCCTTCCCTTGCCTTGCGGCCCGGCTCCACGGCGGCATCGGCGACTCGCAGGTAGCCGTCCACGGCGCTGTCGTAATCAAACGCGTTCTGGTAGCTCACGGCGGTGCGATAGAGCGATTCGACAAAGTATTCAGAGCTCCGGAAGCGCGGGTTCTTGGAGAACTCCTGATACATCGCAATGGCTGTCTTGGGCTTTCCAGCCTTTTCGAAAGCCACTGCAGAAGAGAAGAGCGCATCGTCCTGGTTTTCGTCGGTGTCGGGAGCGGCCTTGTAAAGCTCATAGAAAGCGGCGCCCGCCTCTTCGAACTTGTTGTCCTTGAACAGCTTGGATGCGATCTCGTATTCCTTCGACAGCTTCTGCGCCCTGGCCAGCGCGACGTCCTTGTCTTCACCGCACTTGCTGCCGACGAACTTGTCGATCGTGGACTTGAAGTTCGCGTCGTCACTCTTGGCCTGGTAGATCACCAGGATGCCGTCCTTGGCCTGCACCGCCTCGGAGGTCTTGCAGTACTTGTCCATGACGACGGTAAACCGCTTGAGTGCGTCGTCGAGCGCCACGTGGCGATAGGAGATCATGGCCGAAGCGAGCGCCATTCTTGGCGCCGTCTTCTGGTCATTGATGATGGTCATGTACTCGTCGTAGGCCGCCTGGAGATCGTTGTAGAGGATCGGAAAATCGATGGGCTGCGACGACTGGGCGAGTGCTTCGGATGTCGGAATCGGCGGCTCGACGAGCTTTCCTTCGGCCTTGCCGCGATCGACCGCAGTCTGAAGCGCCTGGACGATTGAGAGCGCGGCAGGCTCGAAGTACTTGGTCCCAAGCTCCCGGTGATCCCTTACCCACCGGTAATGGGGCACTGATTCCACGTATTGCTCGCTAAAGAAATAGCAATCCGCCAGGCGGAACGTGAGCTCGTAGACCTCGTTCGACGTGGGGAACTCCGAGAGGTACTGTTGGTAGAGCGTTGCGGCCTGGCGATACAGGTCCAGGTACGCCGTCTTGAGCTCGGGAGCTTGTGTCTTTTCCCACTCCTGCTTGGCGAGCTGCGCGTTGCGGTGCGTGGACTTGGCCGACGCAATGAGCGACTGCTCGGAGAGGCGACTGGCGGTATCCATTGCCTCTCGGTTGGTCTCGTTCGCCGTGTACCAAGTTGAGCCTTTCTTATAGGCGACGGCGAGCTTTCCCCGCTCTGTCATGGCACCCTGGGCATCTCCCTTGTCGGCCAGGGCGTCGACGACTTTCTGGTGGACGATCGGGTTCCGCGGATGGAGTGGCCAGTTCTCAAGTGCAAATCGCCAGGACTCGATCGATTGCTCGTACGCCTCACCAGCGCGCAGGGTATCGCCGAGCTTTTCGAAAACGTCCCGGACGTGCTTCTCGGCGGTTCTGCCCTTGTAGTACGCGAGGGCACGTTCCATGGACTTGGCGGGATCCGGCTGGGCGTCTTTCTCCCAAGGATCAGCAAAGCTTATGGCGATGTAGTCAACCGATTCCTGGCGGAGCTCAACCGATCCACCGCCAGCCTCCTCTTGCTTGTCTGAGAAGACGACCAACTGGTCGAAGGTGTTGATGCCCTCGATGAACTGGTCGTTTCGATAGTAGGCCCACGCCAGCTTGTACAAGGCCTCGTCGAAGAAATCCGACTCAGTCTTGGTGACGACTTTCTTGTATGCGGCGATGGAAAGATCGAGCTCACCGCGCGTATCGAAGTGCGCTTCCCCGACGCGCACCCATGACTCGTCGATCAAGTTGGAGTTGGGCTTTCGCGGCGTGCAGTCAGAATACGGATCGACAAATACGGGGCGCTGCCCACCGATTCGCGCCCGCAGGTCGTCGGGGTCGGGCGGCGGTGGTGGCGGTGCCAAGGGGTCGAACTTGTTGGCGCAGACCAGCCCCATGTAGGCCTGCTTGGCCGCATCGACCTGCCCCATTTCACCGAGGTAATAGCCCAGGAGGTAGAGCGCGCCGTCAATTTGGCGGTAGGTGGGAAACCGCTTGACCATGTCCCGCCACGTGTTCAGGGCGCGCGTATAGTCTGGGCCCTCGTAGGGGGGAGGAGCGTTTGGATCGATCGCTTCCTCGGGCGGTGGTTCAGGTGGTGTGCCCGCCGACAGAGCCGCCGCTTGCTTCTTTTCAAATTCGAGCCCGGCTTGATCGAGGTACAGCTCGGCGAGCCGGAACATGGCGTCAGGGGTCCAGCGCGGGTCGTTAGGGTACTTCGAAAGAAAGCGCTCCAGTTCCTCGAGCGCGTTCAGGTGACGTGATTCTAGGCTTGATTGGGCGCCCTGGAGCCCTTTTTGGTAGCGGTGTTCGAGGTCCGCAAGCCGCTTGTCCTGCTCATGCTTGAGGAGCGTCTTCATTCGCTTCTGGTGCTCTTGAGACGATCCGGTGTAGCGCCCGACGATCTCTTCCAGATCCTCGAGCTCCCGAAGCTCCTCGGGAGTTAGGGGTTGGGCTGGTGGCGGAAGCGAGGATGTGGCCGCCTGGGACGGACCCTCGGCCGCCGGCGCGGATCCGGATGGAGAATCCTGAGCGTGGGCCATAGGGGGAGGCAGCGCCAACACGTGTGCGAGGACAAGGGCGCCGATTCGGTATCGGCGCGTGCCGCGATCATGGAGCGCCATTGACACCCTCCGACCCGCTGTCAGCTGAGTCGCGGAACTCCTCGATGAGCATCTTCTTCTCGCGGCTGGAATCCAGGGTCATGCGGTTCACCTGGTCCTTCGCCTCTTCCTTCTGGGCCCACGCCACGTCGACGACCCCAAGGTCAGCCCGCACCGCGATTTCGTAGAACTTGGAGGAAACCGCCGAGAACGCGTCGAAGATGATCTGCGAGCCAACCGCTCTGTTCTCTCCCAGGTATTCCTGAAGATGCCTCTGGTACTCTCCGAGGCGAATCTTCTCTTCGTTCAGCATAACCTTGACGTCGGCGAGCTGGCCGTCTACGAGCTCATCGATCTTGCGATTCGACCGCTCGATCTTCCCTTCAATGCGGCCGATGTGATCGACGAGGCTTGCGATCTGCTCAGCCTTGTCGCGATCCTTCCCATCCATCCGGGATCGCAGCTTGCCCATGAAGTCCTGCTCTTGCCTGACTGCCTCGTTCAGTGAAGTACGCGTCCCCATTTCTGCACGGGCCTGATCGTCGCCGATCCCGGCTTCGTCCATGGCGAGTGCCATCTCATGGCGAATGGCCGAGAGCTCGACCCGTAGCTCCGCGATAGCTGCGCGGAGGTCCTCCATCGTCGCGTTGTACTCCTCCAGCGGGACCTTGCGCTTGTCTTCATTGCTCTTGTAGAAGGTCTCGACGGCCGCAATCTCGGCCTCCACGCCGGTAATGAACACCTCGACCTGCTGGGCTTCCTTGTCCTTCTCTTGATAGGCTTCGCGCGCCTTGCGGACTCGCTCGGTGACGCTTTCCCCAGAGTTTGGCATCGAGGAAAGCTTCTCCACGAGCTCCGTCCGGCGTTGCTTGAGGCGCTCTAGCTCTTGTCGCTCCTCGGGACCCAGGTACTTGCTCACGAACGCCTGCTCCTGGGTGGCGAGCTTTTGCCGAATCTTCTGCACCTGTTCCGCGTTTTCCTGTACCTGGATGCGCCGCTCTGCGAGGTCTGGGAATATCTGCACTCGGGCGGGCGATTCCACGGCCCGCTCGACACGACCGAGGAGATGCGCGGTCTCTTCGAGCTCTGCTCGCACCTTCGCAAGATTGCTCGTCGTCGTGACGACGCGCTCTACTTGTCGTTCCGATCGCACCCACTCAGCCGCCACGCTGGGAAGCTTGATGTCCGTGTCGAACGCCTCGATGAATTCGCCCGTAATTTGCGCGAAGAAGCGCATTGGATCCGCGTGGGCCGCCATGAGGGCTTCGAGCTCCTCCCGTGGCTTCTGGTACGCATCGCGAGTGACCGCGAATACTTGCAGCGCCTTGGCATATTCCTCGGCGCTGTTCCCCGTCCCCTCTGCGGTGAGCGCCTGCGCCTTGCGGATACGCAGGTTCCCTTCGAGGATACGGACATCTGGGAGCATCGCCGATTTCTGGTTCGCAATGGCAAGGAGATCAAGGGATCGGAGCGCCCGGTCAAATTGCTTGTTCTTGACGTATACCCAGGCAACTTCGTAGAGCATCTCGTCAAAAAGGCGAGATTTGCGCGCAATGGCGTTGTAGTGATCAATCGCTTCTGCCATTTGGTCGCGCTCGTAATGGATTCGTCCAAGAGCGAGGTGGGCAAGCTCGAGAACTCGTTCCTGCTCCTTGGTCTCGGCCTTCAGCGCGAGGAGCCCATTGAAAACCCGTGCGGCCGAGGCTAGCTCGCCCTTGGCGACGTGCGAAGCGCCCAGGAAGTACTGGGCTTGAAAGAAGTACTTGGAGCTTTGGTTAATCGTCTCGAAAACGCGGATGGCTTCGTCGAAGTTCTTCGAGAAATAGGCGTATTTCCCTCGCACGTAGGGAGCGGAGTCGAGGCGGGTATACTGGGGTATCTTGTCGAGTCGGGCTAGGTAATCGGGAACAGTGGATCGATCATCCATTTGGAGGGAAAGCTCGATCAGCCTCTGAAGCGCTTGCTGGTAATGTTTCCCCGTCTCGCCAAACTCGTAGACGACCTTCTTGAAATAGTCCCGCGCAGACAGGTAGTCCTGCTTCTTATATAGAGAGTCCGCCAGGTAAAACACCGCGTCGGGATAAATGCGGCTCTTGGGGTACTTCTCGACGAGCTCATACAAGCTGATCGCCGCCTCGTCGTAGTGCTGACCTCCGAGCTTGTAGGCGACCTGCGCCTGGATAAACCGGCGCTCGATCATGTCCTCTTTTTTTTCGCGCAGCGCTCTCGGAGCCTCGAGGCCCTGCAGAACTTGCGTGACGCTGGCCTCGATCCTGACGAGTTGTCGCCCGAGATCATCGACAGCGTCGGCGTTCGCTGGGCGAGCCGATCCCCACACCAAGGCAACAGCAAGCGAAAGTGCCGTCGCCAGCGTTCTCACGCTACTCATTTACTTACCCTTGGAGCTCAGCCGCTCGACGACTACGTTGACTTTGAAATCAACCGCAGGACGTTTTTCCAGCGGCGTGGTCACGCCACCCCGCTCATAGCCCACCACGGTAATCTGCGTTTGCTTGCCCTCGGAGACAGTGAAGGTGTGGCTCGAGCGAACCTTGAACTTGTAGCCCTTCAGGTAGGCAAATACACCGTAACCATGGCCGTTGTATTCCATGAGGACGCTGATGGTGTGGTTGCCCGGAGCAATGGGCCCAGCCAAGATATCGAGCTGCTTGAGCTCGTTCAGCTTGCCGCTGTCGTCGCTGCGCGAAAAAATCTGTGCGCCGTCGAGAGCGTAAACAAGTTTCACGAGACGGAACGACCCTCCCATCTTGTTTTGGTGGAGTATGGTCGCTCGGGCGCCGATTCCTCCTCCGAGCACCGCTTCCTTGAGCATTCCCACTCGCGCCTTGACCCGCCATGCCTGCTCTTTCAGGGCCTGGACGCGCTGCTCCAAGCGGCGAAGGCGGATGTTCGCCGGGGCGACATCCCCCCCAATTTCCCCGCCATTTCCACTCGCGCTCGCCGTAGCTGTGCTGCCAATGTCCCCCGGCGGCGTGGAAGCTTGGGTCGCAGGTGCACTGGGTTCCGCACTGGGTGCAGGGGCGGGCGCTGCGGGAGTACCGGGTGACGCCGTGTCCTGAGCACGGGCGATAGCCGGTAGGGTAACAAGGAGAGCGGCGAGAAAGGCAATCAGGCGCGTCGCATGCGAACGGGTAAAGCGCATCGTGTCCCCCGATAGGCCACCGTGGCGTGTCATGATGGTAGGCGCCACTCCGAGCCGACTACCGACACTACAGACGAGAACCGTGTATATCACGGGCACTTGCGAATCGCAAGGACGCTCACCTTGGGTGAGTTTGCAAGCGTGATCCACGCGCCAGGCCGGCGTCGGGAGTGTTACGCTTGATCGCCAGCCGGGGTTCCTGGCGCTTCTCGCGCTGAACGTGCTTTGTCGAGGAGCGACCACGCCTTCTCAAGGACTACGTCCACCCCTTCGCCCGTCGCCGCAGAAATGGCCAGGAGATCGATCCCTTGGGCGGCAAAACGTGCGCGCAGCTCGGGATAAGCTTCGCGCGTTTCGGTGAGGTCGAGCTTGTTCAGCACGACGATCTGCGGGCGCTGCGCGAGCGCTGCGTCATATCGGGCTAGCTCGCGGTTGATCACGTCGTGGTCATGCTCGGGTTCACGCCCTGGCTCGTGCGAAAGCTCGAGGAGGTGCAGGAGAACGTGGGTGCGTTCGACGTGACGCAGGAATCGGTGCCCAAGCCCCGCCCCCTCGGCCGCACCCTCAATTAGGCCGGGAATATCGGCCAGCACGAAGCTCCTGTGGTTGCTGAGCCCCACGACACCGAGATGGGGAGAAAGAGTCGTGAACGGATAGTCGGCGATCTTGGGGCGCGCCCGCGAAACAGTGGCGATGAACGTTGACTTGCCAACATTGGGATAGCCAAGGAGGCCCACGTCCGCAAGAAGCTTGAGCTGCAGGCGAATGGTCCGCTCCTCGCCCGGCGTTCCTGGTTCCGCATGACGTGGGGCTTGATTCCAGGGCGTCTTGAAGTGGATGTTACCGCGGCCCCCCTTTCCGCCCTTGCAGATGACCGCACGCTGCCCCGCGGATGCGAGGTCGACGAGCACCTCGCCGGTTTCCTCACCTTTAACCAACGTGCCCACGGGAACTCGGACGACGAGGTCCTCACCCGCTTTCCCATACTGGTCCTTGGTGCGCCCAGGCTCACCGCTTCGGGCGCGGTAGTGCTGTTGGTACTTGAAATCGAGGAGGGTCGAGAGCTGCGGGTCAGCGACGAACGCGACGTCACCGCCGTCACCGCCATCTCCTCCCGAGGGACCTCCTCGCGGGACGTGGGCCTCGCGGCGGAACGCGATGGCTCCGTTCCCGCCGTCGCCGGCCTTCACGTAGATCTTGGCCTCGTCGATAAATTGCATGGAATACTGTCCCTGTCCTAGAGGGGAGGCCAGTTTTTAGACAAGAAGGGACTGGATTGGAGCGAGCTAGGCTTCGC
>JACQUZ010000001.1 GCA_016210055.1 Deltaproteobacteria bacterium | reverse complement strand
GGCATCGGGTGTTCCCTTCGGTGTGGCCGCGTCGACCGTCCGCCCTGCATCCCGTGGGGCGGCGTCGGCGGCTTGGGCTGCGTCGCGCGGGGCCGGGTCCCGCGGAGCGGCGTCGCCGCCGCCGCTCCCGCTTCCGCCGTCCACCGCCACCGGCTTGTCCGGACGGGCGGTGCCGTTGTCGGGGTCGTCGATAGCGATGGTGCCGGTGCAGGCGACGAAAACCCACGCGATTGCGGCCAAGCGGAGCGCTCTCATGCCGTCCGTCGGTATCAATCCTCGTGCCCGAAAAAAGTTGAGCTATTTCAAATGATTATCGGTGCGTTGGTGGGTGGACAGGCCCCGGATCGGGGGTAGGTGTTCGCAGTCAACCTCGCCTACGTCTCACCGAGAAGAGCAAGGCCGCCGATCGTCACGAGAAGCACCCACTGGGGATGGCGGATGATCCAGCGCGGGCCTCGGGCGAGCAGCACGAGCAGAAACACGGCACCGCAGGCGACGAAGTAAGCGCCAAGGAACGGCACGATGGCGTGGGCCTGCCTGGGGAGAATACGAAAACCAACCCCTAGAAGCACCACCGCCGAGAACACCAAGTGCAGCGTGAAGAGATGCCACGTGGCACGAATCTCCAGCCGCTCTCCGTCGGGAATCGTGCCGCTGAAACGCACCTTCCTCATGTTCGTGAGCTCGCCCCCCACGCCGTGGCCAGCCGCTGCGAGGGCAGCCAAGATCCCAGCTATGAGAAGAGCCGTCATGGTTTTTCTCGCGGCGCCTGGAGCTGACCAAGAGAACGGTACCGCTTGGCTCGGCCCACGAACAAGTCCAAATCGAGCGCTCACCGAGAGGAATAGCCGGTGCCCGTGGGAAAACCATGGTGCTAGACTCCGGTCCCATGAGACGCAGCAAGGTGGCGGTGGTTCGCGCTAGGCCCGACACAATCCTAGACGACATTGACCGGCTCGTCGGCTTGGCTGAGATCGAGCGGGCCCTCGACAAGACGGCGACGACGATCCTCAAGGACAACATCTCGTGGCATTTCCCGTTCCCAGGCGCCAACACGACGCCATGGCAGCTTGAGGGGACCATCCGGTCCCTCAAGCGACGCGGTTTCGTTGACCAGTTGTGCGTGCAGAACAAGACCGTGGTGACGAACGCGTTCAAGGGGGAGGATCTCAACCACTACGTTCCGATTTTCCAAAAGCATCAGATCCCGGTGCTCTACAACTTCGAGCCCAAGGACATGACGTGGTCGACGTTTCGTCCCAAGGCGAAGATGCTCGTGCTCGACCGGATCTTTCCCGACGGAATCCAGATCCCCGACTACTTCGTCGGCAAGAACATCGTCCACCTCCCGACGGTGAAATGCCACATCTACACCACGACGACGGGCGCGATGAAGAACGCGTTCGGCGGCCTGTTGAACACCAAGCGGCACTACACCCACTCGTGGATCCACAAGACCTTGGTAGACCTCCTGGCGATCCAGAAAGAGATCCACAGCGGGCTCTTCGCGATCATGGACGGCACCACGGCGGGTGACGGCCCTGGCCCGCGCACCATGCGGCCGGTGGTGAAGAACGTCATGCTCGCCTCGGACGATCAGGTGGCGATTGACGCCGTGGCGGCACGGATGATGGGGTTCGACCCCATGTCCCTCGAGTACATCGCGGTGGCGCACGAGCACGGCTTGGGGAAGGGCAAGCCCGAAGAGATCGAGATCGTCGGCGATACCGACCTGGCCAGCGAGCGCTGGGGTTTTTCCGTCGGGGACAACGGCGCGTCGATGGTAGGGGACATCATGTGGTTTGGCCCCCTCAAGCGATTCCAGAAGCTGTTCTTCCACACCCCGCTCGTGAACGTGTTCGTCCTTGGCTCCGAGATCTACCACGACTACTACCGCTGGCCCTTGCGCGACAAGGTCGTGTTCGAGCGCTGGAAGCAGGACACGGGCTGGGGCCAGCTTTTCGGCAAGTATGAGCGCGTGGGCGTTCTTGAGGATCCCACGACAGTGCGGGCGGCGTAGACGGACTCGGCTAAGAGATCGGCACCGTGAAGCTCTCCCACTCCCGGCGCCGTGCTTCTGTGAGAAAGAGCTTGACCGCCTGGGTGGTTGCCGTGCGGTCGTAGCCCCAGGCCGAGCCCGTGCCCCCGTCGTGGAGGTCGAGCACGGCGAAAAGGCCCAGCCCGGACATTTGCTCCACGTGGACGATCATGCGCTCCGCAAGCACAGGCGCGGCCTGTGGCGAGAGCGTCCAGTCGGCGAATTCGCTCGTCCAATGCACGTGCGTCCGCCCCATGCTGGCGAGGACCGGAATGCGCGGGTCTAGGCTAGCGATCTGCAGCGTCCCGGTGTCCACGCCGATCGTGGACTCCAAAAGCCGTATTCCATAGGGCAGCCGCACCGGGATTGGCAGCTCCTCGGCCATGCCCACGGCCCGTCGGCGAGCCCTGAGGACGTCATCGCAGCGCCGCAGATCTGCGGCGAGGCCACGCCAGGCATCAGGTCGCCCATGCGAGTAGGTATGGTTCCCCACAACGTGGTTCTCGCGCAGCGCTCTTTCCACGAGAGCCCGGGCGAGGCCCTGGTCCCCACCGCACCATGGGGCCTCTTCGATATTGCGACCGAGCACAAAAAACGTGGCACGCGTGCCGTGCTCGCGCAGGATATCGAGGTTCTCCGCCGTCTGCGGCCCAGGTCCGTCGTCAAAAGTAAGCGCGTACTTGGCCATTGCGGTTACCTTAGCATCGCCATGCCGAAGCTCGCTTCTCGGACAGCCATTGAAAGACACCTGGCGGAGCTTAGGGAGTGCCGCAGGTGCCCGGGCATGGTCGGTCCGGTGGTGACGCCCCGACCGGTGGTGTCCAAGGTTTTTCTTGTTGGCCAGGCGCCCGGTCCTCGCGAAGGTGCGCTCGGCCGGCCATTTGCCTGGACCGCTGGAAAGACCCTCTTCAAGTGGCTGGGTGGGCTAGGGGTCGATGAGGAGACCTTCCGCGCTCGTGCGTACATTGCGGCGGTGTGCCGCTGCTTCCCCGGCAAGACGGCTCATGGAGGGGACCGAGTTCCTACATCGTCCGAGATCGCCTCTTGCACAGGCTGGATGGAGCGAGAAATCGAGCTCCTTCGTCCCGAGCTGATCATTCCAGTCGGTAGACTTGCGATCGAGCAATTCGTCCCTGGGCAGCCGCTTGCCGAGGTGATTGGAACGAAACATCGGGTCAAGGCGTTCGGCCATCCATGCGACGCGATTCCCCTCCCGCATCCTTCTGGAGCATCGACTTGGTTCAAGCGGGAGCCCGGGCGCACGCTGCTCGAGAAAGCGCTCGAGGTGCTCGCTCGCCATCCAGCATGGAAGTCCCTGCGTGACGTGTCTATCCTCGCCCCGTGATGGCGTCGATGAGCGCCTTGTCCCCCTGAAGCGCGGTCCGTTGCAGGTAGAGGGCCATTCCGCGGAGTCCGCCGAGCTCCTCGCCCGCACCGGCGCGCCCTGGGCCGCCGTGGACGAGCTGCGGGAGCGCTGTCCCTGGCCCCGGCGCCTTGTCCGCGATCTTGGCGCTCCCTAGGTACAGCCGGCCGTGGAAAGGCGAGAGACCGAGCACCATGTCGGTCAAGAACGCACGATCGTCCGAGTAGACCGAAGACACGAGCCCGCCTGCACCCCAGCGCACGATCTCCACCGCGGCCTGCGCCGTGCCGTCGTACGGAATCACGGTGGAGACGGGCCCGAACACCTCGTGGCAATGAACCGCAGACGACGGCCCTGAGCGCGGGCACCGAAGCAGCGTGGGGCCGAAGAAGAAGCCCTTCCCCGATGGGACACCCAGCGGACTAGCTTGGAGGCCAGAAAGGACTACCTCTGTCTCGGCGCGCAGCTTGGCCACCCCAGCGCGCACGTCCGCGAGCTGGCTGGAAGTGGCGAGTGGGCCCATCGTGACCTCATCGAGCATCGGATTTCCGACCTTGATCGCCGAAAGCCGCTCGCAAAGATCCTCGCGGACCCGGGCCTCGAGAGGCTCGGGGACCAGCACGCGGCGGATGGCGGTGCACTTCTGCCCGGTCTTCTGCGTCATGTCCCGGACCACGTCGGCGAGGAACAGGTCGTACGTGGGCGAGCCCACTTGAGCATCTGGACCGAGCACGGCGGCGTTGAGGCTGTCCGCCTCGATGTTCACGCGCACGTTCTCGGAAACGAGCCGTGGATTCCCGCGCAGCTTGGCTCCGGTCGCGCTCGAGCCGGTAAAGGCCACGACATCTTGCCCCCCGAGGTGATCGAAGAGGTCGCCCACTTGGCCGAGAAGTAGCTGGAACGCTCCTTCTGGGAGAATCCCGGCTTCCAGCACGAGCTCGGTCATCTTGTGCGCGACGAGCGCCGTCGCCGTTGCCGGCTTGGAAATGATCGGCATGCCAGCCAGAAGGGCACACGCCGCCTTTTCAGCAGCGCCCCACGCCGGGAAGTTGAAGGCGCCTATGTGCACCGCGACGCCGCAGCGCGGGCTTAAGACGTGCTGCCCGTAGAGCCGGGGTGAACGGCCGAGCTTTACACCTTCGCCGTCGACGAGGACGCTCGTGTCCCCCAGCGTCTCAGCGAGCTCCGCGTAGAACGAGAGCGTTCCCATGGCGCCGTCCACGTCGAACTTGGCGTCGCCGCGGGTGTTGCCGCCATTTTGGATGGCCAGGTGAATCAGCGTGTCCCGGTGGGCGTGGATGACCTTCGCCATCTTTTGCAGGCGCTCACCCCGCTGCTTGAACGTCATTTCACGCAGGGCAGGCCCGCCGACCTCCCGCGCGAACCCCACGGCGGCGGCCAGATCCGTGCCCCCCGTGGCGATTTCCGCCAAGGGCTCTTCGGTCGCTGGGTTCAGGAGCGCCGTGGGGGCGGTGAGGCCTTCATTCCACTTCCCTGCCAAGAAGCTCTTGAGTCTGTTCATGGGTATTCCTCTGTCTAAGTCAGGCCATGGCGAGTGCTTCCGCTGGCCCAGCGGTCGTTCGCTCCTGCGAGGGCTTTCTCTGCGGCAGCGAGGTCGTCGAGCGTGTCGATCTCGGTGCAGTAGAGCGACCCCACGTCGACCGCGCGCAACTCTACTCCACCATCGATCATCTGCTGAAAAGACGCTTCGTAGTATTCCCGCACGAATCCCCTTCGTCCGACGCGATCGTCGAGCGTGTCGAACAGGACGACCGAGGTCGCCGCCGTGAAGCGTTCGATGCCGACCGACTCCCCGGCCGACACGGGAATGGGCACGTGCTTGCCGATCTGAAGCACGCGGCCATGGGGGTCGACTTGGACCTTGATCTCCTCGTCGGTAAGATCGTTGGCGGGACGAAGGACCAGGCAATCAGGGTGCGGGCTCTTCATCAAGGCGCCGACCACTTCGGGCTCGAAAATGATGTCGCTATCCAGGAGAAAGAACTCCTGGCCATGGACGAGCGGGCGGGTCATGCGCAGGGAGAACGCGTTGTTCGTCGTGGCGTATTCGTCGTTATGCACGAAATGCACCCGTAGACCTGGAAACCACGCGTTCACTGCCGCCCTGACCTTGTCCCCTAGGTATCCCGTGACGAGGACGAGCTCTTCCAAGCCCAATCCGAGAAGGGCAGAAATGGACCGCTCGAGCATGGGCACCCCACCGATGGAGAGGAGCCCCTTGGGCATTTCATCCGTGAGCGGGCGCAGGCGTGATGACGCCCCGGCAGCGAGAATGACGGCTTTCACGGCGCCAACCATGCCACAGGGCCTGGTGAATTCAAAGCTGCCCGAATGTGGTATGGAGGTGCCGTGCAGCTCTGGGCGAAAGTAGATGCGACTTCGGAAAACGGAACAACCCGCGTCGGTGGGGTGCCGCTCATCGCTAGGCACGTGCGCATGGCGGCGCGGCAGAAATGGGCGGGTGCGGTGGTCGTGGTCGACGAAAAAAATAGGCCCCGAGTCGAGCGCGTGATTGCTGACGCGCCGGCCCCAGAGGGGTTCCCCGTAGAAATCACACCTCAGGCGCCGAGTAGCTCGTCGCGCACCTACGTGCCCCTGCGCGGTGATTCGCTCTATAGCGCGAGTGCCCTGGGCCAGGCAGCCGATACCAGCACGCCCCCGGTCCCGCTCATGACTCTCTCGGATGCGACGGAAAGGGGCAAGGCGAGTCGTGTTCTCATCCGCTCCTTGCGCAAGCCCATGGAGCTCGATGGGATCGTGGCGTACACCATGATTCGCCCGATTTCCCGCGCGTGTGCCCTCGCCATTGCTGACACCAAGCTCACGCCGAACCACGTGACGCTCATGGCCATGGCCTGCGGCATCGTCGCGGGGCTCGTGGCAGCGGCTGGAGGAGCTTTGGCCTACGCGCTGGCGGGTATTCTCTACTGGTGGTCCAACGTAGTGGACTGCGTCGATGGGGAGCTCGCTCGGCTGCGCCTGGAAACTTCCCGGGGCGGCGAGTGGCTCGACACGGTGGCGGACGACGTGTGCACCTACGGGCTCATGATCGGACTCGGGGTGGGGCTGTGGCACGATGGCCAAGGCGTGATCTGGCTGTACCTCGGCGTCGGGGGCGCCCTGGGGAGCGTGTTCTTCAAGGCTCTCATGTACTGGGACCTGCATCGGAAAGGCCTGCCCATCGACACCACGTTTTTCCCCTGGTTCTTCGGCGCGGCCGCAGAGAGCATGGAGAACAAGACGCGATTCCTCGACCGGCTCCTGCACGTGATCGGCTACGTCTTTCGCAAGGATTCCTACGTTACGCTCCTGGCGCTCGTGCTCGTGGTCCCCATGCCCCGGCTCGCAGCTTTGGGGCTTCTCGTAGGCGACGCGCTCTTTGCTGTGATGCTGACCGCCCACTTCGTGGTCACCGCCGCAAGGCGCGGGAGGCAGGTTTCTAGTCCCTAGCCCGGAATATTCACCCGTTCCCGTCGCCTGACGGCCGATCCGCGGCGCATCCGTGCGTCGCTCCTCGGTCGCTGGCCGCCAGCCAGCTCCCTCGTCGCTCCTTCGGCTGCTTGCGTCTCGACCGTCAGGCTCGGTCCACGGGTGAATAATCCGGGCTAGGCGCTACCGCGGGTTCGGGGGCCGGGATTCGTCCGCCGAGGTGCTGACGGAACGCCTGATTCCCGAGAACGACCACCCCCAAGCCTACGAACACCACCCGGCGCACCTTCTTGACCAGTTCCAGGAGGACTCCGATGTTCGGTGGCAGGCCGAGGGCTCGAAAGAAGACATAGGCGCCCGCTTCGGCCGTGCCCGCACCGAGGGGGACGAACCCGGTGAGCCAAGAGACGATTTGGGCGTTCCCCATGGCGAGAAGTGCCACGCTAGGGCCGTGTTCTACACCGAGCAGCCAGAGGATCACCGTGACCTCTGCCAAGTCGCACGCTGCCGAGCAGGCCACCATCGCGCCGGCGTAGACCATCTGTCGCCGATTCCTGGCCCCACGGCGGGCCAGGGATTCCACGCGGCTCCAGAACGCGCGGGCCCGCTCGACCTGGTCGCTGGGGATCCCCAGCCGCTTGGCGAGCTCGAACGGGAGCCGACCGACACCGCCGCGAACGACGACGACGGTGCCCATGGCGATGACGAGGAAGAGCGCGGAGCTCGCGTGGATCAGCGTCGAGACGGACGACTCGAGCCCAAGCACGAGCGTGACCAAGGGTTGTCCAATCCCGAGCAGCAGGCAGGTGGCCACGAGGCGCACGAGGTTCGATAGGACCATCGTCGCGGCCGCGTCCTCCTCGGGGACGTGCTCGCTAAGGAGGCTGTACTTGGTGAGCTCCCCGAGCTGTCCGAAAGGAGTGGCGGAGTTGATGGCGTGTCCGGCCAGATTCGCCCGGATAAACTGGAGCGCCGGCACTCGGGCTCCGGATTCGCCGGCACAGAACCTGAGGTTGCACGCGTCTAGGGCGATGGCGGAAAAATGCAGCGCGCAAAGGGCCAAGAACCCCCACCCCACCCGCAGGAGCCCCTGCGTGAGCATGGTGGCCCCAATGTGGGCGACCATCCCGCAAAGCGCAGCCATGCCGATGGCGAGAAAGAGAAGGTTCCATCGGCGCATGCCGTGATCATATATTTCCCGGCGGCGGAAAGGAGCTACGAAGAAGGCTCTTCGTCGTCGTTCGAAGGCTCTCTCTCGGCGGGGAGTGCCTTCCTCCCCTGGGGCACGGGCGCCAACGGAGTGACGGCATGGGCTGGAAACGTCTGGAATTCGCCCGGTTCGAACGCCACCCGGACTCGCTGCCGAAGCACGTCCACTTCCGCTACCCTCCCTTCGCCCGCGGGCGTCGCGACGCGCTTGCCCAGCTTGGGAATGCCCTTGCGCATTTCCGCGTAGATCGCTTGCTCGTACACCAAGCAGCACTTGAGCCGCCCGCACTGCCCAGTGACCTTGCTGGGGTTGAGCACCAGTCCTTGGTCCTTTGCCATCTTGATGGACACGGGCTCAAAACGGGGCAGGAAGGTCGAGCAGCAGAGCTCTCGTCCACACGAGCCCATGCCGCCGACGAGCTTCGCCTCGTCACGGACTCCGGTCTGGCGGAGCTCGACCCGCATGTGGAAGCGATGCGACAGGTCACGCACGAGATCGCGGAAGTCCACCCGTTCTTCCGACGAGAAATAGAACACGGCCTTGCTTCCGCTAGGCAGGACCTCCACCCGGTACATCTTGATGGCGAGCCCGCGCTCCCGGACCCGTTCCTTGGCATAGCGCAAGAGCTCGACCGCGCGCTCGGCGTTCTTCTCGGCGACCGACCGATCACGCGCGTCCATGCGCCGGAGGATGCGCCTCAATGCCTCGCGAGTCATGGTTCGTTCGGGCGCAATGGCCACCATGGCTTGCTGTACCCCACGCTCGGTCTCGACGATGACCGAGTCGCCGACGTCGTATGAGCCATCGCCGGCGTCCATGTCGTAGATCTTGCCGGCCGGGTGAAACTTCACGCCGCAGGCATTGACGAGAGTCCCGACCGGGACCACGTCTTCCGGGAAAAGGTACTCCCCGTCGGGATCCTCTGGCTCGGATGGCACGTCGGGTTGGAGTCGAATAGCGGGCGTTGGCGCGTCGCTGTCGTCCCCCCACCGCTCTTCGACGCCCGATGTGTGCCTCGAGGATCGCTCCAGGACCGGCACGGGCGGGGAATCGCTGGCCTGTGCGGTAGAGCTACCCCCGGTGGCAGCCAACATCGACGGTTCTGCTCCCGTCGAGGATCGGCTATACGCCCGTCTCGTTCCGGTCGTGTCCTCCGACCTGGGCGCCGCCCGCTCCCTGGGCGGGCGCTCGCCACGCGTGCTCTGTGGCCTCGGCTTTTGGTCTTCGAACCTGCCATGGCGTGCTGGCTCCGGGGGTGACGACGAAGACCCCTCGTCGAGAGCAGGGCGCCCACGACGGCGACGTCTTCGACGCCGGGTGGCGTCGGCTGAAATGCCTGCCGGCCCACCCGGCGGTCGGTTGGATCCATCAGACATGTTTATCCTTCACGCAAGGCCAGGATCATCTGCTCGAGGGCGAGCTGCGGGCTTGCGAATCCCAGTATCGCCGCCTGTGCCTCGAGCACAACGGACGCCCGTTTCGCCAAGCGGGCGGCACCGCTCGCGGCTTCTCGACCAAGCTCCGCCACCTGGTCCCTGTGGACGAGCAGGTCTTTCGGGAGTCCAGCGGCCCACCCCGCCGCGTCGCGGTACCAAAGGGCAAGGAGCTCGAGCGTTGGGGCTATCTCTTCCTTTTCGGCGGCAAGCTCGGTCGCAGCATGGATGACTCCTTGGATGCCCTTGCCGCGCACCGCGTCGCGAAGCACGGCCGCGCGCTTGTGCCGACGTTCGAGGGCGTCTTCTTGGCAATACTCCATGGCGCGCGACACCGATCCTCCGCCGAGTGCGGCCGCGGTCCGGGCTGTCTCTGGGGCGGTCCCCGACGCCGTCAGGATTTCGGTCACCAGGGAAGCGGAGAGCGGCAAGAAGCCGACCCGCTGGCAACGACTCCGGATGGTCACAAGAAGGGCATCTGGTGATGCGGTGATCAGCACGAAGTGCGTGCGAAGCGGTGGCTCCTCAAGGGTCTTCAAGAACGCATTCGCCGATTCCGGTCGCAGGCGATCCGCGTCTTCCACGACGACGACGCGCGCGCTACCTTCGTGCGGCGCAAACGACAGGCGCGCAATGAGCTCCCGCACATCCCCGACCGCGATGAAATTCCCGGCTCCGCTCGGCCTGACGAACAACAAGTCTGGATGATTTCCGCTCGCAATTTTTTCGCACGCGGTACACGACCCGCACGCGATCCAGGCGCCTTGGGCTCGCTCGCAGTTCAGGGCTCGCGCAAGTGCCACCGCAGCGGTCCGCTTGCCCACGCCCGATGGGCCCGCAAAGAGGTATGCGTGCGGAACCTTGCCTGCGGCCAGCGCTCGCCGAAGAAGAGCAATCGCCCGATCTTGCCCAAGAACTTCGTGAAGGCCGCGCACGGTGGAACGCTACCACGGGTGCTGTGCATGGGCCAGATCGGAGCCTTCCGAGCTCCTGCTGCCCGCCGATGATAATCGGCGGAGCCTTCCGAGCTCCTGCTGCCCGCCGATGATAATCGGCGGAGGGTCCGACTCTCAAGGGCCGTACCCCCGCCTGGTAACGAGGCCCGGAGTTAGCCTCAGTCTGGTAACGAGGCCCGGAGTTAGCCTCAGTCATGAGGCTCATCGCTTGGCGGTTGTGCATTGGGCCTCCTCCTCCTATAGTTCGCCGGTACCTTGCGGGGAGCCGCACGCGCGGGAGGAAGTCATGTCCATGAGTACTTCGGAAGAACGCCAAGCTCGCCCATTCTCGCAGCCCTCCGCGCGAAACGGCGCGGCAGGCGCGGCAGGCGATGCGGACGAGACCTCGGGCCTGCATGACATCAGGCGGCTTGCGAGAACGACCCTGGAGCGGCATGCAGAGCGTCTCGGTGGCAACATGGGGGACTTGGCCGAAAGCCTCATGATTTCTGGTTCTCCTTTGACGCTGGGACAGGTTCTTTTGCCCACGCCGAGTGAAGACGAAATTGCCTCGGACACGAGGCGAGAGGGCACGCGACGGACCGTTCCGTTGGGAAGAACAGTCCTGGTCGCTATCGGGTCTTTTCTCTTTGGTGTTGCCGTGACCCTGGCCGTGTCGGAAGGCAGGGCGACTTCGAGTCAGTCGGCGAGCGTCCCCGAAACGAGAGCGTACGCTCCAGTCGAGAAGGAAGAGCGGAACGCAAATGAGATCGGCACGGCGTCGCCCGCACCGCCTTTGGCGGAGCAAGTCAAGGGCGACGTGAGCGCACCGGCGGAAGCGCGCGCGACCGCAGCCAAGCCGAAAGAGGAGCGGGATTCCAAGGAGACGAGGCCACTGGCGACTCCGGGCGTCTCATCGGAATCCGCCGCAGCGACCCCCGCATCCCTTGCTTCCCCTGCATCCAAGAAGCCGGAAGCCATGCCTAACGGTTCCGACAAGCCGCAAGGGCAGCCTGCCAGCCTCGATTCGCTTCTTGATGACGCCATTGGAGGAGCGCCAGCCAAGGAAGCGGCCACGGTGAAGAGCGAAGCGGATTCCAAGCTGCCTTCAACCCTTTCCCGGGAAGAGGTCAGGAAAGGGATGGGTTCGATCCAGGGCAAGGCGCGCGCCTGCCACGACAAGTATCAAGTCCCTGGATTGGTGATGCTCAAGGTCAAGATCGAGCCGGACGGCTCGGTCTCCAGCGCCGTGGCCGTCGATGCAAAGTTCAAGGGAACCGAAACCGGGGCGTGCGTGGCCGACGCGGTCAAGACCGCGCGGTTTTCCCGCTGGAACGGCGCTCCGATGACCATTGACTATCCGATTAAGCTCGAGCAATGAAACCAAAAGCCAGTCGCGGGTTCTTCTTCGAGGACTTTCACAAGGGGCAGCTCCTTCGCCACCCAATTCCACGGACGGTTACGGAAGGCGACCTCGCGCTGTACATCGCCTTAACTGGAGATCGCCGCCCGCTCCACTGCTCTGCCACGTTCGCCCAAGCGCTCGGCTTTGCCCGCGAGACCTTGCACGACTGGCTGGCGTTTCACTTCGTGTTCGGGAAGACCGTGGGCCAGGTATCTCTGAACGCGGTGGCCAACCTTGGATACGCAGACGGCCGCTTCCTGTGTCCCGTGCACGTCGGCGACACGCTCCACTCCGAAAGCGAAGTCCTTGGAACGCGCGAGCTTTCGAGCGGCAAGGCCGGCATCGTTTGGGTCCGCACCCGAGGCATGAACCAGCATGGGCAAGAGGTGATTCGCTACTGCCGCTGGGTCATGGTCGAGAAACGCGATCCTTCCAAGCCCACTGGGGCAAGGGACGCGCCCGAGCTCCCCAAGTGCGTACCCGCCGCGGAACTTCGCGCCCCGAGCGAGCTCGACATGCGGCGCTTTGCCGACGTCGGCTGGGCTACCGGGGGCGCGGCCGCGTGGGAGGACTACCAGGTGGGGGAACGGATTGACCACGTTGACGGCATGACCATCGACGAATCCGACCACACGAGTGCCACGCGGCTCTACCAGAACACGGCCCGGGTGCACTTCAACTTGCACCAGATGGCCGGGTCCCGGTTTGGGAGGCGCCTCATTTACGGGGGGCACGTGATTAGCGTCGCCAGCTCCCTCGCGTTCAATGGGCTCGAAAACGCGTTGCACGTGCTGGCACTGAACAGCGGCATGCACGCCAATCCGACCTTTGCCGGCGACACGATCTACGCGTGGACCGAGATCACCGAGAAGGCCGAGATCACGGGACGGGACGACGTCGGAGCAATCCGAACCCTTCTGTGTGCAGTCAAGAATGTGGATCCCACGGCGGAGCCCGTGCCGCGCCGAGTGAAGAACGAAAAGGGCGAAGACGTCCCGGACCCGCGCCTCGTGCTCGAGCTCGACCTTTGGCTTCTCATGCCCAGGAAGAAGGCCGTAGGGTAGGGGAAAGCACGGGTGGCGGGCGCCGCGGCGGGCTGCGCTCTCGCGACGGCGTGGAAATGACGTAGCGGTGTTAACCCGCGGCGGCCTGGCCACAGCCTGGGCAGAAACGCCCGCTTGGTGGAAGCGACTGGCCACATCCCGAGCAGAACTTAGGCGTGGCCGCAGCGAGCGGAGAGCCGCACTCGGCGCAAAACTTCCCGGGAGCAACCTGCTTCTGGCACTTGCTGCAGGTCATGCTGCTGGCTCCAGAGGGGGTAGCCCCAGGGATACCCGGAGGCATCGCCTGCGTGCCTGCCGGCGTCTGGGTTCCCGGCTGCATCGCTTGCTGGAACTGGCCGGCCATGGCTAGCCCAACACCAAGACCAGCGCCGGCGAGGAGAGGATTGTTGGCTAGATTGCCGCCTCCCCCTCCTTGTTTCAGCGCCTCACCTGCGTTCATCATGGCGCTGGCGGCGGCCACCTGCTGAAAGCCCTGTACCCCTCCAGCCATGTTCATGTAGGCAGCGTTCTCGTAGAGCTTGTTCAGGCGCTTTTCGTCCTCGTCCTTCATGGCCAGGTTGAAGTTGCCGATGCGGGCGACCTCGATCCCGTACGGCTCGACGTGGGGCCGAAGGCCGCCCTCCACCTCGGCGCAAAGCTCCTCGGTGTAGGCGCCCGACGTGACGTCGAGAAGCGGCCATTTCTTCTTCACGCAGAGCTCCGCCACGTCGTCGCGGATGGTCTTGAGAACCTGCTCCTTGAACCAGGCGAGGAATTCCTCATTGTTGCTCTTCTGCAAGCCGACCAACCCAATGACCAGCTTTGGTGGGTCGATGACCCTGATGGAGAAGGTACCGTTCACCATGACTTCGACGGGGAGGCCCGACTGGGGATCCCGCAGCTTTCCTACCTTGCCGCCGAACTTGAGCCCGGGTACCTCGCGCGTCGTCACGAAGTACACTTCGGCGATCCAGACATTGCCGCCCGTACCCCAGTCGACGATTTGATCCAGGAACGGGATGTTGTCGGTTTCGAGGGAGTGGCGCCCGGAAGCGAGCTGGCCGACCAACTTGCCGTCCCGGAAAAACAGCGCCACCTCGTCTGCCTCCACGGTGACCTGCGCCTTTTTGGGAATGGTCTTGTCCGGATGCTTGTAGACGACGAGCCCCTTGGCCTCGTCCGGCCTCGCCACCGCAAGCTCCCGGATACCCCCTTTGACGAAGTCGATGATCCCCATTCGCGAAGCATAGCATGGGGTCACGCCGCCCCCCACCAAGGCGCGAGCCTCTTGGTTTCTCACGCTCCTACTGCCGCCCGCCGGGGATGACCTTGAACATGCGGCGCGCCTGCTCGCGCCGAAGGGGCTCGAGGCCGGCCTTGAGGAGCTGCGAGTCGGGAAAGCGGCTCAGTCCGGCCTGGTAGGTCGCCATCGCCTCTTCCTGCCGCCCGATCGAGTCGAGGATCGATCCCTTCTCGAAGAACAAGTCCTCGACGAGCCAATCGTCGTTTCTTCCCAGGTGCCGGAAGGCGCGCTCGACGGCGAGGAGGGCTTCGTGGTAGCGCTCGAGATCCGCGAGGATGGCGGCTCGCCAGTAGTGGGTCTCGGCGCTGCGTGGGGCCCGCCGAACGGCCATTTCTACGGCAGCGAGGGCGGCCGCGTCGTCCTCGAGGGCGCTCATGACTTGGCACTTCAGAATCCATGCCTCGGGGTCGTGCGGCCGCAAGCGAAGGGCGCGGTTCACGTACTCGTTGGCTTCCCAGAGGTCAGCTTGCCCCTCGTTGCCGCCGAGCATGGCGCGGGCCATTTCCAGAGCGTCGTCGAAGTCGTCCTGCATGCGCGGGTTGACCTGCGTACGATGCTAGCACATCGCCAAGACGCATCCGAGCCGCCCGCGAGCGATCGATGGAATGCTACCCGAGCAGGACGGATTTCCGCTGGGCGAGGACATCGTCGATCATCTCTTGAATGGTCGATCTGACGGTGTCGGAGAGCTTGTTGACCAGGATTCGGTCATCTGACGCCGTGGGACCGAACCGCTGGCCATAGTCGAGTGGCTTGCCAAATCGAATGGTCCACTTCGTGGGCAAGGGAAGGGCTCCGAGCGGGCCCAGCCACGGAAACGTGGGGGTGACCGGCAAGTAAGGGATCCCAAAGGACTTGGCGAGCCACGTGATCTTGGCGACCATGGGGTGGATTTCCTCGGCGCCGATGACCGCCGTCGGGATGATCGGTGCTCCGGTGCGGAGCGCCAGCTTGATGAATCCTCCGCGGCCGAAACGCTGCAGCCGGTACCGTTCCTTGTACAGCTTGCCGATCCCCTTGATTCCCTCGGGAAACACGGCGACGAGCTGGTCTTGGTTGAGGAGGCGCTCCGCGTTTTCCTGGCACGCCCGGACACCGCCAATCCGGTTGATGAACGTGCCGAGGTACGGGAAATGGAACACGAAGTCTTCCACCAGGGGCCGCACGTCGCGGTGCACCGGGGAGCCCCTGCGCACGGCATGCATGATCATCGCCCCGTCATAGGGGAGAGTTCCCGAATGGTTGGAGACCAGGAGAGCGCGCCCGTGGTCGGGGACGTTCTCGAGGCCCACGACGTTCACCCGGAAGTACTTCTTATAGAGGAATTCCAGGAGCGGCTCGACCCGCGACGCATACAAGGGGTCGCGACCAAACTCGTCGACCACGTCGGACCGATCGCGCATGGCGATGTCCCGGTACCACCTCCACAGGAACTCGAGGGGGAGCTTCCGACGGTGTTCGATGGGGAACGCCGGAGTGAGCCGCGCCCTGACGCGACGCTCGGGCTCCCGAACCTCCTCGGTGATCGATCGTCGCTGATAGGGCAGCTCCTTGCGCACGTCGAGCCCCGGGCCGTAGTCCCCCGGTGGGGGCGCCGCTTCTTCGCCAAAGAACACCTCATCGTCGAGCGCCTCGTCTGGGGGCACGGTGTCTGGCGGGATGTCGATCCCTTCGAGATCCTCGGCGATCGGCGAGGTGGACAGGTCCGCCCGGTGTTCTTCTGGAAGAGGTTGGACCTCGGGGCTCGAGGAAGCCACTTCCACGGGAGCGCTCGGTGCGGATTCGGTCAGGTCGGGCTCAGGCTCTGAACCTGCGAGGGCGGGCGAGACGGGTGCTGCCGCCTTGGAGGCTCTCTTTGCCATGCCCTCGGCGCCCGGGGCTGTCTTCTTCCCATTGGGACCACCTGAAGGCACGGTCGGACCCACATCTGGCGTTCGCGCGCTTGCCGGCTTCTTGGCTTGCTTGACCTGTTTCGCCGGCTTGGCCTGCTTCGCCCCCTTGGCCTCCCTTGTTGGCTTTGCCGACTGATCAGCCGAGCGTTTCCCCGTGGGGTCGAACGGATTGTCTCCCAAGATCTTGGACATGGCCTGTCTATGCCCTTCCCCCTTCGATGACGAGATCGCCTGGGCGGTCCGTGACTCCTAGGAAATCGAGAATCGTGGCCTTGATGTCGTGCTTGGGCACGAACCCCAGGATCTCTCTTGCTCGGCGACCGTCCGCCACGCAGAGGAAACGAAGGAAATCGAGAAAGTATGGCGGTGCATCGCCGACTTGTGTGACCCAAAACGCACGGGTCAGGTGCTTGGCGAGAAAATGGGGAAGCGGCAGCGGGAGCTTGCCCATCAACGCCAGGATCGTGGAATACGGGAGCACGCCCTCGCCGACGATGTTGAATTCCCCAAGGACGTCGTTGTCGATGGCGAGCTTGAAGGCGTCGATCACGTCCCGTTCGTGCACGACTTGCATGAGGGGGTCGAAGCCCATCATCACTGGCGCTATTGGACGAGAGAAAAACCGGGTGACGTAGTTCTCGATCGTTGGCCCGAGCGTGGGCGCCACGCGCAGGACCGTGACCATGGTCTCGGGGTTCTCCTTGCGGAAACGGCGCACCTGCTGCTCGGCGGCCACCTTGTCGCGAAGGAACCGAGACGACGAGTTGCCCTTGAGCTCGTGATCTTCGGTGAGGAAATTGGGGTTGAGCGGGTGCGCTCCATACACCATCGTGGTGGAGGACAGGATGAGCTTTCTCACCTCGACCTCGGCGCACGCGTTGAGGACGTGCATCGTTCCAATATCCTCGAGCTCGTGCGCCCAGGCGCTCGCGTGCGTCGGGGACGAGAGGAAGGCCGCGTGGACGAGGGTGTCCACCCCCTCTCGGGAAAGGAGCGCCGCGATGTCGGCGTCTGCCGTCGGAAGCGTGAGGTCGATCTTATAGAACTGGGTCTTGTCCAGCGGGAAGTTGGGTTTCCTGATGTCCAGCGCGAGGATCGTTCGGTACCGACGATCCTCTTCGAGCCGCTTGATGATTTCGGCTCCAATGAAGCCGCGCGCTCCCGTCACCGCCACCACGCGCTGCTCGGGGTCGTGACGAGGTGTGGGCAGCGGCGACTCGTTCCCCCTGGCCGCAGCGTCCTTGACGATTCGCTTGGATCTTCGCTCCGTCATTTTGGCCGAAGACTATGCAAGGTCCGCAAGTGATGCAAGGAGAGAGTCATCTTGTGAGTCATGCGGGCAACGAATCGATCCGGCCGGCCAAGTCAACCGAGTCCTGGTAGGAACATCGACGCCGCGCCGGTTCCCGCGCGCGTCTTGACGCGGGGCGAGAGCTCAGTCTATGGTGCTTCTCCCCTTGGGAGGAGTGCGGGTGAAGAGCGCGCTGCGAGTACTGACCATCATCGCGTTCGCCACGCAGCTCCTGGCATTTGGCGGCACGGTGCTGGTATGCCGGTATACCGGCGAGGTGCTCGACAAGTGCTGCTGCCCGAAGGCCTTGCGCACCAAGGCTCTCCAGTCTCCCGTCCCGTACATCATCGCCGAGTGCTGCTGTGAGCAGCGTGACTCCTCAAAGGCGGACATCACAGCCACGGTCGAACGGTCGTCGGAGAGGGCGGCGCCAGCTCCCCTCGTTGCCGTCTTGCCAGAACATCCGCTCGGGGCCCTTTCGCTCGACGCGTCCTCGGTATTCGAGCAGCGATCCATCGGGCCGCCGCACAAGACGCCCCTCTACATCTTCGAACGTCATCTCCTCATTTGAGCTTCTTGCCCGGCGACAAGTCGGGTTTCTGTTCGAGTAGCGCGGAGAGATGAAGTTCAACCCAGGGCCCGAAGGCCCTTTAGGATGAGGGGTTCTCATGAAGCGGTTTCTCATTGCAGTGGCATCAATCTCGATGATGGCGTTGGCGGTTCCCGCCTTCGCGACGGGCAAGGGCACGCTCGCGGGCGCGGGCTGTGGCGGCGGTGGCTGCAAGTCCGCCCACGGTGGTAACGTGCTCCTGCATAACGTCCTCGCAGGCGGTGGCTGCGGTGGCGGTGGGTGCAATTCGGCGCACGGTGGAAACGTGCTGCTGAACAACGTGCTCGTCGGCGCTGGCTGTGGCGGCGGCGGGTGCAAGTCCGCGCATGGCAGCAACGTCCTCCTGAACAACGTGCTCGCAGGAGCGGGCTGCGGTGGTGGCGGGTGCAATTCCGCCCATGGCGGCAACGTGCTTCTGACCGGGCTCTAATCGAAGGGCATTCAGGCTCCTGTAGGAAGGCGCGTCGGCGTCTTCCTACAGGGCCGCCTGCTCCACGATGGGGAGACTCGGCCTAGACCGCCGAGAGTTCCTCGAGCGCGTCGCAGTCCTGGTGGGGGCGGTCCTGGTGCCGCTGCCGCTTGGCTGTCGCTCGGGCTGCTCTCGCACACCTGCGCCCGCAGCGGCGAAGACCTTCGACCCACGCGAGTGGGCCGTTGTGGAGGCGGCGTGTAGCCGCATCATTCCCACTGACGACCTGCCGGGCGCACGTGAGGCCAACGTCGTCGGCTTCATCGATGGCCAGCTCGCAGACCCTAACTTCGCGGTCTTCAAGCGCGAGTTCGAGGCGGGCGTGAGCGCGCTCGAGCTCGTTGCAGCGGCCAAGTTCGGTTCGCGCTTCATGGAGATCCGGCCAGAGCAGCAGGACGAGGTGCTTGCCGCCCTCCAGGACGGAGAGGGGAGCACCAACGCGTTCTCGGCGGCCCATTTCTTCCAGGTCGTGTTCACGCTGACCATCGAAGGCCTGCTCTCAGACCCGGTCCACGGAGGGAACAAGGACGAAGCCGGCTGGAAGGTCATCGGCTTCGTCCCCGAGGCGCCGCACCCGACGAGGCAAGGTTAGCGATGGACCCCGTCGACGCCTGCGTCGTGGGAAGTGGCGCGGGCGGCGGGCCCCTGGCCCTCGAGCTCGCGCGCGCCGGCATGCGCGTCGTCGTTCTGGAGAAGGGGCCGGCCTACGCGACCAAGGACCTCGTCCACGACGAGCTCGCCATCGTCAGGCGAAACTTCTTCGTGCCTTTCGTCTCCGACGAGCCCCATGTCACGCGCGCGTCCGCCGCCGAGGAAGGCCAGCGCAGCAACTTCGGCTGGATATCTTGCTGCGTCGGCGGCGGTACCGTGCACTGGGCTGGCTACGCCTTTCGGCTTTCTCCCGACGACTTCCGGCGCGCCACCGCAGTGGGCGGCGTCGCCGGTGCGAGTCTCGCGGATTGGCCCATCACCTATGACGAGCTCGAGCCGTACTACGAAAAGGCCGAGCGCGAAGTCGGCGTTTCTGGCGTGGCCGGTGCAAGTCCGTTCGAACCCCCGCGGAAGAATGGCTATCCCCTGCCGCCGCTCGGTTCGCACCCCATCGCAGAGCTGGTTGATTCTTGCGCGCGCGGACTTTATCTCCACCCCTACTCGACGCCGCGTGCGCTGCTCTCAAAGGGCTACATGGGCCGCATGCCGTGCATGTACTGCGATTTCTGCGGCTCCTTCGGATGCGAGGTCGGGGCCAAAGGCAGCACGGCCGAAGCCCTCTTGCCGCGGGCCGTTGCCACAGGGCGCTGCGAGGTGCGTCCTCGTTCGATGGCACGGGAGGTGCGCGTCGATGCAGCGGGAAAGGCGACCTCGGTTGTCTACATCGACCATGCCGGTGTCGAAAAGGAGCAGAAGGCGAGCATCATCGTTGTTGCGTGCTCGACGGTAGAGTCGCCGCGGCTGCTCCTGAACTCGCGCTCGTCGCTCTTTCCTGATGGTCTGGCGAACTCGTCAGGCCTTGTCGGCAAGAACCTCATGATGCTGACGCTCGGCAGTGGGACCGCCGATTTCACCTACGGCGGGAAGGCTGGGCTCAAACCGCGGGCCGAACGAGAGCCGTTCATCGGCCGTACCATCCGCGACTTCTACGCGATCGCGGGAACGCTGAACTTCGACTTCATGCACATGAGCCCCATCCTGAACGCCGAGAAGCTCAGCGCCGGTCCGGACGGAAAGACCATCTGGGGCAAGGCGCTCAAGGATCGGCTCCGCACCTTTTACCGCGAGGAGAAGCACGTCGAGCTTGAGGCGTTCTCCGAGTGCCTGCCCGTCGAAGGCAACGCCGTGGACATCGCCAAGGACGTCAAGGATCGGCTCGGCATCCCTGTTGCGCGCATCACATTCAGTCACCATGCCGCGGACCACCAGGCCAGCGCCCGCCTGGTCGAGCAGGGCAAGCTCGTTCTCGAGGCGATGAAGCCGGACCGCGTGGGCGAGATGAAGACCGGCGGCATCTTCGATGTCCTCCAGTGCGGCACATGCCGGTTCGGCACCGACCCCACGCGTTCGGTCCTCGACAAGGAATGCCGTGCGCACGACGTTGCGAACCTCTACGTGGTGGACGGGAGCTTCATGCCCACCTCGGGGGCCGTGCCCAACACACTGACCATCATGGCGAACTCCTTCCGGGTCGCGGACGCCATTGTCGCCCGGGCAAAGCGCCAGGAGTTTCGATGAGCTCCAGCGCGAGCCGGGTTCGTAAGGAAGATCAGGAGCGTCATCGGGCAGAGCGTCATCGGGCAACTTGACGATACGACCCCTTTTCGCTACTCGTATCGCCGTGACCCCCTTGCCCCCGCGTCGCCCTCCACCCGATGAGCACCTCGTGGAGAGGCGTGAGCTCTTGGATGAGGCCGGGATCGCTAGGGTGCTTCGGCGCATCGCCCACGAGATTGTCGAGCGGAACGCCGGAGTATCCGAGATCGCCCTGGTCGGAATCCGAACCGGTGGTTTGTTCCTGGCCGAGCGGCTGAGGCGCCTGCTCAAGGACGCCGAAGGAGTCGAGCCTCCTCTCGGCGCGGTGGACATCGCGCTCTACCGAGATGACGTGTTCGTGGGCTTGCCGAGGCCCGAGGTGGGTCCCACCGAATTGCCGTTTTCGCTGAGCGGAAAGACCATCGTGCTCGTCGACGACGTGCTGTACACGGGGCGCACGGTCCGGGCGGCGCTCGATGCGCTCATGGACTTTGGTCGTCCCCGCGCAGTGCAGCTTGCGGTCCTCGTGGACCGCGGCCACAGGGAGCTGCCGATCCAGGCGGACTACGTGGGGCACAAGATAGACACCACGCGAAAAGAATCGGTGCGCGTCATGCTGCGGGAGCGCGGAGAGCCCGACCGCGTGGTCCTTCGTGAGAGGGTGGACCCATGAACGCTCGGGCCTTTCCGCATCGTCACCTCCTCGGGATCGAGCCACTGTCCGCCGAGGACGTCGTGCAGGTGCTCGATCTTTCCGAGACCTTTGTTGGGATCAGCGAGCGGACGATAAAGAAGGTGCCGACGCTCCGCGGTCGCACGGTGATAAACCTGTTCCTCGAGCCCTCGACACGCACCCGAACCAGCTTCGAAATCGCGGCGAAGCGGCTTTCCGCCGACGCCATCAACATCAGCGGGCAGGCTTCCTCGACGGTCAAGGGGGAGACCCTTCTCGATACGGTGCGCAACCTTCAGGCCATGCATCCCGATGTCATCGTGATCCGCCATGCTGCCTCGGGAGCGGCTCATCTTGTCGCCCAGCACGTGGAGTGCGCTGTGATCAACGCGGGCGATGGCACCCATGAGCATCCTAGCCAAGCCCTCCTCGACGCCGCGACCATTCGCAAGCACAAGGGGCGGATCGATGGGCTGGAAATCGCCATTTGCGGGGACATTGACCACTCGCGGGTCGCTCGTTCGAACCTCTATTGCCTAACCCGCCTGGGGGCGCGGGTCCGCCTGTGCGCGCCCCGGACCATGTTGCCAGTGGGGATCGACCGCATGCTGGGAGATGCGCAGGATCGCGTGCGCACCTGTTTCCGCATCGAGGAGGCGATAGAAGGCGCCGACGTGGTCATGATGCTTCGCATCCAGACTGAGCGGCTCGGCGCCATCGGCCTCTTCCCCAACACGCGGGAGTACTCGCGCCATTTTGGCCTGTCGCCGCGAAACATCGGCGGCGCTAAGGCGGACGCCATCGTCATGCACCCGGGGCCCATTAACCGGGGCGTGGAGTTGGACCCCGCCCTCGCCGATGGACCCCGTTCGGTCATCTTGGACCAGGTGAGCTACGGCGTGGCGGTTCGCATGGCGCTCCTGTACCTCCTCGGAGCAGCGGGCGGAGGCACCGTGGAGTAATCATCACCGCCGCCGCGGCACTTCCAGCTCTCCGCGCGCCGCGGGCAATGTGTCGATCATGAGGTAGACCCGCACCAATCCTTCGGCTTTCCCCTTGGGCAGCTGGATCGTTACCGACGTAAGGACACCGCCTTCGTTCGCGTGCCGCTGGGTTTCGGGTCCGTAATCGAGCGATACCGGTCGCCCGCTGGCGGCGTCAATGAGGAGAAGGCCAATGGCATGCTCTTCCAACTTGATGGACGAGTTGGAAATGCGCGCCGTGACTTGATCGGCCGTCGCCTCGAAGGTCACCTCGCCAATGCCGGGGGGAAGCGATGGCGCGCCTCTGTGCTCACGAAGCAGGGCCGCCCCAAACGCCGCGAGCACGCCCGTCTGCGTGTTGCAGAAGCCGAGCAGGTTGAGGAAGGGGCCGTAAAAGGAGAGCCGCGAGCAGATGGAGCTCGCGAACAGTCGCGCGCTCCCGACGCTTTCGCCATCGGGCCTGAGACGAGCGGTCATGCGGAACTGGCTGAATGTGAGAGAGGCATTCATGACCTCGACCGCAAAACCTGCCTCGTTGGTCAGGG
Organism: Deltaproteobacteria bacterium; assembly: GCA_016210055.1. Classification (GTDB taxonomy): domain Bacteria; phylum Myxococcota_A; class Polyangia; order Haliangiales; family SHYZ01; genus JACQUZ01. The sequence goes on along the minus strand of JACQUZ010000001.1, from coordinate 2,059 downwards.
AAAGAAGGCCATCCCGGTAGGTCCCCTCGAGAGGGAACAGGGCGCGAGTGGCGGGATCGACGATGGTACGGTTCTCCCCCTCTGCGAGCTTGGCTCCCACCAGCCAGGTCACAAAACGCTCTGGCGAGCCCTCCACGACGCCCACCAAGTAATGGAGCGAATCGAATCCGATTTGGTTGTAGCTCGGCAAGATCGACGGGAGGGGTAATGCGAGGCGATTGAACTCCCATTGGGTCGCTGGATCCCCGGGCTCCGTGGGCACGCGTATCGTGAATGCGTCCATGGGGGGAGGGCGGAGCTTGAACGTGAACGTCTTGCCAAAACGACCGCCCACGGTGCCGCCCTCGAAGTAGAGGCCGACTCGCTCCAACTCGACGAGGTACTGACCTTCGAGGCGAACGCTGACCGTGCCACCCTCACCAGCGCCAAGAGGAGCGAGCGGCACGATGGTCACGAACCGCCTATCCCCCGACACCTCGACCCGAGCGGGCACTGCGGGCTCAATCGTGACCTTGGCGCTCGCCGAGTCGACGAGGGCCAGCTTGGTGTTCCCCGCCTCACGAACGAAGAGGGAGAAGGCCATGGTCTCGTGTGCGTCAATCTCGGAAGGGGGATCGACGAGAGGTGCTCCCAGCTGGGTGGTGTAGAGGATGTGCGCGCCGTCGGCAGGCAAGTCCTCGCCTGGGCCCACGGTACAGCGCGAGTCGGCGCGCCCTTCGGGACGCAGGCAATAGTCGTACGGCACGCTAAAGACCTGTCCGCTTTCGCCTGCGATGTAGATCGACTCGCGACCGAGAGCAGGGGACGCATTCAAGTCATTGCGCTCGCCATCAATGAGGCGCATCGCCCAGCGCAAGGTGCCATCTTGCCGGAGCACGAACAGGCGACCTTCCCCGGACCCCACGTAGATGTTTCCGTCGCCGTCGACCGCTGGGGAGGATCGGATGGCCTCGAGGGTGTCAAAGGACCACCTCAATGCTCCCGACTTGGGATCGAGACCGTAGATAGTGCCATCTGCCGACGGCTGCACGAGCGTACCGTTGGCGAGCTCGGCGGGGCTGGAATAGATGTGGTCGCGGGTTCCAAAGCTCCACAGGCGGATGCCGCTTCGCTGGTCGTAGGCTCGGACAAAGCCGTCAAATCCTCCCACGACGACCTTTCCGTCCTTGGTGAGGAGCGGGCTCGCGGCCACGCTGCCGTCGCTCTTCTTTTCCCAAAGCACGTTCCCCTTGGGGTCCACCGCGAACGTGTTCCCTCCGATGATTTCCAGGAGGGCGTTGTTGCCGACGAATAGGTTTCCGCTCCGGGGATCGACCGCAGGGAGCGACCACGTTTGGTCCTTGAGGCGGAGCTTCCACTTGGCTCGGCCGCTGTCGCGATCGATCCCATAGAGGAAGAAGTTGTCGTTCGGAACGTACAGCGTGCCGTCGGGCCCCATGGCGACGTTTCCCTCGAACCAGTTGATGAGCGCGCGATTCGCCGAGGGCGGGTCCGCATCAAAGGTCCAGACCTCTTCCCCCGTCTGCGCATCACGGGCGTAGAGGCGCCCATCCCCGGAGCCAAAGTAGACACGCCCCTTGTCGTCGAGGAGCGCCGACGAATCGATGATCTCGCCGGTGAGGAGCTTCCACCGAAGGCGTCCGTCGTAAGAGATCGCATAGAACGTCCGATCGGCCGAGCCCACGTAAACCGTGCCGTCTCCGCCCACGACGGGGGTGCTGAAGATGCCCTTGCCCGTGGGGAACTCCCAAAGGGCGCCACCCGTCATGGAGGGCTTCACGGGACTCCGGCCGTTCTGCCGGGCGTTTTGGCGGAACTTGGGCCATGGGCTGTCCGGCGAAAGGGGCACGCCGAGCTCGTCGGGGGTGGTGCAGGCGAGCGCAAGCAAAGCGACAGCGTTTAACACTACTGCGTCACTTCCCCGCCTGCTGCGAGCGCATCCGCCGGGCATCTCGCGCCGTGCGTCCTCGCTTGCTCCTCGGCGTGCTTCAGCACGCCTTCGTCGCTCGCTCCGGGCGCCGCCGCGATCTGCCGCGGCGGGCTGCGCTCTCGCGACGGC
>JACQUZ010000179.1 GCA_016210055.1 Deltaproteobacteria bacterium | reverse complement strand
TCCTCCTCGGTCGCCTGGCGGGACACGATGGTCCAGTACCTCATCTTGGCGGGGCGCGGGTTTTCAACGGTGATGGTCCACGAGGAGCCGGCGAGTACTTCGGGCCCGCCGTCGCCTTCCGGGAGCACGCGTAATGTGGGACTGGCCGACAGGTGCACCTTGGCTTGCCCGCGCATGAGCTCGACCGTGAGAAGGGGGAGCCCTTCACGTGTAAACGTGAAGCGCTGGCTGTAGAGAATGCGACGCTTGTCGCTCGAGGACAGCTCGTCCGCACGTGCGACCGCAAGGATGAGGGCCGCGGAAGCTGCGAGAAGCGCTAGGGTGGCGCGTCTCATCGTCCTCCGACGCTTGTCGACTCAACGGGAAGGTCCACGCGAACGATGTAGTTCAGGTTAAGGTAGTTGATCGTGAAATGAGCGACAATGGGCGCTCCCAGATCGCCCAGCCAAAGGAACAACTGGCCGAAGAGCAGGCCCGCGAGGAATGCGCTGGCAGTCCATGGCAGGAATCGAATTCCCGGGCCCACGTGGAGGAGGGCAAACACGATGGACGACGGGAGCAGGCCGAGCCACGGCAGGAGCGCCCCGCGGAACAGGAGCTCCTCACCCACCGAGCTCGCAGCGGCCAGGATGAGGAGGTCGCGGGCGGTCAACGCGCCGAGAAGCGCCCGGAAATCGCGATGCAGCCTTCGCGCCCAGGTAAAGCGATGAACGCAGAGGCGGGTCAGGAATACAACCAGGAGTCCTGCGGCCACCCCGACCAGCGGGCTCACGAGCAACCACAGAGAGTTTCGGTTATCGAGCAGGAATAGGTTGTTGTCGCCCCGCGCAACCCCAATCAAGAGCCCTAGGAGCGAGAGCGCTGCGTAAAGCCAAAGGATGAGCGACGAGCGGGATACTGGTGGCTCTCGTGTTCGTCCTGGGAATTCCACTTGTCCGCCTTTGTTCCAACTTGGGGCGGCGAGCTTTCGTTCGGCAGGTGTTTCGGGGTGCGAGGAGGGGGACTCGAACCCCCACGGGTTTAAAGCCCACTAGCCCCTCAAACTAGCGCGTCTACCAGTTCCGCCATCCTCGCGTTGGGCAGACGCGATTTGTACGAGAGGCGGCGCAGCATGTCAAGGGGTTGTTGCGAATTGTTGTGGAACGTGTCATTCGGACCGGGCTCGTCGATCAAGCGACCTTCAAGCGACCTTGTGAATCTTGAGAAGGTTGGTGGATTCCCCCGACCCGATGGGAACACCCATCGTAATGACCGCCCGATCTCCCGACGAGGCCAGGCCGCGGCGTCTGAGCGTGTGCTCGACTTGCTCGAACATCTCGTCCGTTGTGGCCGCAGGGGCGACGAGCGCCGGGAGCACGCCCCAGTAGAGCGACAGGCGGCGGTACGTCACCTCGTTTGTCGTTAAGGCCATGATGAGGGCTTCCGGACGGTACTCGCTGATCAACCGCGCGACTCCTCCGGAATCGCTGTAGCAGGCGATAATCTTGATGTCCATCTGGCGAGCCGCCACCACCGCAGCATGGGCCACCGCATTGGTGGAGGTCGGCAGGTTCAGCACCGGATCCTCGAGCCAGCTCCGGTATTGGACCGACCCTTCAATTTCCTCGATGATCCGCGCCATCGTTCGCACGGTTTCTAGGGGGTACTTGCCGGAGGCGGTTTCACCGGAGAGCATGAGGGCGTCCGTGCCGTCGAGGACCGCGTTGGCGACGTCCGAGGCTTCGGCACGGGTAGGCCGCGGGTTTTCCATCATGCTTTCCAGCATCTGCGTGGCGGTGATGACCACCTTCCCGCGCCGGTTCGTTTTTTCGATGGTTCGCTTCTGGATCAGGGGGACTTTTTCTGGTCCGAGCTCCACCCCCAGGTCCCCACGCGCCACCATGATCCCGTCGGCGACTTCGATGATGTCGTCCAGGCGTTCGACTGCCTCGGGCTTCTCGAGCTTGGCAATGATGGGCACCCTTTGCTCGTCGATGGTGGCGAGGCGTCTCGCCTCACGAACGTCGTCAGGGTGGCGCACGAACGAGAGCGCGATGAAATCCACGCCAGCACGCAGGCCGAACGCCAAGTCGCTCCTGTCCTTCTCGGTCAGGGCAGGGGTCGACACCTTCACGCCGGGAAGATTGATTCCCTTGTTGTTCTTGAGCGTGCCGCCGATGACAACCCGCGTCCTCACGTCTTCGCCTGCGACTTCCACCACGTTCAGCTGCAGGTAGCCGTCGTCCAGGAGGATCGTGTCGCCTGCCTTCACATCGGCGGGGAGCAGCTTGTAGGTCGTGGAAACGACGCGCTCATCACCGATGATGTCCCGCGTGGTAATCACGAAGTCGCTTCCGGGTACCAGCAGGGCCGACCCCTTGGCGAACCTGCCCACGCGCATCTTGGGTCCTTGCAGGTCCTGGAGGATCGAGACTGCTCGGCCACGTTTTTCGGCCTCGGAGCGTACCGTGCGAAGGACGCGCAAGTGCGCGTCATAGTCGCCGTGCGAGAAGTTGAGCCTGGCGACGTTCATTCCGGCGTCGATAAGGCCACCAATCATTTCTGGGGTGCTCGAGGCTGGCCCCAGCGTGCATACGATCTTGGCGCGGCGCATGGCAGTAGAAAGTGAAGCTTATCACGCTGTCAGAATTTTCCAGTTGCGCCGCGTGACCGATCCTCTAAAGATGCAGGCTCCCATGCTGGGGTTTCGCTTGATCGCTGTCGTGGTTCTGCTCTTTTTGGGGTCTGCCTGCACGGTCGAACGGAAGCAGCCGCAGCTCAAGGGACAGGATGTTCGCGTCACGTTCATCCACACGTCAGACATCCACTCTCGCCTCTTCCCTTACCACTTTGTCCCGGGCTACATCGAGCAGCAAAAAGGGCTGAAGCTAGGAGAGGGGCCTTACGGCGGCATCGCGCGCATCGGGCATATCGTAAGAGAGGAGCGGGCGCGCGCAGCACGATCCATTTGGCTCGACTCGGGGGACTGCTTCCAGGGAGCGCCGGTGTTCAACTTGTACCGCGGAGAGGCCGAATTCCGCGCCCTCACTGAGTTGGGCCTGGATGGAGCAGTCATCGGGAATCACGAGTTCGACCTGGGCTCGAACAACCTCTATGAGCAGATGGTCAACTGGGCCGGGTTCCCGCTCCTCGCGGCCAACTACTACTTTGAAGACCCCTCAGAGCCGACCAAGCCCAAGCTTCGGGAGGTGGTCGAGCCATTCCGCCTCTACGACCTGGACGGAGTGAAAATCGCCGTCATCGGCATGGCGAACCAGTCCTCTCTCACGTCGATCGTGGAGGGGGGAAACTCGCTGGGCATTCGCCCTCTTTCCGACGCCGAAACGGTCAAGCGCTACGTGGGGCTACTCCGGCCCGTGGCCGACCTCGTAGTCCTCGTGTCGCACTTGGGGTTAGACGAGGACGAAGGGCTTGCCGAAAGCGAAGTCGACGACGAGAACGAGCAACTACCTCTTGACGGCGTTGACCTCGTTCTCGGTGGGCATCTCCATATCGTCCTCGATCCGCCCAAGATCTTGAGGGTTGACGAGCACGAGCACCCCACAATACTCGTGCACTCAGGAGCGTTTGCGAAGTACGTCGGGCGCTTGGACACCGTGGTGCGCATGGGCGAGGACAACAGCAATCCAGCCAAGCGGAGCTATTTCACTGGGTTTACCTACCAGGCGATCCCTGTCACGTGCGGAAAGCGGGCGAGGCCGACCGATCCTTGCCCTAACCCCTCGGATGCGGACACGCTCGCCCTGCTTCAGCCCTACGCGCTTGAGCTGAACCAAATCCTCGACCTCGACGGGGTATTCGCTTACATCAACACCAAGGGGCAAGGGGCAGAGTCGAAGATCCAGCGCAGCCATCCGTCGGGCGGCGACTCCCAACTCGGCAACTTGGTGGCTCGGGCCATGCAGAGTCGACCTGGGGTAGACGCGGACTTTGCCCTGACGAACTCGCTCGGGATCCGCTCGGACTTCGAGCAGGGACCTCTCGATCTCGAAGCGCTTTACAACGTGTTTCCGTTCGAGAACTCCATCACCATCATGTTCCTCTCGGGGGTCGAGGTCATCGAGATGCTCAACTTTGTGGCGCGGAAGTCTTCGGACCGTGGCTGCCGCACTCAGGCACAAGTAGCGGGCATTTCGTTCAAGATGATCTGCGGGCGAAATCCGCGGGCCGAAGAGATCTACCTGGGGGAGAACTGCCGCAAGGAGGACGGGAGCATCGACACCACCGCGTGCGTGCCGCTGCTCGAAAACGGGCTGTATCGCGTGGCGGTCAACGACTACATCGCCGGCGGTGGCTCGGGATTCACCGTGCTCAAGCGGAACACATCCAAGCAGAACACGGGGATCGCACTCAGGGCAGCGCTCATGGACTACATCCGGCAGCTACCGAGTTGTCCTCCAGACCTCGTGGACGCCTCCTCTGGTGAAAACAAGACCGTGCTGGCCAAGCACGGGAACATTGCCTGTCTCGACGAGACGATTGAGCCGCACGATGCCAGGATACTGCCGTCGCTCGAGTAGATTTCTTGCCGCAGGGGTGTTCGCCTTGGGGCTTGTGGCTTGCGTGGAGGAGAAGCCGGGGATTTCCGGGACCACGTCGTTCCGAGTGGAAGTCGTTCCTCCCACAGAGCTGGGGACAAAGGAGGAGCGCCTCGCAGAGACGGCGCGCAAGATCCAGGTCAAGGTCACGGCCCTGGATGCACAGGGCGCCGTGGATACCTCTTTTTCCGCCCAGGTCGGCGTGTACACGCATTTCCTCGGCTCGCTCACGCCAAAACGATCGAGTAGCCTCCCTCCACTTCAGGTGACCGTCACAGAAGGGGAAGGGAACGCATCGCTCGAGCTTCCGCCCACGTATGGCCCGGCGTACCTGTGGCTCGAGGACGCTGCCCGCGAAGGGGCCACGCTTGCCACGGGCACGTCTCCGGTTTTTTGGTTTCGAGACCCGTTCCTGGACGACATCAGTCGCCCCGAGGACGAGCGTCAAGCCAGTGCCCTCGAGCGCTCGCCACTCGAGGGCAAGCAGGTTCGAGTTGAGCAGTCGAAACACGGCGAGTCGGGCGTTCTCGTGGTGACCGCGGCCTTTTCGAACGCGTACACCGTGAGCGACGTGCGCTGCTCGGAAGATGGCTGCACGGCAGACCCCTACTCGCACTTGTACGTGTTCACCTTCGGCCGTCCTCGTGCCCAGAACAACAAGCCGATCCTTGAAGGACAGGCCGTCCAGTGGGTTTCCGGCGGAGTCGGGGAGTTCGTGGGCTTTACGGAGCTCAATTTTCCGCGAACGTTCCTCGCCGAGGAGGGGGCCATCGATCGCCGAAGGATCCCGAAGCCCGTGGAGATCAAGCCTGCCTGGCTCACCAAGGTGACCGGGACCGACAGCATGATCAACCTCGAGCAACTGGAGGGCGGGCTCGTGGCGGTTTCGGGCGGAGTCGGATGCGGGCTTGACACGGATTATGACCGCTTCGGCCAATGGAAGCTGGACATTGGCAACGGCTGCGGATCGCCAATTCACATCGTGACCAGGGACACTGCCCCCGACATCAGGCCAGAAGACCTAAAGGGGAAGCAGGTGTCCCGCATCGTAGGAATCCTGCGGAACGTCATCACCATGCGCGGCCCCGTCTGGATCGTGATGCCCCGTCGTGATGCGGACGTGACGCTCTAGAAGAAGACGAGGGACTCGTGATTCCAATAGGCATTTCAATGGGTCGAAAGCTGTGCCTTGCCATGCCGCTATGTGCTTGCCTCTTAGGCCATGAGAACGGATGGGCGCAACGTGCAGAACAGGTCGCCGAGGCGCCGCCCGCTTCCGAGACGGTCACGTCTCCGGCGCCGCAGCCCGTGTCCCCTCCGACGCCGGCGCCGTCTCCACTCGAAGAACGAGGGCGCGAGGGGAGGGCTCGCCCGTCTGACTTCATGGACACGCGTCTCTCGTTCACGTGCACTCACGAGGACATGTTTCGGGATCCGAAAGTACTCCCCACGGCGCCCGGATTCCACTGCGGTCGCCCCAATGCCCTGGGGGTCCTCTTCTTCGACAACTATGACACCCGCTTTTCTGGATTCGAGACCCTTTCGCACCTGGCCCTGTATAGGCATGACGAGCGGGGGCGCTGGGATGTGGAGGGGGGATTCATTGTCCGGGTGAACGAGCTGTCCGAGGACACTATCCGGTTGTCTGACGGCGGCTCGTACATGCGTGCCGCCTACTGGTTTGACGAGACCCGCCAGAACAAGACACGCGTCGCTCTGGTGGCGTTCCCCGTGTCGTCGGACAGGATGCGCCTCGGCTACAGTTATCGCATCTCGTGGGGCGGTTCGCCGGAGTTCTTCAAGCCGAACCCCGACGTTCCAGGCGCGATTGGGAAGAATCCCGAGTCGACCCCCGGGGCGCGCCTCCAGCTCGACGGCGACGGCTACTACGCGTATCTCGGGATCAAGTCATCGTTGCTTCTCGATCCGGTGATCAACGAGAAGCGGAGCGTGGTCGCAGGGTTGGCTGGGGCAGGCGTCGACGTGACGCCCATGCTGCGTGTCGAGGCAAGCGGCGGCGTGTTCGACCGAGGGAAGAACGAGTCAGAGGACGTGCTCGGAGAGAAAGTGTGGCTGTACGGTGGCTCCATCCAGCTGGCGCTGCACGACGGGATGTCCGTAGGTTCGTCTATCGACTACGCACTTTATCGGAATGAGCCCGAGAGCATCGCGCGCCTGTTCCGGAAGGAGCAGTACCCTGGTGGGCTGTCTTGGCTGGTATCAACGGAAGGAACCGTGATCGCGCAGGTGCTGAAGGATCCCGAGAACACCGGCCAAACGAGGGCTCAAAACGGGCATGCCGGGGACGTAAACGTGCGCGTGAAATGGGACTACCTGCGGTTCAAGGCGGATTTCATGGTGCGGGACCTGGCTTTCATCCTGCACAGCATTCCATCGCTCCCCACGTACTGGGACTTCCCGAAGGAGTACAAGAAGACCGCCGAGTACTTCGCTTCAGCCGGGGTGGACCGTCATTTCCCGAGCCAGGGGCTTACCGCTGGCGTGACACTGGGGTTCGACATGCCGGCCACGATTTCGACCCCCCGCCCGAGCAGCATTCCTGGCAACCAGACGACGTCTACCACGCAGGTGGTGCGCAACGAGAGTTCCCGATCCGTACTTCCAGAAGGGGAAGAGGTCGCGCTCGTTTGGGCGGTCAAGGGTTCTGCGCGACTTGATCTCAGCGATTCCTTTGCGGCTCTGACGGACGTTTACGTGCAGTACGACCCCAACACCGTCCGATACGAGCGCGCCGGCAGCGAGAGCGCGTTCGCTACCTTCGTGGATAACTTCACGCAGCTCGGGTTTAACGTAACGCTCCAGGCGCGGTTCTAGCTGGAGAATCCGGGCGAACGAGATAGGTCTCAAAAAAGAGGTTCACGGCATTGATGTAGTAATCGCGGTTGGTCTTCTTCTGGAAGCCATGCCCCTCGTCTCGGGCCAGGAGATACCAGACGCTGCCGCCGTTCTGGCGCACGGTCTTGACGATCTGCTCGGCTTCGCTGGCGGGCACGCGCGGGTCGTTGAGCCCCTGGGCGACAAAGAGCGGCTGCTTGATCTTGCTCGCGTGGGTCGTGGGGGAAATCGAGAGGAGGAACGACCGAACCTCGGGATCACGCTCGTCGCCGTACTCAGCCCGGCGCAGGTCCCGGCGGTAGGACTCAGTGTTCTCGAGAAACGTCACGAAGTTGCTGATCCCCACGATCTCGACGCCGCACCGCAGCCGTTCCCCGAAGTGAATCAGGCTCGCCAAGACCATGTAGCCACCATAAGAGCCGCCGAACACGCCCACCCGCCGAGCGTCGAGCTCGCTCCGCGTGGCAATCCAATCGAGTAGCGCGCCGATGTCCTTGACCGAGTCCTCACGCCGCAGGACGTTGTCCAGGAGGAGGTAGCTCTTCCCATAACCCGAAGATCCCCTCACGTTGGGCACGAGCACCGCGGCGCCGAGCTCGTTGACCCAGTACTGAACCAGGGGGTTGAACGAGGCCATGGACTGTGCCTCGGGCCCACCGTGGATCGAGATGACGACCGGAAACGGCTTCCCGTCCCGCTGGCGCGGGCGGTAGTACCAGGCTGGGATCTTCCCGCCGCCTGGCGAGGGGAACTCGATGAGGTCGGGGGCAACAAGAGTGGAGAGGTTTAGCCCGCCCACCTCGCTGAACGTCCACCGGGCGAGCTTGCGCGTGGCAACGTCCACGGAAAAGACGTCGGTCGTGCTTTGCGCCGTGCTCAGGGCAAGCCCAAGCTTTCTGCCGGAGCTGTCGAAGCGCAGCATGCGAGCCCCGTCGCCGACGAGGACGCCGCGCGGCAGGTCGACTCGCTTGGCTTTCTTGGGCGTCTTCGTGGGGGCCAGGTACACCGCCGTGGTTCCGCCTTCATTGGCCGCATAGGCGAGCCACCGGCCATCCTCCGAAACCGCGACCGACACGACGTCCCAGGGCAATTGGGCCGTCAATACCTCCTTGGTTCCCTTCTTGAGATCGATGAAGGTCAAGCGCTGGAACTCGCTGTCCTCGTCGGAGGCGTAATAGACGCCTCCTCCATCGAGCGAAAATACGGCCGCGCCGTGGGAGATCTTCTTGCCACCGCTCGGGTTCACCTCGCGGGCGATTCCCGTCGAGAGATCGAGGACGTGCAGCGTCGATTCGTTGACCGATACGTAATGGCGTAGGAGGAGCTTCGAATCATCGCGGGACCAATCGATGGGGTTCCATTGGCCTTGCACTTGCTCGACGAGCCTTGCCTCGGAAGTGGCGGTGCCGCCTGGAAGCTCTTGCACGTAGATGTCGAAATCGGTCCCATTCCGACGAGTGCTTGCGTACGCCAGCTTTCCCCCGAGGCGAGAGGGGAGAAGGGTTTCATTGCGCGACTTGCCGTCGGTGAGAAGCACGTGCCGGCCGCTGTCTCGATCAAACCAGTAGTGCTGGTAGAACTCGCCTCCACCGGTGTCCATGCTGAAGACGAAGCCGCGTATCCCGTGCCGTCGATCGAAGCGAGCTTCCTTCACGGGCTCGCGGAGGAACGTGAGCTGCTGGCGATACCCTCCTTCCCGTGCCACGAAGTGAACCTGCGACGTCTCGGCGAACCGCGTGCCAATCAAGATCCCTTCCCCCGCCGGAGCGAAGTCATAGAGCGATGCTCCCCGGGCGTTCTGGTACTGCAGCGTGCGATCGGCGATACGTGAGGGGATCTCTGGAATGCCATCCATGACCAGGTTGCCGATCTCACGGCGCGCCGGCGCCCGATCCTCGGGCGCCGAGGGTTTCTTTTCGGCACGGGTAACCTGTGGGAGAAGGCAGGCGAGGCTGACGAGTGCGCAAGATGCGTGTCGCATGGCGGGAATTTGCCATGCGTGGGGCGCCGCCTGCTACTTCTTGCTAAGGGCGCGGACGATTTCTTCGCGAATCACCGACTCGAGTTGCTGGACGGCCACCTCGGGGCGCGGCGTCACGATCTCGACGGGGGCGTCGGTTGGCGGGGGCGCGCACGCCACCACGCGCGGGGCTGGCTTTTGGGCAAGGCCAAGCCCAGCCTTCCGCCGAGCCTCCAAGAGCGACGAAAGCACGCTGTCGGGAAGGGCTTTGACACCCCCGACCCGCTCTGCCTCGAGCGCGATCTTCGCCAGGTGCTCGACGAGCTCCATGCGCAGGTAGGCCTGCTCGACGTCATCCCCCCACGAGAGCACCCCATGGTTTTGCAGCAGCACCGCGTCCGCCTGAACAACGAAGGGCGCCAGTGCGTCGCACGCCGCGGCGCCCGGGGGTGCAAGAGGGACCGTCGGGATGGTGGCGCCAAGGGAAACCACCGCCTCGGGCATGAAGGGACGTTCGAGGAGTCGTGAGCCGGCACACGCGAGGGCGCTGGCACAAGGCGGGTGGGCGTGCACCACCGCGCGGACATCGGCGCGGTGGCGATAAACCGTCATGTGAAGCCCCACTTCTCCGAACGGCTTGGCAGCGCCCGCGATCTTTTCCCCTCGCGCATCAACGACCAGGAGATTGTCGCCTGTCACGCGTGCCTTCGACAGTGCGGTAGGCGTGGCGAGGAATCGCTCGTTGCTCACGCGGGCGGTGACGTTGCCGTCATGGTTCGCCACCCATCCTCGGGCGTGAAGTAGGCGAGCGCAATCGGCCACCGATTCCCGGAGCGTTCGCTCGTTCACCGGCGCTTCTCCCTAGGAGGGGCCTTGCTCCGCCCGCCAGAGGACGCCGGCGCGACGGTATCCACTTCGTCGACAATGCCGACGATGACGGATCGGATGGGGAGCTTCTGTTCCTTGAGAATCTGCCTGACGCCGTTTCCTTCCTGCATGACCAGGACTCGATCTCCAGGACCTGCCTGGACTAGGTCAACGGCGACAAAAGAGGTGCCCTGATCGTGGCCGCTCTCGTCCACTGGCTGGACCAACATGATCTTGTGCCCCACGTACGTGGGGTGCTTGACCGTGGCGACCAGGTTCCCTGTCACGCGGCAGAGCTTCATGGCTGCCTATAAACCTCATCGACGATGCCGACGATGGCGGCGTCTACTGGGACAAAGGTTTCATCGAGCGCCAGCGCCGCTTCTCGTGAGCCGACCAGGTACACGAGATCCTTGGGACCTGCTTGCTGCGTCGAATCGGCGGCCACGTGAGGATCCCCATTGGGCCGCAGGCGATCATCTAAGGGCTGGACCATGAGGAGCTTCACCCCTTCCAGGCCGGTGTACTTCTTGGTGGCGATAACGGTGCCGATGACGCGTCCTAAGTACATTCGCGGCGAAAGCCTAGCGGTGGAGGCGGCCCTGGGTCAAGCTGGGAGTCGACGGAGCAGGGGATCCGCCGGCTGCTCAGCTTGACGTGGTTGCGAGAAGGAGCATGCTCGTCATATGCTGGGGCAGCGTGTGCACGTGGTGCTCCTGGTAGTCCTGTCAGGGTGCGGTAGCAAGGTCGAAAAGGCGGGGAAACCCAAGCCCGCCAGCGCGACCGTGGACGCCGACGGCGGCGTCGTCTCGCTGGTTACCGACGACGGTTCCCGTGTGACCATCGCGTTTCCTGCCGGCGCAGTAAGCGGCTCTACATCTGTGCGCCTCATCCCCGCTGCGCCGACGGGGACCAACTGGCTTGCGCTTGAGATAACCCCTGCCGGGATCGTCGTCGACTCGCCGCTCACGATAACCGTCGAGCTCCCCCTTGGTGCAGCTACGAGCACCGTGGCCAGGCTCGCCTTCGAGAGCGAGCCCGGCGACGGACACGTGTTCCTCCCGACCATCGTTTCCGATGGAGGCCGGACGTTGTCTACCCAGGTCCGCTATCTGGGATTGCCTGGGGTCGGGCCCGATGACTCCGCGCGTGCTCGGTCAGGGTCCGCGAGCCCCATGGACTCGGAATACTGGCGACGGTTCTTCCTAGTGGCTGGCGAGTACCCGCTCGCGGTTGTGATCCCTGCGCTGGAGCTGTTGCGCGATACCCTGGTGCGCGGAGATCGGTACGAGGACGCGGTTTCGCTCATCGCTGGCATCGTGATGCTGATTCAGCTCCGCGGCGAAGAGGGCTGGGACGCGGAATTGCTGCGGTTCATGAATGAGACACACCAGGTCGCGTGCACCCAGCTCGGGGAACGTACGCAGGCGCTGGCGACGACGCCCACGGTGCAGTCGCCACGGCAAGTGGTCGCACTCGCCAAGCCCATCGTGGTCTGGGCTGAGATTGAGCAGAGGACCAACATCAGCGGCGCCCCATGCGCGGCGGCCGGGCTAGGTGCTGCGGGCGACACCTACGCGTGGGCGGAGACCATAGGCAAGAAGGCGCAGGCATCGCGCGAAGCCTACGACCAGGTTGGTCGGCGTGCCTTCCTTCTGGCGGAGTGCGACGCCACGCCAGCAGAGAGACGTCCTGCCGAATGTGCCGGCCTGGCGTCGCAGGCTGGGACGGCCGACTCTCCGACACAGGCGGAGGTCGGCGTGGCGACCGAGTCCGTCCGGCTGACCTTCGAGGACACCAAGCTTGTCCGAGCCCTGGAGCTGGGCACGAGCGCCGGCTCGAGCCAGGCCATTCCCGTGGGGGCACGGGTGTTCCGCTCGTCGCTGGCTGAGCCGGAGGCGGATGTCGCGCGCAAGGAAGCGCACGCCTTCTGTCGCAAGAACAACGATCAGTCGGAGATCGGCCGGCTGATCTCTGTCGTGCCACTAGACCTGCGGGAGCCACTGCAGCGGGACGGGCAGCACTGTGCCTCGCTTATCGACCTCGAGTCGCCGCCGGGAAAGAAGAAGGGCGAGATTGGCGGCTACGAGCCTGGCAACGTGGCGACCGAGCTCAAGCTCCGCGTCCGCCGGCAAGACTCGCTCCGCCTCGCAGGGAACCTCCGGGCGCTCCACTGTCCGCTTCCCAGGCGAGTTGAGCTGGACACGCTCGTGGCGACGGCCATCGGGCTGCGGTCGACCGAGGTCGGTCGGCGATCCGCCAGGGACTCCGACAACCTTCTCGCCATGCCTCTGGAGCTAAGCGTCACCTCGCTGCTCTCGCAGGCGGGGCTCGATCCCGACACGGACAGCGAATTCATGCTCGAGCTCCGGCGTGATGGCCCAGGCTGCGACGGCCTGTACGGGGCCGTGCCGGTCACGCTGTACTCGATAGAGGTGCACGTGTGCGCACCACCTCCAGCCTGCCAAGGCACGTGCGGGTGCTTCTCCTACGAGTGTGGCGAATACAATTGCGGCACCTGCGGTCCCGGTACGGAGTGCCGGCCTGTGAATCCTTTTTCCGAGGACATCAATGAGAGTTACTACAAGAAAACCTGCGAGCCGTGCCCTAGGCAGCCCACGCGCAGCGACTGCCCCAGGTGGGGCTTTGGCACTGAGAATCTCGGTTGCGGGTGGTTCGTGTCCTGCCACGACCCAACTGGACTAACTCCGGCCGACGACATGTTCGACTGTGATCCGGATCCCAACATCCTCCTGTGGTGCCAGTACTATCCGCAGGTACGTCAAACTGGATCCTGCAACTAGATCAGCCGTGCGAGTCGTGTCGAGTCGAAAGACGCAAGCCGCAAGTTAGGAGAGCGGCTTTTCGTGCCGCTTGCGCTGAGATCACTGCGGCGGAGGAGATAACCCTTCCATGCGGTGAGGAGCGGGCATCCGTAGCCTTGCATGCCTGCGCTTTCCTTTCGCCCTTCCGAGCCAACCAAGCGCTTGCTTTTCCTGACGGCCCCGCTATCGTGCCGCATTCTTTCTCTACCTGAGTTGTTCATCCGTCTGCTCAATGAGGAGGGTCCGATGAAGCTGCTGGTTCTATCTCTGCTGTCAGCCCTTGCACTTGGTGCAGGAGCCAGCGCCCCAGCTTGGGCGCAGTCTCGTACGCCGTGGCAGATGCACGACGGTCTGGAAGTAACGCCTTCGAACCCGCTCGGCCTGCTGCAGTTCTCGTGCAACCCGACCAGGCACGGCGACATTTGTGAGTATGCCGTGGCCACGATTCCGCCTGGCACGGACCCCGCCTGGCGCCCTGCGCCCGACGGCGACGTCATTAACTTCTCGGTCATCCCATCACGCGTATGCCAGGCGCCTGTCACTTGCTGGCGCTACGGCGACTTCACTTACTTCCAGACCTACGTGGACATCCCAGCGAACGTGGTGGTAACCGCTTTTACCATTGCGTTTAACGGCATGGACGACGGCTCGCGGATTACGCTCTTCAACTCGCTGTACCCGGGAGGCCTGGTGATCCCTGGTAGCTACGTCTATCTTGGCGGCTCGGGCACGACGAACCTGGCGCCCTACGTGGTCTCTGGCGAGGTGAACCGGGTTGTCATCACCCAGGTCGACGACTGCTGCTATCACAATGTCCTAAGGAGTGCGGTCGTCGTCCTCAACGGACAGGTCGTGCAGACCGGTTGCAGTGGGCCCGCGTCCTGCGACGATGGAAACGCTTGCACCGACGATGTCTGCCAGGCCGACGGCAGCTGCAGCAATCCAGCGAGAAGCTGCGATGATGGCGACGCCTGCACGGCGGATTCCTGCAATCCCACAACTGGCTGCGCCAATGTCGCCGTTAGCTGTGACGACGCGAACCTCTGCACCTGGGATTCGTGCGATCCGGGGCAAGGCTGCGTGCATGCCGCTGTGAGCTGCGACGACGGCAACGCCTGTACCCTTGACACCTGCGACCCTGCTCTCGGTTGCAGCAGCACCGACCAGTGTCCCGATTGCCGCCTTGCCGCCGCAACAGTGGCCTCGATCTGGCCGCCAAATCACAGCGCCGTTGCCGTCGGTGTTCAAGGCGTGGAGGATCCCCAGGGACAGGTTCCCGCGATTCGGATTGATGCCATCTTCCAAGATGAGCCTACCGACACGACAGGTGACGGCCGCTCCTGTCCGGATGCAGCGGGCGTAGGGACCGAGACCGCGTGGGTCCGGGCCGAGCGCAGTGGAACGCGAAAGGTGCCGGGCGACGGCCGCGTGTACCACATCGTGTTCACCGCCACGGATCCGGACGGCTACACCTGCAGCGGCGAGGTCACGACCTGCGTGCCGCACGATCAGGGCGATGGCAGCCAATGCATCGACCAGGGGCCGGTTTACGATTCACTCGTCTGCGAATAATCAACTCTACCTAGTCCCCACCCCAAGTCGCGCGCGCACGGCGAGGTAGCGCTCCTTCACAGCGAGCCTGACCAAGTGCTTCCCTTTCTCCGGCCCACCCACGAGGCCCATCGCCACCACCACGTCTCCACACGCGAGGAGCCCTGCGCGGTCTGCCGCCCTCATGCAGGCCGCATGGTACCGCGCCGGATCGATGCCTCCTTGCGGAATTCCGTCGAGAAGCGACTCGAGTCGCTTGCGGACCATGAGCGGCAGCACCTGCCGAAGCCGCTCTGCCTCCGCGGCAGCGTCTTCTGGATCTACGTCGTCAACGCACAACTCCTTTGTACCGCCGAACGCCAAGGCGAGCCCGGCACAAAGTCGGGAGAGAGCACGCAAGGGGAGGCCGACTGCAGGAATCCGCTCGGGGCGCGCGAGCTCGGCCGCGCGGCCCAAGAGGAACCGAAACTCGGCGTCGCTCGCCAGGTCCACCCGCGCGCCAGAAGCAGCCGCGGTGACGAGGAGGCGAGGTCCAAGCACGACCACCGGCGGTTGTGCGCACGCAAGCGCAATGTCGGGCGCCATGGGGGTTCGATTCTGGTACAGGACGGTGGCTGCTGCATCCAGCGCCTTGACTACCTGGGGATAGATCGCTGTTGCGGCCCCGGCGTCGACTGGCGAGACCCGCTCGGCGGACGACATGCCGAGCGCAGCCAGGGCACGGCCTGGATCCGGCCATAGCAGCGGCGCGGCCTCCCAAAGTGCCTCGAGGATGCCAGCGAGTGGGGAATCATGCTCTTCCGCAATCAAGGCCGCCCGGTCTGATTCCTCGAGGGCACCACTGTACGCTTCGTCGGCCGCGAGGATGCGCGCGGGGTGGCGTGCAAGGTACGCGCGATCGGAATCAGAGAGAGTCTCACCAAGGGCGGCGGCCAGCTCGAGAGTCGCTCGTCCGCCATCTTCATCGACCGGACCGGCAGCCGTCTCGGTCGCCAGGGCCCGTCCTAGCGCCAGGACTTCATCGGGACGCTGCTCCGCGTCCACGAGCAGGCGCAGGTGGAGCCTAAGCGCGTCCGCTTGATCCGGGCGCTGGGCCAAAAGGGCCACGAGATCACGCCGTGCGTACACACCACACGGGCACTCGGGAGCCATGGCCACCGCCCGCTCGAGTGCCATGATGGCACCACGCTGGTCGCCACGCCCACGCCTTGCCACGCCGAGGCGCCGCCACAGCTCCGCGCGCCGTTCACTGCCGTGCTCCTCCTTGTCCCGCAAGTCCCAGGCGGCAAGTGCACGTCCCAGAAGTGAAGCCGCTGCTTCGTGATCGCCCTGTGCGAGCGCCACCTCGGAGGCAATCCATACCGCGTCCTCGGAGGCCGGCGAGATCTCGAGCACGTCCTCCGCCATGGCGCGGGCCCGAACCAGGTCCTCGGCCTTCTGATATTCTGCCGCTGCGACGAGTAGCCACGAGGCGCGCGCCCGCGCGTTTTCGGCTATCGTGGCCAGCTTTTCTGCCCAGCACGCCGCTCGATCGTGGTCAAAGGCCGCCTGCTCATGAGCCAAGAGCTTCTCGAGGAACTGGGAATGCTTTCCATCGAAGACGAGCCCCACCCCCGCAGCGGCGCGGTAGCACTCGCGCGCCCATTGCTCATCCTTGAGCGCGGAAGACACGAGATCCCCGAGGTTTTCAAAGGCCCGCATCCTCGCTGCAGGCTCCTCGATCGTGGCCGCGTGCCGTTCCGTGAGCTCCGCAGCCCGCCGCACGTGCCCCCGTTCCATCTCGATTTCGGCGAGCTTCTGGAGTGCGACAGGTTGAGAAGGCGCAAGGCGCAGGGCCACTTCATACAGGGCAGGGGCACGTTCAGGACGCAGGGCGCGGATCTCTGCCGCTGCCGCCAGGCACGACGCTTCTGCCGTTTCACTGGCGTGCGCCGGTGCCTCCGGGTGCTCGGCCAAGACCGACAGGTGGAGCGCGGCCTCACGCCACTTCTGCGCCCGGAATCGGTTGAGCCCAAGCGCCAGCTTGGTCCTGAAGTCATTTCGCACGAGCTTGTCGGCGTGCATGAGCCGCGCATGCGCTTCCTCGTCTTGGGCGAGGGCCTCGTAGGCTTGCGCCAGTCTCAGGTTCAGCTCGGCGCGCACCTCCGCGCGCTCCTCCTCGAGGCGCGGGATGGCCTCGCCGAGGAATGCCTCGAGGTCCTCGTATCGCCCGGCCTCGCGCAAGTGGTCCGCCTTGGCGAGGACCGCGGGGACATGGTCCGGCTTGGCGGTCAGGGCTTCATCGAGCCTTGCCAGGGACGCCGCATCTCCACGCTGGAGCTCCGCTAGCCTGGTGAGCACGCGCACTCTCTCTTCGAGAGGCATGTCGGCGAGGAGTCGTCTCTCGAGGAGCCTCGACGCGGCAAGCTTCTCCCCATTGTCCGCGAGGATGCTCGCGAGTGACCACGTGGCCTCGGCGTGACACGGGTCGATCGCCAGGAGCTTCTCGAGCGCCTCCGCTGCCATGGCAGGCTCCCCGACCCGATCGCTCAGGGTCCTCGCGGCCTCGAGGAGCGCGGCGGCGCGCACGGCGTCGTCCGTGGCTGCTTCGGCCTCGCGGAGCCGAGCATCCGCGTAGGCACGAGGATCGTCGGCGTCACGGGCCAGGCGCGAGAGGATCGCCAGCGCGCCCGGGTGCTCGGGTGCTAGCGCGAGGACCTTGCCCACCGTTCTTCGCGCGCCGTCCCGGTCCGAGAGACCGCCGGCCATGATCTCTGCGAGCCTAAGCCAGAGCGGGATGCTCTCGTCTGGTAGGCGTCCATGCGCCGCCAAATCTTGCAGCTGCCCTTCAAGCAACGTGGCGGCGTCGCGCAGGCGTCCGACCTTGACCAGGGCATCGATCAGGGCGCTCGTGATTCCTGGGTCTCCCGGAAGGAGCCCGCTCGCGCTGCGCAGGCAGCCAAGGGCCTCGTCGGGGCGCGATAGCTTGAATTCGAGAACTTCGGCGCGCTTCTTGAGGACCTGCGCCCGTGCTGCGGGATCTTGCGTCGCATGCGCTCGCTTGCGCAGGAGCTCGGAGAGATCCTTCCACCGGCCACTCTGGTTCAAGAGCGCTTCCAGCGCGTCGCTCGCCGTCTTGTCCTCCGGCTGGCTCACGAGGAGGGCTTGATAGGCTTCAATGGCCCGATCGGGACGTTCCAGGTCCTTTTCGTAGATCTCGGCCAAGCGCCGCCTGGCCTCGCGCCCGCGCGGTGAGCCATCGGCCAGATCCGCGACGCGGGTGAGCACGTGTGCCGCTTGGCCGAAACGCCCGATGCGGGAATAGAGCGAGGCGAGCTGCTCGAGGGCCGACAAGTCCTCGGGGCAAAGGTGAATGAGCCGCTCGAGTGCCGTGATGGCATCGTACGGCTTCCCCAGCTTGTCGTCGTAAAGCGCCGCCAGGTCCCGGAGGAGCGCTAGTCGGTGCGCCTCCGGGACCGCGGCACCCAGTCGGGGATCGGTCCGCTCCTCCAGAGACGCTGCCAGGTCCGCGAGCCGACCGGTATCGCGGTACAAGGTGTCCAGCTTCTCTCTTGTCAGCGTGTCGTCAGGTAGGATACCGAGTACTTGGCGATACAGGGCTTCTGCATCGTCCGGGCGATTCTGCCTGACGCGAACCTTGGCGACCTGGCCGAGGTACTTGGCCGCGTGCTCCGGGGAGCGCGCGCGCTCCGCCGCGCCTTGGTAAAGGATCGCGAGCTCTTCCCACGCGTTGTGCTCGTCGGCCACGCGCTCCAGGCGCTCCGCGACGCTGTCGTCGAAAGGAGCGGCGTCAAGCGCCTGCGATAGGGAGCGCAGCGCTTTTTCGACATCTCCTTCCCCTCGTTCCCACGCATCGGCGGCACGAAAGAGGTTGCGGACTCGGGTCGTGACGTCAGCGGCAGGCAAGGACTCGTAGGCGAACGCGAGCTCCTCCCAGGCCGACTTGAAGCGAGCACCATCGGATTCGGCCTCTCCAAGATCGGCCAACGTCAGCGGGATGGTGGAGTCCGCCCTGGTGTTCTCCACGGGTGCGACCACGACCTCGGGCGGCGGCGGCGGAGAGACCTGGCGCGCCATCTGGGCTTTCTGTCCCACCTTCTCGGCAAGGCGCCAGAGCTGTCGGTGGACATCCTCGTCGCCGGGCGAAAGCGTTAGGACGCGGAGATACCCGCGGAAGGCCCGCAGGGGGTCATCGAGCTTCTCCTCAACCAGGGTCGCCGCACGGCGGGCCACTTGCACCCGTGCCTCGGCCTCTCGCGCCCGGGTGTAGAGCGTCTCCTCGACCCAGACCGCGTCTTCCCAGCGCTCCGTGAGGGCCGCAAGCCGCTTGATCTCCTCCTGCGTGGGTTCCCGGCCCGGAAGCAACGCGAAAGCCTTGAGAAGCTCGTCCAGCGCTCCTCCTGGATCGCACATCTGCTCCTCGAGCACGCGCGCTCGCTTTTCGTAGAGCAAGGCACGCGCCTCGCCGCCGGGACGCTCCATCGCCGACTCATAGATGGAGAGAAGGAGCTTCCACGCCTCTCGTGCCATTTCCTCTTGTGCCATCCGCTCAGCCTCTTGCAAGAGCAGGTCGTCCTCGGGCAGCGAGCGGACCGCCTCGCTCACGACGGCAAGCGCGCCACGCCGATCACCCAGGTGACTTTCGAGGAGTCGTGCGTGCTGCATGCACGCGGCGACATGGGCAGCGGGGCCCAGCGCTCGGGCCCGACGCCTCTCACCTTCATATACGACAGAGAGCTCGCGAAACAAGTGATTCACGACGGCCACTCGGCGCAGCAGCTCGAGCGTGGCCTTGCCCGGCCCCTCCTCGTGGGCCTGAAAAAGGACCTGGAACGCCTTCCTCGGCTCGTTGAGATGTTCCTCGTGCACGCGCGCTAGCCGCAGGAGCAAGGCTTGCCGGGCAGCTCCGGCAGGCGCCCGCGAGGAGAGCTTGTCTAGGAAAAGGGCGTGCTGGCGGAAATCCCCCACTTGGAGGAAGAGCTCGACGAGACGAGTCATGGCCGCCGGGTGCCCGGGCGACAGAGCGAGAACTCGCTCGTACGCCTGAATGGCACGAAACGGGTCTCGCAGGTGCTCCTCGCACAGGGTGGCGATCTCAATCGCGAGCGGGAGCCTGGCGGCCTGGTCCACGATCAGGAACTCCCGTTCCGCATCCTTGAGCGCGGCAATGAAATCCCCGGTCGACACGTGCAGCGCGCGCAGGCACCGCATGGCTTGCAAGTGCCCCGGGGCGATGTCCCCTTGCAGCTGTTCCAAGACCCGCGCCGCCTCCCGCGGGGCGGAGAGACGCTCTTCCAGCAGGCGTGCCCGGCGCAGCGCGAGCTCCGCGGCCGCGGCTCGGTCTTCGAGTGCGAGGAGCATCGCCTGTCTTCCGAAAAGGTCTGCCAGGCCGCGCCAGTCCTGCCGTTGCTCGTAGAGACGTCCCAGGGCAGAAATCGCATCACGGTCCCGAGGAAGCAAGGAAAGGACTTGCTCGTACGCGCGAATGGCCTGCTCTGGCTTGTCCAACTTCTGATCGAGAATCCAGGCGAGCCGCTTGAGGTCGGCGGCCCTCGTCGCGATGCACTCCGGTCCCGGTTGTGCTTGAGACCTGAGTGCCAAGAGGCGCTCCAGGACAGGCACGAGCTCTGCGAAACGCCCCCCTTGCTCGTAGAGGGATTGCAGGGCAAGCAGCGCCTCTTGGTCGTTGGGTGACACCTTGAGCAGGCGCTCCCAGCGGAAAATGGCCTCGACGAGATCTCCTCCTTGCTCTGCGAGCTGTGCGAGCCTGCGCAAGGCGCGCGCGCGTTCTGCGGGACCGGGCGCGCTCTCTGCGTGGTACACGAGCGTGCGCTCGAGCTGGTCCACGTCTCTCGCTTTTTCGAGGACACGTTCCAGTCGCTCCAAGGCCTCCCGGTCCCCTGGGAGGAGCTCGAGGATCGCGGTGGTCGAGTACACCACGCCCTCCACGTCGTTTAGCCTGGTCTCGTACATGGCTGCGAGCCGCCTGAGCGTCGTCAGACGCTCGGCCCTAATGGCCGTCGGCCAATCCCGTGGCGCTTGTTCTCCACCGCCCTCACTCGCGAGCCGAAGGACTTCGGAATCCAGCTGGCGCCTGAGAGTCCTTGCCAGCCCGGCGTCATCACCTTCCCGCTCGTAGAGCTCGGCGAGGGAACGTAGTGACGCGGAATCTCCTGGGAGATGTTCCAGCGCCTGCTCGTACAACGCCACGGCTCGGCGTGGATCAAATTGGCGCTCGCGATACACCTGGGCGATGCGCCGCATGGCCTCGCCCTTTTCTTGAGGCGTCACCGCTGCCGCGGCTTCCTTTTCGAGGACCCCGATGAGTGACTCCCACATGCGGGCCCGGGCGCCCAGGCGTCGGATGGCCTCGGTCGCCTTGCGATACCCAGGTGAGAGCTCCGCGACTTTCTGCCACGCCAAGAGCGCCTGCTCGACATCGCCGAGTCGCTGTTCATTCACCTCCGCGAGCTCTTCGTACCTGCGAGCCACCTCGGCCGCGGGCAGCTCCGCCTCCTCGGCGGCCACGGCCGAGAACTGGGCGAGCTCCGAAAGCCCGCGCCAGTCTCGCTTCTCACGAAAATGCGCGGCGTAGCGTTCGTGAGCTTCAGAATGGAAGGGATCAATCGAGAGGATTTGGTGGAGGTACTCCGCAGCTCGGTCGCGATCCCGGAGCTTGTCTCGGGAAATTGTCGAGAGCTCGAGAAAGATCTCGATTCGACTCACTGCCGAGAGCTCCGGCTCGCCGAGCTTCCTCTCGCCGAGCTCCCGGAGAAGGGCAAAATCCCCGTCTTCGCGGCAGAGCTCGATGAGCGCCTGGGTAGCCGGGCCATCCGCAGGCTCCGCGCGGGATAGCTGCTCGAGCAGTTGCTTCGCCTCGCCCCTGTTGCCGAGCTTCTCCAGAAGGAGCCGCGAGCGCTTCAACATGAGCGCTCGCGCTTCGTCGGGCTCCTCGACAAAAACCAGGCGCTGCCGGAAGTGCTGGTCGAGCAAGTCCCACCGCTCTACCTCACCGAGCGCCCGCTCGAGGTCGTCAGCGGCGCGAGCCGACGTGGGATCCACGCCCAGCGCCCTGCGCATCAGCGCTATCGAGGCATCGCGATCCTCCGCCCACTTGAGACCAGCGAGGGCAAGGAACAGGTTCACAGCGCGCTCGCGATAGCTTGGCTCATTCCCCATGGAGAAGGCGCGTGCGGCGCAGGCCTCGGCGAGCATGGTCATCGCTGCCTCGTCACGAGGCATGAGCTCGAGCGCTTGCTCGAGGCACGTGATTCCTTCGCCCGGGGACGAGGCGAGCAGGACTTGACCCAAAGATCTGAGCACCGCGCATCGCGCTTCAGCCGGGGCCGTGCGCTCATCCATGGATGCGAGCTCATTTTCGTACAGCTTCACCACGGCCGCCTCGTCGCCCAGCGACCTGCGGATTTCTCGGGCCGCCGCTCGGGCCGCCTGCGCGTCGTCCGAGCCTTTCGCGAGCTCCCACGTGCGCTGATAGTGGAACAGCGCCCGATCGAGCCTAGATAGCTCCTCCGCCCAGACCTTGGCGAGCTTGAGGTGAAGGGCCGCGAGGGATTCCTCGCCCACGCCTTCCCGCTCGCTTGCAGCGAGCTCGGCTTCGAGCCCGCGCAGCTTTTGGCATGGGTGCGTCGGATCGGTCCTCCGCACGTCTACCGGGAGCGGCGGAACACCGTTACGGCCACTAGGAATGTGTGAATCGCGCATCGAATCGGCTTCTCGCCGGATCCCGACAAGCAACGTTATCATCGCACGAAAATCAGCGACAAGGCCGGTCCCGCGGAGCCCTCGCCTTGACAGCCCGCCCCTGCGCGTGAAAGCTTGAATCTCCCTGGGGATACACCGATCTATGGGGTTGAGCAGACGAGCGCTACGGCCGGAGGTTTGCGCCCTAGTCGCCCTGGCGGCATCCTTGATCGGTTTCGGCTGCGCCGGGGCACGC
>JACQUZ010000178.1 GCA_016210055.1 Deltaproteobacteria bacterium | reverse complement strand
CACTACTGCGTCATTTCCACGCCGTCGCGAGAGCGCAGCCCGCCGCGGCAGATCGCGGCGGCGCCCGGAGCTGTCCGAGCTTGCTGCCCGCCGATGATAATCGGCGGAGCGAGCGACGAAGGCGTGCTGAAGCACGCCGAGGAGCAAGCGAGGACGCACGGCGCGAGATGCCCGGCGGATGCGCTCGCAGCAGGCGGGGAAGTGACGCAGTAGTGTTAACCAGCGGTCGGTGCGGATTCGTCGGGCAGGAACTCAGCTTCCAGGTCATCGTCGTCGGACGCAGGCGGCGCCTCAGGCTCGGGGCCGAGCGCGAGAGGACCGGTGGGAGGACCGGTGGGAGGACCGGTGGGAGGACCCCCACTAGGGACGGTCTGCTTTGGACGAGACGAAGTGCGCGGGCGGCCAATCCCGAACTCGCGGATCTTGTAGAGAATGGCCTTGTAGCTGATATCCAGCCGGGCAGCGGCCTCCCGCTTGGATCCGCCGGTGCGTGCGAGCATCGCGATGATGGCCTCTCTCTCGGCAATCTCTGCCGCCTTGCGGCCTAGCGCCTTCAGGTCGACCTTCCCGTTCTCGCCGGCTGCCGAGAACTCCGCGGCCACGACCGCTCCAAGGGGCGTTGCCGCCGCATCTGACGCATACCCTCCGAATGGGTAACTGCCTCCGCGTGGGACCGGAGGCACAGGGAACGGTGCTCTTGGCGGCGGGAGGGGGAAAGGAGGGCGCTCCCCCACGTCCGGGGTGGCGCCGTGTGGGTATTCGCCTGGGAACGATGCTGGCGGCATGGTCACCGCGGGTGGGGCCGCGAGAGGGGGCGAGGGCGAGGGGGGTGCTGGTGTTGCTGCGGACATGACCGAGCCCGCATCGCTGCGTGAAGGGATGGGCGGGAACGAGACCGGCGCCGCTTGCTGCACGGGCACATCGCCCTTGCGCTCGCGTGCCTCCCGTTGGACATTGGGCCGCATCTCGGCGTACACGTAGCTCGGATCACGCAGGACCATGAGACGGCGCACCAGGTTTTCCAGCTCGCGGACGTTCCCGGGCCAGTCGTACGTGAGGAAACGGCTGACGACCTCGGGCGGCACGTCTGCAGGGGTGCGATCGTAGCGACGGCCGTATTTCTCCACAAAGAGCGCGATGAGTCCGGGGATGTCCTCACGCCGCTCTCGGAGCGGCGGAATACGCATGTGTACCACGTTCAACCGGTAGTAAAGATCCTCTCGGAAAGTCCCCTCACGGATCGCGCGCTCGAGATCTCGGTTGGTGGCGACGATGATGCGGACGTCGACCCGCACCTTCTTTTGGCCACCGATCCGATAGAACTCGCCGTCCTGCAGGGCTTGCAGCATCTTGGCCTGGAGCGGGGCGGGCATCTCGCCAATCTCGTCGAGAAACAGGGTTCCCCCGTTGGCCAGCTCGAACTGCCCCGGTTTCGCGCGCTGGGCGCCGGTGAAGGCCCCGCGCTCGTACCCAAAGAGCTCCGATTCGAGGAGGTTTTCGGGCAGAGCCGCGCAGTTGATCTTGACGAACACCCGGTCATGTCGCGGCGACCGGGCGTGGATCTCGCGAGCAGCCACGTCCTTTCCGACGCCGCTCTCGCCGGTGATGAGAATCGGCACGTCGGCGTCGGCCACTCGATCGATGAGGGCTTCGACCCGATGCATGGCCGCAGACACCCCGAGACGCCGCTTGGAATGGCTGCCGCCCGCAATCACCGACGTGGACGTACCGGCGCGCAGGGGACGAAGTTCAACGACACGCTCGATGATTTCTCTCAGCTCGTTCTCCTGGAACGGCTTGGTGACGTAGTCGCTCGCCCCCACGCGCATGGCCTGGATGACCACATCCGCTTCTTCGAACGCCGAGATCATGATGACTGGCACCGCGCCGCCGCGCGACCGGTAGCGCCTTAGGGTTTCGATGCCGTCCATGTGCGGCATGGCGACGTCCAGGAGCACCGCGTCTGGGATCGGATCCCGTGAGAGACGCTCGAGGGCCGCTGGCCCCGAATCGCTGAGCTCGACCTGGTAGCCGAGCTGATAGAGGACTGCCGAGAGCGCGATGCGGCAGCTCTCGTCGTCATCAACGGCCAGGACACGAATCGGAGCGTGCGGCATGCCCGTCCTTGGTGCAGGCGGTGTGCCGGCGGAATCCCTGTCGGAGCACGGGTCCTAAAGTGAAATGCTTGCACACGTTCGCCTGCCGAGGTGTGCGCGGCTGGCACGGAGAGACGGCCAATGCAAGCGCTGCGCGCGAGCACTGGGCACGTGGTGTGCACTTTCGACAAGTGGAGGAAGCAAATGGAATTCATTGAGAGCAAGGAGACCGGTGATGGAAAGGTTCGAGAGATGGCCGCTTCTGCGCGAGAGGTTGGGCGGCACTACGCGGAAGAAGCGGGCGAGCTCATCGAGCGCATCTCCACTTGGATACGCGCGCACCCCGGTGCGGCGCTCATCGGTGCTCTCGGCATGGGGTTTCTGGTCGGCAAGGTAGTCAGGCGATAGCGAAATCGGAATCAAGGAGGAGACATGGTCACCAAGGAAGACATTCTTGAGGCCCTGGGGATCGAGGCGCGGCAAGATCGGTTCCTTGCTGGGATCCTCGTTGGTGCCGGGGTTGGTGCAGTCGTGGGCTCGGCGGTCACGCTGCTCCTCGCGCCAAGGTCGGGGCGTGAGCTCCGTGAGAAAATCGGGGAGCGCAGGCGCGAGATGTCGGAGCGCGTGCGCGCACGGATGCCGTGGGGGGAAAAGCAAGCGGAATCGCCGCCTCCTGGCGCCGACAAGCGGCCGTAGCCACGGTGGGGCATGGTGCAAGATCGTGAGACGCCGTCTTCCGAGGGCCCGCCCGTTGCCGTCGCGCCCGTCGTGGGGAGGCCGTTGGAAGTCAAGGTCGATGATCGCGGGGTCGAGCGGGCCATCAGGCGCTTGCGCCGCCTGATGGCCAACGAGGGCGTGCTCCGCGAGGTCAAGCGCCGAAGGCATTACGAAAAACCGAGCTCCCGCCGCAAGCGCAAGGAGCGTGAAGCAAGTCGCCGCAAGCGCCGCAAGGAATCACGCTAGGGCAAGTCGGCAGGAGTAAGGCTCGCGTTGAGAGGTGGGCATTGCGAGCCCAAGAAGGTCCCCCAGCCCCGGCCGGTAGACCGTGTTCGTCGGAGCCTCACGCGCTTCGTCGCGTGAGGCCGAGCGATGTCACGGCAACGTGTTAGCACTCGAGTGGCAGGTTGGCGAGGGTGCCATCCACATCCACGAACTGGCGGAGCTTGGCTTTTGCCCGGAGCTCGAGCTGCCGCACGCGTTCACGGCTGATCCCGAATTTCTTGCCTAGGCACGCCAACGTCGCAGGGCGTTGCCGCATGTGCCTGGCCCGGATGATGGCTCGTTCCCGCGGATCGAGCACCTTCAGCCCCTCGTACACCTGCGCCCGCCGATGATCGTCCTCTTGAATACCAGCGATCATCTCCTCGGGTGTCATGGCGTCTTCGGCGAGCGATGCGGCCATCGGGCGCCGATCGTCGAAACCCCGCGGCGCATCGAGCGAGATATCGCGTCCGGTCAGGCGGGGCGTCATCGCCTCGATGTCCCCTTGCTCCACGCCCAAGACGGATGCCAGGTGCTCGGCGTCCGCCGTCTCGCCCTCGCACTCCAGCTTGCGCCGCGCCCGCCCGAGACCAAAAAAAATCTTGCGCTGGGAGCGCGTGGTGCCAATGCGGACCGGACCATGAGAGCGGACGACATGCTCCAGCATGCACGCACGGATCCAGTACGTGGCGTAGGTCGCGAGCCGCGTGCGTCGGTTCGGATCGAATCGACGGGCAGCGATCGTGAGCCCCAGGTTTCCCTCCTGGATCAGGTCTTCCATGGGGGGACCCGAGTGGCGGAATTCCAGGGCGATCCGGATCACGAGGCCCATGTGCGCTGAGACCAGTCGGCCGAGCGCCTTTTCGTCGGAGTTGACGCGCCACAGTCTTGCGAGCCGGCGCTCTTCCTCCTGCGTGAGCGGGCCCTCCCGCATGGGCTTCTTCGGTGCTTCTTCAAATCGTGCTCTTCTGAGGCCCATCTGTCGCCTCCTGCCCGTTCGTATCCGTTTCTTGTCACGCGGTCTGACTGGCTGGAACCCTGAGCCAATCCCGAATGACCTCCATGCCGCCGATTCGCAATCCGACGCCGATGAGACGCCCAGCGCTGCGCAATGAGAGCCCTCCTCCGAGGACGTAGCCAATGCCAAGCGCAAGAAGCACGGCTCCAAAGGGGCGTTCACGGACCAGCCCTGTCACCGCGTGGACGAAGTCGTTTTTTTCACGAAGCAGCACCTCGCGAAGTGTCTCGACGTCCTCACCCAGCCGCAGTGCCGCTTCGCGAACCCCTTCTGATCGATGGCCGTCCTCCGGGTCGCCATTGCGATGCATGTCCAACCCATGTGCATCCCTCGTGCCGCGGTCGCGGCGCGCGCAAGCCCGCGGCAACAATGGAGGCCGAGCGAACGGAGTTTCACTTGGCTGCCTAAAGTGGAAATCCTTGCTCATGTGCAGGAACTCCGTGTCTCCTTCCAGCGCACGTGCGCCAAGGAAGCGACCGATTCCTCCGTCGGCAAGCACTCCGGAGCGCGCAGCGATTACACGTGCGCGGAATTCGCGCGCGCTTGCTGCTTGCGAACTGTACGGTATTTCGAATTTTTACAGTGCTGAGCAAGACAAAGCGCAAGAAGTAGTCATTGCGTCTTGCACATGTCCTCGCGCGCTGCTAGAAAATCAGGCGGCGCGGTATTGCCGAGGAGCCCATGCCAAGTATTGGAGACGCTCTGGAGGCGCTCGAACAGGGGGGAGACAGCTCGACCTCTCCTCGCTCCCCTCGAGTGGCCGTCACCAAGAAAATCCTCGTGGTGGATGACGAGCCGGACATCGCCGAGGCCATGGCCATCATCCTGCGCGAGGACGGGTACCATGTCGAGATTGCGAGCAACGCCGAGGAGGCACTCGAGCGCTTCCAGCTCGACACCTATCACTTGCTCCTGACCGACATGCTGCTCCCTGGCAAGAGCGGGGTGGACCTCACGAAGATCGTGCACGAAAACAGCCCCGCGACGGCCATTGTCCTCATTACCGGACATGCGACCGTGAAAACGGCGGTGTCCGCGCTCAAGCGGGGAGCGTCAGACTACATCCGCAAGCCCGTCAACCCGAGGAAGCTTCGGGAGCGCGTTGCCGCGCTTCTTGCAAGGCGTCCCGACTACCTCCCCAACCGGCTCCTTCTGGCGGGTCGTTCTGGCGAGGTGAACTTCGAGGGGATGATCGCCCGCTCGCGGGTCATGCACAACGTCTTCGAGAAGATCAAGCTCGCGGCGGCATCTGACGCCACCGTGCTCGTCACGGGGGAGAGTGGTACCGGGAAAGAGCTCGTGGCCAGGGGAATTCACAACCGGTCCGTGCGCCGCGAAGGACCCTTCATCGCCGTGCACACGGGCGCCATTCCACGGGACCTCATCGCGTCGGAGCTCTTCGGGCACGAGAGAGGTTCGTTTACGGGTGCGACCGACCGAAAAGAGGGGAAGTTCGAGCTCGCCGACGGTGGGACCATCTTCCTTGACGAGATCTCGACCATGGACGAGCGCACCCAGATCAACCTCCTGCGGGTGCTGGAGAACTTCACGTTTACCCGCATCGGCGGCAAGAAGGAAAAGCAAGTCAACGTCCGGGTCGTCGCCGCGACGAATCGCGACCTCATGAAGATGGTCGAGACGAATGAGTTCCGGGAGGACCTCTATTATCGCCTCAACATCTTGAACATCTACCTCCCTCCCCTGCGTGAGCGGGGCGAGGACATTCCAGTCTTGGCCGTGGAATTCCTGCGCTTTTTTTCCCAACATTATCGAAAGGCCGTGGAAATCATTCCGACCGAGACCCAGCGCCTTCTCGATGGATACAACTGGCCCGGGAACGTGCGGGAGCTGCGCAACGTGTTGGAGCAGGCGGTCCTCCTCGCACGAGGGCGAACCCTCGATCCCGAGCTGCTGCCGCAGATGATCTATCGCGCCGGCCCCACCGAGGAGGTGATTCGGATTCCGCTCGGGTCCACCATGAAAGAGGCGGAAAAGGAGATCATTCAGCGGACCCTCGAGGCGCAGGACGGGAACAAGAAGATCACCGCCGAGATCCTCGGGATCTCCCGCCGATCCCTCTACAACAAGCTCGCCGAGTACGGAATCGAGATAAAGCGGAGGGCTCAATGAACCGAGAGCGCAGTCGCCGTGCATTTCGGCAGGCTGCCCCAAGCGGTCCCAGCACGGCAGAGCGTGAGCGGATTCGACGCTCTTTCTTGGCCATGGCGCTCGCCCATGAGCTCAAGCAACCTCTCAACTCCCTGAACCTGAACGCCGAGCTCCTCTCCAAGCGACTTGGCAGGCTCCCGTCAGTCCCCACCGATGTCGACGCTCCGCTCCAGGCCATCGCGCGCGTCGTCGAGCGGGTAACCGATTGCCTGGAGGCCTTTTATGTTCGCGTGGAGCCCGACGCTGTACCGCGGGAAGTCACGAGCGTCGTCCCAATTCTCGAAGGGGCCGCCGCGCGAGCTCAACGGGCCGCCGCAGCCGTGCCGGTTCGCCTATCTCTAGAGCTGGTTCCCGACCTCCCGCCGCTGCCCTTGCACCCGGACCAGCTCGCGGTGGCACTCGACGCGCTCATCGACAACGCAATCCAAGCGTCCGCGCCAGGGAGTGACGTCATGGTGCGCGCGCACCACGACGACACGGATCTCCACATCGACGTGATCGACAAGGGCGACGGGATGTCGCCGGAAACCGCGCGCCATGCGGTTGAAATCGGCTATTCCACCCGCAATGCCGACGGCACGGGCCTGACGATCGCCAAGTTCATCGCCTACCACCATTTCGGCGGCTTCCACGTCGAGACCCGGCCAGGCGCAGGCACAACGGCAACCATGGTCCTCCCCCTTTCCGTGGACTAGTCAGCACCTTATTCCTCCGTCGGGATGAGTAGGACGGGCAGGCGAGACTTGCGCACTAGAAGGGTCCTAAACCGACCGACGGGTTCACCTGCCGGTGCACCCATGACGACCAGATCGGCATGGTGCCGCGACGCGGCTGCGAGCGCCAAGTCCACCGGATCCCCTTCACCCAGCTCGGCAATGGCCTTGCGTCCCTGCGAGATGAGCCGGTTCACCACCTCGTTCATTCGCTGATCGGCATAGCTCGTCATCGACTCGTACAGCCTCGCTCCGTCGAGGCCCGTCTGCTCCACGATCCTGCGCAGCATGCGAAGGTTCGTCGCGTGGAAGATCACGAGCGTCGCGTCTGGAAACCGGCGCGCAGCCTCGCGCTCGCCGGCTGCGGCTGCCGCAGAGAAATCCGTGCATGCGAGGATCTTCATGGGGAGACGCGCTGGAGTGCGTGCTCGGAATGAGTTGGGATCGTGAAGCGAAAGGTCGTGCCGTGGCCGAGCTCGCTCTCAACGCCGATGGTGCCCCCATGCATCTCGACGAGGTGGCGGCAGATATGGAGACCTAGCCCGGTTCCCCGCTCTCCTCGCGTGCCCCGGCTATGGGAGCGCCGAAACTTGTCGAACAGCTCGGCCACGCGGGACGGCGCGATCCCGATGCCCGTGTCCGATACCTCCACCGCGACCATCTGCCCGTCTCCCGGCTGCGCCCGAAGCGTGACCAAGCCTCCTGCGTTCGTGAATTTCACGGCGTTGGTGAGCAGGTTCGTCAGAATCTGTCCCAGCTTGTGCCTGTCGCACCGGAGCGGCGGTAGCTCGGGCGGGATGTCGATGAGGAATCCGATCCCTTTCTCTCTGGCGAGGAAGGCCACCGTGGTGGACACCTCTTGGACCACCTGGGTGAGCCGCAGCACCGTGAGATCGAGCTGTGCCAGGCCGGCATCGAGGAGCGAGGAGTCGAGCAGGTCGCTCACGAGCTCCAGGATATGGCTCGCCGCGCGCTCGGCGATCTCGAGGTAACGCCGCTGCTCGTCGGTGATCTCACCGGCAACGCCCCCGACGAGGAGGTCAATGGCGCCCTTCACGGCTGCGAGCGGCGAGCGCAGGTCATGGGCAATGGCCGCGGAGAGCTCGTCTTTTCGACGAGCAAGCTCTGACAAGTGAAGCATCGTCGCCGTGGCGCTGTTGTTGGCGCGCCGGAGCTCATCGTTCATGCGCTCGAGCTCCCGTCCTCGACGGCGCAGCTCATCGAGGAGCCTCACGAGCTCCCGGTTCTGCGCCTTGATGACGCTCGAGCTGTCACCCGCGTCCTTTTCGACCAGGGCCTCACGTGCGGCTGGTACCCGCTCGCGCAGGTCACCGGCGGGCGCGTGCTTGATCAGGAGGATCTCGTGGATCCCGCCTTCCGCTCGGTCCTCGAACACGTCCGCGAGCATGCGAGCTGCCCGCAGGGGATCCCACGATACCTCGTGGCTGTAATAAAGCATCCGGTCCGAGCGAAAGCGCAGCGCAAGTCCAGGTTGTTTCCCCAAGACGACTTCGATCGCCACCTCGCCCGATCCGCCCTTTGAGACGATGGCCCGCGCGATCTCAGACGCGGCGGTCGCTGCCCGGATGGCGTCGTCGCGGAAGATCCCGAGGGCTTCTGCCGCCGCCCGCGTCCTCTCCCTCGCCTGCGCTACGTCCGTGTTGCGGCGGATCCGGAATGTGACGAGATGCTGTCGCTCCACGCACACCTCCGCCACCGCGACCACGTGCAGGCAACGTGCCACCCGCATGGCGCCCTCTCATTTCTGAAACAACGCCGACTTTCCACCTTTCCGAGCGCACGAGCGGCGCCTCGGTAGCGATCGAGCGTGCAGGAACGAGCCTCGATCAAGAACGGGTGCGGCAACCTGTGCTCACTAATAACGCCTGGTCCACAAGAGATCGGCACCTCCCATTCCCCGATCGCCATACCGCCCTTCGAAGAGCCACCGACGCAGAAATCGGTACTCGACCGTCACCTCATTCCGGTTTTCGCGTTCGTCGGTGCTGCTTCGGTAGCGGTACCCAAGGAGGAGGTTGTCCATGACCCACTTGCCCACCTCGAAACGCGTGGCCCCGAGCTCTGCATCCCCGATGGCAACGCGCAACACGTCGACCGGGAGGACTTCTGCCAGGCGCCTCCTCAGTTGTCCGAGCAGTAGAGCAGAGGTCATTCCCAGGGCTTTTTCCTTGGTTGACTGGACTGCGAGCGCCGGCTCATCGGGATCACTCCCAAGTACGAACCCGAGAAGCTGCGCCTGATCATACAGCGGTGGATCGGAAGAAAGCGTCAGCGCAGGCTCCCGCAGCGTTCCCGCTACGTCGAGGAATACGGTCGCGGTTCGAAACTCGTGCACGAGCCTGAGGTCGAGGCGCGGGTCAGGTGGGTCGGAACCATCGAGTGCAATGAGTCCTCGGCGGATTTCGTACCGTCGGTCAAAGAGGGTGGCAGTCCCTCGAATCACCTCAACATTGCCCGTCATGCTGGTCCGCATCCGCCAGAGTTCCAGGTTCAGGTCGGCCTTCAAGAGCGCATCCACTTCGGGGCCACGGATGATCACTCCTCGCGGGACGGACACGTGGACTCGTGCAATTGGAGCTCGCGCTTGGGCCCGCTCGCGCGCTACCAACGTGCGCTGGCGGGCGGCAACGGCCCGCTCGTCCACGTAGATCACGTCCTCGAGCGGACCGACTGCTTGAAGCTCGGGGTGCGTGTCCCGGGGCATTCGCACGAGTCCTCGGTTGACGAGAGCTTCAACCCACCATGTTTCCTCCAGGCGATTTCCAGAGAACTGCGCGGACAGGTCCACACCGGCGACAAAGCGGCCTACATTTACAGGGAGGCGCTCGGCTTGAAGCTCGGCGGAAAACCGCCTGGGCAATAGCCCGTAGAGCACTGCGGATCCCCGGGCCGCAAGGCGACCACCACCAGAGCGCGCAGAAAGGGACTCGAGGACGAGCCGCTCTTCATGCAATCGGGCGCTGAGATGCACGTCCTCGATAACCTGAGCTCCCCCCCCCCAGGTGAAGCGCCCACGCGCAAGCTGGATTTTTCCCGAGACCCTGGGGGCCATTCGTGTACCGGTGACGTTGAGCGTGCCGTCCAGTGTTCCTTGAGCTGTCGAGAGGAAGGTGACCTGCTTGCCGAGCGCCGACAGAAACGCCAGATCGAACGACCGCAACACCACGGTGGCGGACGCGTGTCCGAGTGGCAACCGTGACAAGCGGATCTGGGCCTCGGCTTGTCCCCCACTGACCTGCTGGGCAACCAGCCGCCCATCAATCCATTCCTTCTCGATTCGACCCCGCGCGCCAAGCTCCCGAAATGGCACGCGGCCAATGAGCGCGTTGTGGACGTTCACGTCCGCATCGATCAACGGCGACGTGAAAGGCCCTGCCAACGTCGCGGTAGCCACGAGCGTCCCGGAAAGCTGACGTTCGAGGATCCCGGCGCGGCGGAGGATTTCCAGCGGAAACCCCGGGACATCCACCTGGCCGCGAATGGGAGTGGAGCGCAGGATTCTCCCCCTGGAAGCCAGGACCTCGTCGGTCGTCACCCTGCCTCCGAGCCGGGCTGTGAGGAGCGGCGAGCCACTCAATCGCGCGCTCATCTGGGCTGCCAGGACGCCAGAAGAAATGCTCGCCTGAACCGTCGCGTCCAGATCCCGAATTCCGCGCGCTTGCAGGTCTCGCCCCACGATCTTCACGCTGGCTGGCTCACCACCGGCCCCGACAACGATCCCCCCATCGATGCGCCCACGCCAAGTGGCTGGTCGCCCAACGAGCTCCGCCAGGGTCTCCAGATCCGTGTCGCTCGCCGTCACTTCGGCGTGGTTGACGTCTCGAGCGGATAGGCGCTTCCACCCAGCAAGCTCGAGCGGAGCACGCGGGGCATTCATGTCGAGGGCGACTTCCGCCTTCCCGCCCCGGGGAGTCGCGACTTGGGCGTCGGCCGAAAGACGCCCGCGGGCGAGCCGCACGCGCGCCAGCCACGAGGTGCTCGGAGCGGTTTTCCGCCAGCGGATTGTGTCCCCGATTAGGTCGGCGGATAGAGCAAGCTCCTTCCCTTGCCTACTGGCGAGCACGTCCACGGTCACCGTCCCCTCGAGCGGGTGCGCGGCACGCGACTCTGGAAACAAGGCTCCTTGGAAGGTTGACAGGTCCAACCCAGTCACGTGCACGTGCGCCCTTCCCGACGGAGGCCCGCGCCGCCACCCGACCAGCCCGTCCACGAGGACATGGCCTGCTCTTGACGCAAGAACGAGATCACGAACGTGCAACCGGCCGTCATCGAACCAGGTGAGCGTGCCGCCTCGCCCTTCCCATGGGACAGATCGGGTGGTCACGAGCAGTTCCTGCAGGCGCACGTGGATGCGACCGGATTCACGCCAAATGGAAGCCTTGCTCGCCACTGCATGCGGGCTGGGCGGCCCTCCGCCGCGTAATGACACAACCGCACGACTTCCGCGGGCCCAGAGCGCCGCTGTGGCTTGGAGTTTTCCGAGGGAGCGCTCCCGATACGCGGCTTCATGAGCCAGGAACTGGACGGAACCCCGGGTATCGCTCGGGACTCCTTGAAGCGATACCTCGATTCGTGCCGTCGCCGCCCTCGTCGCCCCAAGGCGAACTCGTCTCCCCGTTGCAATCCCGGACACTGCCAACGCGTGAAGGGGCCCTTGGGCGGCAACCTCAAAACCCACCAATCCCCCGGCGCGTGGACCGAACACCGCCGTAAGGGACGCCACCTCCCCACGGGCGCGCGCCGCCTCGACGACCACGGTCTCCTCGAGCAGGCGGAGCTCCCCATGTGCGGTGCTCCGCCCAACGTCGCTGTCCACCAAGACTTGGGCACGAACGAGCCCACCCACGCCCTCGCCACGGATGCGGACATGGCGCAGCCGAACCCCCGCCAGGTTCCCGGCCGCATTGATCTCCATGGTTCCCCTGAGCGTCCGCAGGGCCGTGCCAGCCACGTCCGTCGAGATTGTTCCATGCAGGTTCCCGGGCGGGGCGCCGGCGACGAGGGCGGACGGCGAGAACCCCTCTACTTCGGCTCGCGCGCTTCCTCTTCGAGCCTCGGGCCAGGCGTGGCCAACCATGCGCACTTCCGCGTCGGCCAGCCGTCCGATGGCCCATGCCCTCATCGGCGTGGACCGCCCGACGCGCACAGCGACCACACGGGCAGCGTGATGTCCCTTGACGGGCAAGTCCACGAGCTCGGCATTGAGGACGCCGAACAGCCGCGATCTCGTCGGTGAAAAAAGGGCAACCGGTAGCTCGAGGAACGAGTCATCCACACGAGCAGTAACCCCTCGGGCGCCCAGGACACTGGACCTCCCCTCCTTTTCCGTCGTACCCGCGAAGCGACCCTTGATCTCCACGCGGAGCGCGCGCTCGATCCAAAAGGCGGACGCGTGCTCAGCGACGAGCTCCCAGCCCCATGCACCCGACCGCACGCTCACGAGGACCGCCATGTCGCGGAACGAGTGGGTTGTCCCACGGCCATCGGCAATGGACAGCGTTCCTCCCTGCACTCTGACGTCATCCAAGCGGAATCTCCAGGGTTTCCGCTCGGGCCGCCTCGGAGGAAGTAGGGCTTGCAAGTCGAGCACTCCCCATTCATCCCTCTGCCCAGTGACCGACGGGCCTTCGACCAGCAGGCGATAAAGGTGTACTTCGCGGAACAAGAGGGGAAGCAGATCCAGGTCCACCACCACCTGGTCCGCGGTGACCAGCGTCCGTCCGAGGGCATCCCTAACCTTGACTCCCTGCAGGACGACATGGCGGGGAAAGCTCCCGCGCAGGGTGCCAATCGACACCTCCCCGACGAGGACACGATTGATCCGCGCCTCGAGCTCCCTCCGTGCTCTCTCTCGTCCCCAATCCGTGCGGAGCAGCAGCAGTATTCCCACCAAGGTCGCGCCCAAGAGGACAACCGCCCCCAGCACCCACCGGAGAATTGCCCGAAGCCGGCGCATCAGAACGCCTCCCCGATACTGAAATGAATAGCGACTCGCTCGCCGGGATCCGGGTTGCCCGCACCGGTTCGGTTGAGCCGGTATCCCACGTCGAGGCGCAGGGGCCCGATGGGCGTCCCATAGCGAAGCCCGAGCCCTGCGGCCACGTGAAGATCCCCCAGCGACAGATCTTCGAAGTCGCCCGTGACGTCGCCACCGTCGACGAAAGCAGCCAGCCCGACCCACTGCTCCCGCCATTTCACCGCATCGACGCGGGCCTCGACGCTGGACTCCAAGAGGGTATCGCCTCCGACGGGGACAAGGCGGCCGCCAGCCGTGGTGCCCATCGGCGAAAGGCGCCGAAACCCAAAGCCCCGGTGCCCTGACGAACCACCGCCGTAGTACCTCTGCGATACGGGAGTCCCCCCAGAGGAAGCCGTTATCCGACCCACCCGCAGGCGCCCGGCGGCTACTACTCGTTCACCAATGGGCACAAATCCACGCAGCTCGGGCGTGATCTTGAAATAGCGAAACGCCCCACCTGCCGCGGCCCCCCCCTCCTCGAGTCGAAGCTCAGCAAGAGCCCCACGCCGCGGCTCCAGAGGCTGATCCCGACCATCGTACGTGACGCTCTGTTCATAGAAGGCGAGTCGGTACGGATCCTTGAGGTTGAGCTCCTCTACCAGGCCCGGATCGAAATCGACCACGTCGAGGTACCGAAACTGCCAACCGGCCGACACGAGAAGTCGGTCGAGAAGCAGCGGGCGGGAAAAGCTCAAGCGAAGCATCGGCCCACGGGTCGAGTAGGCCTCGAGTGTCTCGAGCTCGTAGGACCCCGAGCCCATCGCGCGCAACCTGGGGAGGAGGAAGTCCTCTCGCTCGATCGATGCGGTGGCTTCCCCCGTGAACCCGCGTTCCGCAGCACGGCCGCGCAGCGCCGTGAACCCAGGGCGCGCGTCGAGGCGAATGGTCAAGAGCGGGTCCCAAGCGCTCCTAACCACGTATCCCGCGCGCCCCCTCACCTCGACCCGCGAGCGGTCGACCCCAAGACCCGCGCCAAGCCGGATCTCGTGCCGGGACCCTTCTGTCACGCGGATCGTGACATCACTTATCGCGGGGCGCCCACTCCTCTGGTAGTCCACTCGGACCGAGCTGAAGTAGCCAAGTTGGTACAACAGCCCTTCCGTGCGCTGGATCTTCATGGGATCGAGCACTTCACCGCGTCTCCAAGCAATTCGTGCACGAATCGTGCGCTCTGGAACTCGAATGAGGCCGACGACGCGGACGTCACCGAAACGCGTGAGTGGGCCGGCATCGATGTCAAACCGCACGGAGGCCTCGTGGAGGTCGCGGTCGACGAATGCCTGACCGCTCACGACCGCATGTGCGTGTCCACGTTGGACGAGCTCGGCGCGGAGGCGTTCCTTGGCCTCGAGGTACGTCGCGTGCATGAACGTCCGTCCTCTCTTGAGAGGAATCGCCTCGAGGAGGTCCACCGCGTCCATGTTGCTAGCCGTGGGCAGGCCGACCAGCTCGATGTTCGCGATCCGGGTGGGTTTTCCTTCTTCGACCACAAATCGAACGTCGGCGCGTCGTTGTCCCACGAGTTCGATATCAACCCTGCGCACGGCCGCTGAAAAGAAACCCCGCTCCCTGTAAAACGAAATCACTCGTTTCTCGTCCTGCCGAATGGCAATCGAGTCGACCTGCGTGCTCTTGCGAAAAAACCAGAGGCCCCGGGGCGGACGAGTGGCCAATCGAGACACAATGGCCCGGTCGGAAAACGCCCGGTTGCCCGCGAGAGAAACCCGCCGCACGGTACGCCCTTCTGCGTCTGGCCGCGCTGCATGAACTGGCGTTGTGCCACCTGTCCAGAGCAAGAGGCCAATCCCCACGGCAAGCCGCAAGGGTGCACGGAACGCCACCCACCGAATTGGTGCAACCAGGGTTCCATCGTGCTCTTGGCCAGGAGGATGCTAGGGATCCGTTTCGCTGTTTCGAGTGGTGAGCTACAACATCCACGGCTGCGTTGGCGCCGATGGCCGCTTCGACGTGGAACGCATCGCGTCAGTGCTCGACGAGATCCGTGCCGATGTCTATCTTCTCCAGGAGGTCGGAGACCGGGTTGGCCGCGAGCCAACCTTCGACCAGGCGAAGGTATTGGCGTCGGCCCTTGATCTCGAGTACGCAGCCGGGTACACGATGCCCACTGGACCGTGGGGCTACGGCAATGTCGTCCTGGCTCGCGGGAGAATAGACTCGTCGAGGAGGTTTGACCTTTCGGTCACTGGGCGAGAGCCCCGGGGGTGCTTGAGGATCGACTTGACGTTGCCTTGCCGCCAGGGCTTGACGGTGGTCGCAGTCCACCTGGGGTTGGCGTGGGGTGAACGTCGGAGCCAGATCGACCAGCTCCTTGGGGATCATGGGCCGATCTCGGGAGTCAAGCCCCCGCTCGTGCTCGGCGGGGACTTCAACGACTGGCCCCCCGGACCCGCGACGCGCCTCCTTGGGCGCTCATTTCTCGACGCGGCGTGGCCCTCCCTGGATTTTCGCGGCACCTTTCCGTCCAGGTGGCCACTCTTGCGTCTTGACCGTCTCTACTCAAGAGGCCGGCTACGCGTCGAGGACTACCGGGTTCACCGCTCCAGGCTGGCGGCTATTGCGAGCGATCACTTGCCCATCGTGGCGGGTTACGCTATGGCCGATACATGAGCGAAGTTCAGACTATTGATATCAGAACGACCACGCGGTTGGAGATGGTGGACATTACGGCCCTCGTGCGCGCCGCGGTCAAGCGAACCGGCGCCACGCACGGCCTCGCGACCGTTTTCTGCCCCCACACGACGGCAGGCTTGACCATCCAGGAAAATGCCGACCCGGATGTCAAGTCCGATCTGCTCGCCCACCTCGCCCGCCTTGTCCCGAAGGAAGCGGGATTTCGGCATGGGGAAGGCAACTCTGACGCGCATATCAAGTCCTCGATCATCGGCGCTTCGACCACCCTCCTGGTCGACTCGGGGAAACTCCTTCTCGGGCATTGGCAGGCTATCTTTTTTTGCGAGTTTGATGGACCTCGCGACCGGCGTGTCTTCGTAAAAGTCGTGAAGGGCTAAGGCTGGTTCTGTGAGTGCGCGGAACCAAATGATGTTTCAGGCGTCTGACATGTCATGAAGCGGCTGCTAGCGATCAGCGGAGTCGTGCTCGCATGTGGTCCGAAGCAGGGTTCGCCCCTGCGCACGCATCCGCCGGTAGAAGCCTCCGCGCAGGCCAGTTCCGAGTCCGAGGGCGCCGGTTCGGTGATCCACCTCGAGCCGCTCCGCATCGATGTCTCCCCGGGACCTGGTGGTGAGGCCCGGGTGTACGACGCCCGCACGCTGCTCGAGGAAGGAAACGAGTCGCTCGTTCAGGGGCAATACGATGTCGCGCTGCAGCAATACGATCGCTTGGTTCGTGACTTTCCCGGTTCGTCGCTGATACCCGCGGCGCTCTACAATGCTGGCCTGGCGAGTGAAGGGAAGGGGGATTTCACCACTGCGGCCGAACGCTACCGGAACGCGATTGAGCGCATCCCCCCTGGTTCGCGTGATTCGTTGGATGCCCACTACCGTCTCGGCGCTGTCCTCGCAGAGCTTCGGCAGTTCGCCGATTCCTCCCGGATTTTCGAGTCCGTCCTAGACCACGAGAACCTATCGGTTCAAGACAGGATGGAAGCCCTCGCACGGCTCGGGTACGCATTGGTCGAACTCGGGGACTTCTCGGGTGCCGAGGAAGTCCTTCGTGGAGGAATCAAATTTCGCCGTGATCTCCGCCCGGACGAAGCACTTGATTCGCCCTATTTCGTGGCGATGTGCCAGTATTATTTAGGAGATATCCCGCGCCGCCAGTTCGAGGCGATCCCGTTGCGGCTTCCTGCCCAGCAGCTCGATCTGGACATCGAACAGAAGAGCGAGCTGTTCCTCCTGGCTCGCGATCGGTACATGAAGACGGTCGAGTACGGTGATCCGAACTGGGGGACCGCGGCGGTGTTCCAGATCGGAACCATGTACCGGGAGTTCTGGAACGACTTCATGGCCGTGCCGGTGCCACCCGATCTTACCGGACAGGAGGTTGACGCTTATGTGAAACTGGTCAATGAGAACCAGGAACTTCGCAGGCTCCTGGAGAAGTCCATTCTCTATCATGAGCGCAACATCGCCATGTCGAAACGAGCCCGGGTGGACAGCCCGTGGACGGAGGCCTCGCTCGTGGCTGTAGAGGAAGTACTAAGAATAGTGGCGGGTCAGCAAAAAGGGGAGTACATCCGTCCAGGAACACCGACACAAAGAAGGGAAACGAATGCAGGCGCGGGAACAGGGCCTGCAACGAGGCCGGATGACTACATTCCGGCAAGGCTCAATCTCTAGGGCGCGGCACCGCGAATTCGCTAGATGCTCGGCGGAAAAACGCTTGACATGCTTGGTTTGGCCGAATATAAGCTAGCATTCATTTTTGCGGGCAGCCCTCATAAGCCGAGAAAAGCTAAGCAAATTTGCTGGCGTAGCTCAGTCGGTAGAGCAGCTGCCTTGTAAGCAGCGGGTCATCGGTTCAAATCCGGTCGCCAGCTCCAGGAAATGCGGAGGAAGAGGGGTCGATCGACGAATGGAGGGGTTCCCGAGTGGCCAAAGGGAGCAGACTGTAAATCTGCCGGCTCATGCCTTCGAAGGTTCGAATCCTTCCCCCTCCACTGATATTTGATTGGCGCGGGTGTAGCTCAGTTGGTAGAGCTCTAGCCTTCCAAGCTAGATGTCGCGGGTTCGAGTCCCGTCGCCCGCTCTACCGTTTGAT
Organism: Deltaproteobacteria bacterium; assembly: GCA_016210055.1. Lineage (GTDB taxonomy): Bacteria > Myxococcota_A > Polyangia > Haliangiales > SHYZ01 > JACQUZ01. The sequence goes on along the minus strand of JACQUZ010000178.1, from coordinate 469 downwards.
ATGAAAGCCCTTGTAGCTCAGTGGTAGAGCACTTCCTTGGTAAGGAAGAGGCCACGGGTTCGATCCCCGTCGTGGGCTCCAGTTCTTTTTATGCAGGAGGCCTGTAGCTCAGATGGCAGAGCAGCTGATTCCAAATCAGCGGGTCGGGGGTTCGAGTCCCTCCAGGCCTGCCAATTCAGTTTTTCAAGACAGAGAGGTTGAAAAGGAAGAAGTAAATGAGATGCTAGCCAGGGACTCGAAGCGAGTGAGCGGCGCGAGTAATTCGAGCGCAACATGGGTGGGCCCAACTTAGCGAACGAGGGGAGCCTACGCAGAGCGAGACAGGAGTCGAGCTTGTAGTAGGCAGTCCCTCCAGGCCTGCCAATTGGTTCATACCGGAGACATGGTATACAGAAAATACCGAGGACAGTGTTTACACATTTTTCTTGAGGCCCATTTGGAAAGGGTCCTCCAGGGGTTCAAAGCCATT
>JACQUZ010000180.1 GCA_016210055.1 Deltaproteobacteria bacterium | reverse complement strand
CTTGAGCTGCTCGGCGAATACCGTGTCGAAGCTCACGTCGTTGGCCCACGCGGTGAGGAGCGACAGGTTGTCGCACATGGAGATGACGCGGAACCGCTTCTTGGCCGTCGTCGGGTTCTTGCCAAGGAGGGTCTTGCCCAGATCGCACGCAAGGTGAGAGCAGAGCGACGCACTGCCGCCGTTTCCCGCCAGGAAGAGCTGGGCGTCGCGCTCGTAGGCGAGGAGTATTTCCTCGGCGAGCCGCTCGATCTCGTCGGTGGAGATCTGGCTCAGGCATGCGGTCATGGCGCGCAGGTAGTCTTCTCCGTGTCGCCGGGCAGCGGTCTTCGCCTGCGAGCGATCCTCACGCAGCCGGGTTACAGGGCGCATCGCTGCATTCTCCGCACGTTGTAATAGCGGTCGTCGTTCATCGAATCGGGTATCTTCCCCGCGCGAAACGCCCTGGCGATGTCCTTCACCGCGTCTTCGACGGTGCGTCGGGGCACGAACCCCAGCTCGCGGCGGATCTTCTCCGACGAGATGTGGTAGGAGCGGTTGTCGTTCGTCGGGGTGGTGACGATATCGACCTCGGGTCCGACGACGCCACGGACCAAGGACGCGACGTCGTTCAAGCAGAGATTCTGGTAGCCGGCGTTGTAGGTCTGGCCGTCGATTCGCTCTGATGGCCACTTTATCGCCTGCACGTACAGGTCGGCCATGTCTTCGATGTGGATGTTGGGCCGCATCTGGGTGCCGCCAAAGACCTTGATGGCCCGCTGATTGACCGCGTGATTCGTCATGATGTTGACCGTGAGGTCCAGCCGTAGCCTGGGCGAGTAGCCGCACACGGTCGCGGGCCGAATGATCAGCGTCACGAATCCCGGCGCGCGGTAATCGCGGAGAATATCCTCGCAGGCCGCCTTGTACTTGGAGTAATCCGTGAGCGGCTGAAGCGAGAGCTCCTCGGTAACGTCTGTTTCCTCCTTAATGCCGTACACGCTCGACGACGAAGCGTAAATAAACCGCTCCACACCCGAGTCGCGCGATATCTCGACGAGCGGCCTGAACGCGTCGTAGTTGATGGTCTTGCCGAGCTCGGGATTGAGCTCGAAACTCGGATCGTTGGACACGCAGGCGAGATGGATGACCACCTGGTAGCCAGGGATGGCCGCCTCCAGGGTGGCCCTGTCCCTGATGTCCCCTTTCGTCAGCTCGAGCCCGGGGTGCCCCTTCACGTCGTCAAGAACGCTCTCCCCGTAGAGGAATAGGTCCAGCACGCGCACGCGATAGCCGGCGGAGAGGAGCTTTGGTACCAGGACAGACCCCACGTAACCCGCACCGCCGGTGACTAGGATTCGCGGAGCCGTTGATGTCTCGAGTTGACCATCCACCATGGAATCCTCCCTACACACCGGCGTGATCCGGGGGTTGCCGGCGAGCCCGGAGCAAGCAGAGCTTGCGCCTGCAGTTCAATCGATGCCCAAACATCTCTTTCAGGGGCTGGGATACTTCTACGTGCACCTCTGGAACGGGGAGATCGCCGCGGTTCATGAGAAGCTGGTCGAGCCGCAAAGCGGCACCCTCCCCGATGCACCAATGGACCTGCTTGTCAGCGAGGGCGTTCGTCAGGTTGACGACCGAGAGGGCGGCGCAGAATGCGTCCAGGCTCTCGTCCACAACGTACACCACCGTGTAGCGGTCCTCGGGGTACACAGTTGCTCGGAAGCGCCCGATGGCGGTGGGCACGTCGTACCGGGCGGCGTTCCCCACGAGCACGGATGCTACCGTTTTCCGGCTCTGTGACTTGGGCCACAGCGCATCTCTCATCACCCGGGGGCTCCCGGTCGTATTCAATTCGATCAGGCGATCACCCTGGATCCGGAAGAGGATCCAATAATCGGCCGAGAGGTTTTGCCATTGGCCCGCGAGCCATGGCTGCCTTTGCTCGCGAGCCGCCAAGATCTGGGTACTCGGGACATGGGTTTCGACTCTCCTGGCGAGATCGGGATCCCTCTCTCGCAGGATGGTGAGATTTGTCTGGAGGGTCTTCCGCCTTTCCTCCGCGACCTTGCTTGTACAGGTGGCGAGTTCCTCCATGAGCGCGGCTCGCACCTCGTCATTGGGAGACGTGGCATTGATCCAGGTCTCCATGGGCTCATGGCAGTCGACCTCGAGCAGGCACTCGATCGCACGACGGGCGATCGCTTCGTCTCCCACGTGGCGACGAAGCTGGTAATAGAACTTCAGTGCGTGAAACGGCTGTCCGGCTCGGCCGAGATAATCGGCCCACGCGAGGAACGCTTCAGTTGGCAACGAGGGGAGTCGCCCCAGGAGATCGAGGAAGCACTCGCTCCGGCAGAAGAACAGGTCCTCCACCGCAGCGACCAGGCCTTGGTCTGCCTGGCGGGGTGGCGAGTGCATGTAGAGAAGCACCGTCTCCAGGCTCATGTCGCATTGGAGGAGGAATGCCATCAATTCGAAATAGGCGTCGCATGAGTACGACTCGCCCTTTTCGCTTAGGACGTTCGCAAGGAAGATCTGGTCGAGAGGAATCTTATGGTCGCGGGGCTTTTCCAGGAGCTCTACCTGGAGCGTGCGGATCATGCGGACGTCGGGTTCGAGAACGAGGACATGCCGCACGCCCGGCGCCAACGAAGCGATATCGGTCGCCCACGACGCCGCCCCAGGGCCAACCAGGATCGCCGCTTCGTAGGCGCTCGGATCCGTGCTGTTGGAGTACACGGATTCACAGAGGGCGGTTGCCACGGAGGCGTGGTCGCGCAGCGTTTTCAATGCGCCTTTTTCGTACGGAACGACTTGTTCCAGCCCTTGGGGGGGCCGTTCCAGCAGGTCGATGAGCCGAATCACTTGCCCCTCCCGCTACGGGTGGGCGGTTGCCTCTGGAGAAGTGAGGGGCGCCAATTCTGACGACGAAGTGGCCTCTCGAGCAACGGGATCAACCGAAACGCTTGAGAAATTAATAGGACGGGCATTTCAGGTCACGGGATGAGCAAGTCATGGGCCACTTGCCTCAATCACCAATCAAGCGCTAAGGTCATGACAACCATGCCTACGCGACGCGTCATGATCCTCCTCCCCACGGCGGGCTACTACGGAGTCATGGGCGAGGCGCTCCGCGAAGCTTTCGCCGTCCACGGGGTGCCTGTGACCCACGTGTGCGCGCCAATCCGACCGCACATCGAGACCCTGGATGCCGAGGAGCTACGGCGCGCGCTGGACGAGTTCGCGCCCACCGACGTGCTAAGCGTCAACATCCCGCGGCGGGAGCTACCCCTGCCGAGCGGCGTGTCGTACCACTGCTGGATCCAGGACCCCTACTGCGCCGAGGTGAAGGATGGTCCGTGTGCGGAGCATGTATGGATGCTGATCAAGCACTGGGTTGATTGGTGGGGCGGCAAGTACCTTCCGTGCGCCACCGATTTTGGCAAGTACCTGGATGCCCCGTCGGAATACGACGCTGACATTGCCATTGCGAGCGCGATGCCGCCGCTTCGGATGGTTTTCTTCCCCCATGATCCGGTCCAAATGGTGAGGACCAATGAGGTCATGGGCCGCCTTCCCGATTATCTCCTGGAATCCCGGCGTTTCATGTGCGACCCCCCTTATGCCGAGGAGCTCCTCGCTCGTGCCGAAGAGGAGACCGGCATTACCCTCAATCCTGCCCTGAGGCCGCTCGCATTGACGCATTACCAGGGCTCCATCAACCGGCACGTGCAGCGAAAGCTGCTCTTGGATGCGCTCATCCCTGCATGCCAGAGGCGGAATTGGACCCTTGCGCTCGTCGGGCCGGATTGGGATCGTTACCCCAAGTATCGCCCCTACCACGTGGGCATGCTCGGTGGCCCACACCTCGCGCGTTTCTATCAACGGGCCAAGGTAAACCTGCACAGCAATGGCGACAGCAATGTCCATTGGCGCCCGCTCGAGTGCCTGGCGGCTGGAGCCTTCGTCCTCTCCGAGGCCCACCACTCAGACCATGAGCCCGGTGGATTTCGCTCGATGCTGCCCGAAGAGGTTGCGCCGACCTTTTCGGGGCCTGAGCAGCTCGAGGAAAAGCTCGACTATTATCTCACCCACGCCGAGGCACGGAGGCAGGCGATTGAAGCGGGTGGAGAGATCGTGCGCAGGGATCACACGTTCGTGCAGCGGGCGGCGACGATTTTGGAGTCATAGATTTGACGGCTACGCGGCAGCCTTTGAATGGGCCACCCTCTCGACTCCTTCCCTAACCGCCGCCAAGATCTTCCTGACTCGGCTGACGTAGGTGTGTTCCGAATGCACGCGCGGGCTGGCCGACTCGATGGTTCGCCTTCGAAGATCCTCGTCGTCGAGCAACCGCCACGTGAGCGATAGGAGCTCCTCGCGGTTCGAGAACATGTGGATCTGGCTGCCAATCGACAGGCAGGAGGACAGCTCACCGGGCGTCTCGTCGACGGGAGTCCGACGTGCGACCACGCACGCACCCGAGGCGATCGCCTCGAACACCCGCTGGTGGCAGTTGTGGTGCTCGTTCACTTGGAGCACGATCTTGGACCGCCGGTAGACATCGGCGAGCTCCTCCCCGGGCTTCACCGGGCCGCGGGCAATCCCGGCGAATCGCGGATCCTTCTCCCATCCACGCCCGTAAAGCGCCACCGGCACGCACGCGTCGACCAGCCACGAGAGGATCTTCTGCCTGTTTAGCCGGCGCCTGAGCTGCCAGACGTAATTGAGCAGGTGATCGCCGCCAAAGTCGATGCGGAAGCGCAACTCCTCCTTGGCTTCGCGGAGGAGGTTGGTGCAGAAGTCGATATCGCTGACGTCGTCGTCCCTGGTCACGATCGCGCGTTCGAGCCACTCATAAAGGCCTGGTACGCCGCTCGGCCCTTGTCCGACCTCAATGAGGTTGGTGATATAAGCCACGTCAATGGTCTTGGTCGGCTCCGGGTCCAGGCGTCGATAGATGGCCGTGTTGGCGGCGTTTGGCAGGTGCTCGACATGTGGGTAGCCGAGCGCCCGGAACTTCGTGACCCAGGGTGCATACAGGGCGAAGGCAAAGTCGAGCGGGCCCAGCTGCCGGATCGCATCCCCGTCTTCCAGCCACGGCAGGTCGTCCTGAATCCAGGTCGCCACGGGGATGCAGGAGGGGATGAGAGACAACTTCTCGGGCCGGAGATGATCGAGGAGCACGACGAGGTCGGGACGAAACGAACCGATCTTCTCGGCGACTGCGAGGGCGGACATCCGTTCCGTGCTGCTCTCCTCTTTAATGATTAACGTCTCGGCGCCCAATGCCCGGAAGCCCTCCGCCAGGTCGCGCGCGCAGTATTGGACCACATCGGTGAACCGGCTCGTTGGAAAGAGGACTCGCAGTGGACGCTTTGCTCGGCCATTGAGAACGTCACAGAGCTCCTGTGGATAGCTCGGTCCGTACAGCGTCGGGTAACTCCGGACTACAGCATCCGCACGCGCGATGAGCTGGCCCAGCGTGGCGTCGAGCTGCGCCTCGAGGGCCTGGTCCACGTTCACGCGGAACTCCGGAATTCGCTGCATCGGGTTGTCGCGGAAGAAGCGGACGACATCCTCGCGCGCGTTAGGGCCAATGAACCACGTGATGCGCTCCTCCTTGAGGCAGGCAGCCAGGTCCACGGTGCTAAGGAGGGCATGGAAGAAATCGAGGCTTTCTTCCACCACGTAGATCGCCTGCTGGAAGTTCGGGAAGTTGGTCGTGGGTCGGTTCCGAAGCAGGTTTAAAAGCACGTCATAGCGCCGCAGGGAGCCGATCAGGATCTCCCCGATTTCGTCCTTGTCAGACGCCTCCAGCAGGGCGTCGTGGAGAGGTTTTGGGTTGGAGAGTGCATTGAGCTCAAGGAGCCGGTCCCCCTTCTTCGTGAAGAAGAGGGCGCGATCGGCATTGCCAACCACGGGTTCTTGTTCGGGGCGAATCACCCAGCGGCTATCGGCGACGAGCGCGTCATGGATCTCCTCGCATGGCTGGTAGTTGGCCAAGAGCTCATGAAGGTTCGGGTGGCGTTCCTTGAGCGCATCTAGGTTCTTGTCCAGTTGGGCTCGCCTCGTGGCGCGCGCCTCCTCTACGGCTTTTTCGATATCCCTGCGAAGGATCGACCGCTCCTCGTTGGACATGCGCAGGCTGTCCAACCACTCGAGCATGGGCTCGAAGTGGCCCGCATTCACCCAGCACCTGATCACGCGCGAGGAGAGCCGGCTGGCCTCCACTTGGTTCCTCATCAGGTAATAGAACTTGAGGGCATGAAATGGCTGCCCCGAGGCGGCCAAGTAGTCCGCCCACTGCTCAAAGAACGGCACCGTCGTCTGGTCCGCTCCAATGGCGACCGAGGCGAAGACCTGGCTGTTTGACCAAAACAGGTCGTCGAGCGCGGCCACGATGGGCTCGTACACACCAGAGCCTCGCCCCACCGACTCCCTGTGCACGTAGACGGCCACCTGGGAAAGTGGCAACCGCTCCTGAAGGAGGAACTCGCATGTCTCGACGTAGGCATCCGTCGAGCAACCGGTGCATGGCCGAAGCACGTCGCCAATGAATATCTTGTCGAGCGTCGGGCCGGCCTCGCGGGCGCTCTCGGCATCCATGAGCAGGGCACGAAGCGCCGACGGATCGGGCTCGAGCACGAGAAAACGCGCAATGCTAGGGCAAGCGGCCTGCATGGCACGGATGAGCGCCATGCCGTGAGAGCCGACGACGATGGCGGCCCGCAGCGACGAGAGGTCACGCACGTAGAAGCGCAGGGCCTTTTCTACCGAGGCTTTGACCTCACCCTCGCAAGGGGGCGGGAGCGCCATTGGGGTCACGTCCGCTAGGTCGCTCGGAAGATTGCCGATTAGCTGGTCGACACGAATCATGAGGCCCTCCTTGGAGGCGTAATGGCCGGCGTGATGCGCCAAGAATGACGACATGCCGCCCGCGCAAGCGTGCCAAGCCCCTGAAACTGCTTGCCAAGCCGTGTCGTCTCCACGTGCACGGGCGTGAACCAAGCAAGAAGGGATCCAGCGAGCGATTTCTTCATGACGCGAATGGGACTTTCCTACGTGGCTCTGCCTCGGGAGCTGTCCCACGTCCAATCAGCCGAGCGGGGGTGGCCACGAGTTGGCCCGAGCTCCCGGCAAACGTGATGCCCATCGGGAGGTCGGTCGTCTCGCGACGAAGGTAGGAGTAGAGCGAGTCCAGGGCATCCGTGCCATCGTGCCCAAGCACCATGTCGGCGCCACCCTCACGAAGGAACCATTCTGCCTGGGATGCGGCCGGTACCCCGAGCACGGCAATGCACGCTCGCGGCTTGCGCTGGCGCACCAGTCGACACGTGGCCAAGAGATCCTCCGCTGTGCAGTCGGGCGCTGCGAGCAAGCACGCGAGCGGCGTGCGAAATCGCGATAAGGCCTGATTGAAGTCCTCCCATCCCGACTCAGTGCCGAGGCCCACGGCGCAGGTTGGAATCATGTGCTGAGTGAGCACTCGCACCATGGCCAGGAGCTCATGCGACGGAAAGACAGAACCTATGACTTGCCGCTTGGTCCTGGAGAGGCACGGGACTTCAATGACCACCGCGCCTTCCTCTAGGTCAAGGGGCGCGAGGAGCCACTCCACCTCTTCCCTCTGGGCATTGTCCGCACTCGTGACTCCCCGCACGCGACCCGCACGTGGGCTATTCATGCTAAGGCCTCCTCATTGATCGATACCGTCTTTGCTCATCGCGCCAGGAATGACGACATTGGCGCCTAGGGCCCAAGCCCCGAGGAGCATGCAACCTGCGGAATCAGCGCATGACGTGGCATCCTCGGGGCGGGCACGCAGAAGGTGGGAGCAAGAAGCGAACCAGCGGAGGCAAGACGCGCCGGCGCCCTTTCGTGATAATAATATTTAATGCGTTCAATCCTGCTCGGGGCCTGCATCGCCCTCGTGGCCTGCCAACGCACGACGGACCAACCGGGCAACCACCAGGGTGATCCAGCGAGCCTCGAGGAGTTCCTCTCCGAAATGCGCCAGGCCACGTGCGGGCTCGCCCACTCATGCGCGGGCACGACGATGGACGCTTGTCTCAAGTCCACCGTGGACGTCCCCAGCCAACACGCGGCGCAGCTCGTGGCCGCCGTGAATTCCCAACGGATACGCTACAACGACGTGGTCGCGGGCAAGATCCTCGAGCTCGTCAGGGCTCCAGGATGCCTGCCGCTCAATCGCGCCGAGATCTCCGCTCTATTCAAGCACGTCCTCATCGGTGCCCTTGCCAAGGAATCCTCCTGTTGGATTGACGAAGAGTGCGCCCATGGGATGCTTTGCCAGGGGTTCCGCTGCGACCGTTCCAAGGGACAGTGCTGCCAGGGGAAGTGCACGGAGGTAATCGTGGATATCCCCGTGGGACAGGATTGTAGCGAGGGGGCGTGCATCGACGGTGCGAGCTGTGCGCGTTCGCCGTCTGGGGCTTCTTCTTGCGTGGCCGATATCCCGCCCGGGGAGCCCTGCGGCGAGGGGGTTCCGGGCCTCTGCGCCATGGATACCGCCTGCCAGCCATCGGCGAGCGACGGTGGGTTCAGCTGCCAGCCAAAGCCGAACGAAGGGCAGCCGTGCGGCGAGGTGGCGTGCGCGCGCCTCGACAACTATTGCGACGTCGAGTCCAAGACCTGCAAGAAACGACTTCCCGCAGGAGAGTCGTGCACGAGCGATGAACAGTGCCTTAAGAGCGCGCGGTGCAAGGCTTTGAAGTGCACTCCCTTGGGCGGGCTCGACGAGCCCTGCGATCCCGAATCGAGCGACATCCAATGCCTTAATGACTTGAAATGCGATTCCTTTGCCAGCCAATGCAAGACGCCCGAGGCGGCGAAGGCTTGTACATTAATGTGATCGCCCGGGCACGCAATCAGCGACGAATCAAGTGCTCAAAAGCAAGCGGCGTGCCGCGGCTGATGTCGACAACCGCCCGTGCGCCCAGGACCAAGGGGAGGTAGCGCGGCGGCAGGCCGGCGCCCGGTCGCAGCGCGCGCACGTGCTCCTTCGTGAGCACGGTTCCCGCTTTGACGTCCTTGACCACGAACAGCGAGCGCCTGAAGCTCTTGTTCTCTGACTCGGCGTCCTCCACTCGGTACTCCACTTTGCCGAGGGCCTGCCATGCGGTCGCCACCGAGCGGACGAGCTCCTCGAGCTCGGATGGCTCCATGGAGAACGCCGAATCGGGCCCGCCCGCCGCGCGCGCGAGGGTGAAATGCTTTTCGATCACGCTAGCCCCCAGGGCCACCGAAGCCACCGCTACGGCGTTGCCCAGGGTGTGGTCCGACAGGCCCGCCACGCAATCAAACGCCTTGGCGAGGTGCGGAATCGTGCAGAGGTTCATCGCGTGAGCAGGAGCAGGATAGGCGCTCACGCAGTGGAGGAGGACCAAGTCCTTGACCCCTGCCCCACGGGCGACGCGCACCGACTCGTCAATCTCCGCCAGCGTGGCAAGGCCTGTGGAGATGAGGACCGGTTTCCGGGTGCGCGCGATCTTGTCGAGGAGCGCGTGATCGGCGAGCTCGAAGGACGCCACCTTGTAGGCAGGGACACCGAGCCCTTCGAGGAAGTCCACGGCGGTCTCGTCGAACGGCGTGGAGAAGCAGGCCATCCCGAGCTCGCGAGCGACGTCCATGAGCTTGGGCTGCCACTCCCAAGGGGTGTACGCCTCCTTGTACAGGTCATAAAGCGTGCGGCCGCCCCAGAGCCCACCCTCGATGCGAAACGGCGGCCGATCCAGGTCGAGGGTCATCGTATCCGGGGTGTAGGTCTGCAGCTTGACGGCGTCGGCACCACGGGCCCGCGCTTCCTTGACGAGAGCCACCGCGGTCTCCAGGCTCTGGTTGTGGTTCCCAGAGAGCTCGGCGACCACGTACGGGGGATGGCCAGGGCCAATGGGCCTCCCGGCAATCTCAATGACGCTCATGGACGCTCCTTAATGGCTTCGGACATTGCGGCAATAATCGCCTCGGCGACCCTTTGGGCCCCCATGCCGTCGACGAGGGCCATCCCCAGCCGCGACATCCTTCGCCGCGCCTCCCGGTCACCCATGAGCGCGCGCACGGCCGCCGCGACGTCCTTGGGCTCGACGGCTTCGAACCAACCCAGGTCGACGCTCGCTCCTGCCTGCGCGAGCGCTTTTCCGTTTCCTCCCTGGTTTTGCGCCGTGGTCATGGTCACGAGCGGACGCCCGAGGCACAGGGACTCCAGGCTCGAGACGCTCGGCGGTGTGACGACCAAGTCGGCCTGGACGAGAAGCCCCGGCACGTCCGGCACGTTCACGCAGGTTTCCCCGCGGTACGGCGCCGCCTGGAGCAGTCTCGAGATTGCCTCCCGGTGGGGATTCTCGGGCCCTAGCACGACGAGCACCCGAACTCGGAATGGAATCAGGGAAAGGCCCGCCAGCACCTTCGCGGCTTGGTTGGTCGGATCCGTGCCGCCCATCATCACCAAGATCGTTTCGACGCTGGGCGCGGGATCTAGGATTCCTGCCGCACGGGCGCGGGCGAACTCCGGGCGCAGCATGGCGTGCTCGGGCCCAGCAATGATTCGCGTGGTCGGCAGGACTCGATACCTTGCCACCGGTGGATCTGGATTCTGGTTCACGACCAGGTGCACGGGCAAGACGCGGTCGGCCACGTCATCGATGGCGACCAGCACGAGCCCAGGAAACCGCCTGGCGACCTCCTCCAAGTAGCCCGATCCCACGCCGTAGTGATCCACGACCAGGGCACCGGCACGGGCCGCCGCGATGACCTCGAGCGTCTCTGCTAGGTCTTCGGCGCTGCCTGGTGATCCTTTCACGGACGCCACGCCATGATCGTGGGCGGTCACGCGCTCGGCCAGACCTGGGGCTAGCTGATGGGATGCAAAGATCACCCGTGCTCCCGTCGCCCCCAGAGCGTCAGCCAGCGCCAGAGTCCGCATCAAGTGCCCGCTCCCCACCTGGGGCGACGCGTCCGCGCGGATGACCACGTGTCGCACGTTAACCCAAAAGCTCAATGAGTTCCGACGTCACGCGTTCGACGTCCCCGTCGGTCATCGCCGGATACATGGGCAGGCTCAATGCGCCTGCGTAATACTCCTCGGCGATTGGGTATTGGCCCGCGTGAGTACCAAAGCGATTGCGATAATAGGGGTGGAGGTGAACCGGGATATAGTGCACCTGCGTGAAGATGTCACGCTTGCGGAGCTCTTCGTGCACGCGACGGCGGTCGTGGATCTTTGGGTCCATCCAGATCACGAACAGGTGGTAGGCGTGGGTCCGGTCGGCTGGCTGCGCCTGGAACCTTATCCCTGGCAGCGCGGCGAGGGCGGCGCGGTACTTGCGGGCGATTTCCTGCCTGCGCGAGAGGAATGCCGGGAGCTTGGCGAGCTGCGACATGCCGAGGGCGCACTGGATGTCGGTCAATCGCCCGTTAAACCCAAGGTATTGGACCTCGTGATACCAAGCGCCGTCTAATGGCCCGGGCGAGAGCTCGCTCGGGTCGTTCACGATGCCGTGGTGACGCAGGGCCCGGAGACGGCGTGCCAGGGAGTCGTCGTCGGTGAGAATCGCGCCCCCTTCCCCGGTCGTCACGTGCTTGACCGGGTGGAACGACAGGCATGTCATGTGGGCAAGGGAGGTTCCGCCCATTGGGTGACCTTGATAGGTCGCGCCGAGCGCGTGGGCGGCGTCGGCTATTAGAATGAGCCCACGTCGATCGGCGAGCGCACGAATCTCCCGCAGGTCGCACGGGAGACCTGCGAAGTGGACGGGAATGAGCACCTTGGTGCGAGGTGTGAGCGCCCCCTCGACGAGCTCATGGTTGAGGTTCCAGGTGCCGGGCTGGATATCGACGAATTTTGGGGTCGCGCCGCAATACGCCATGCAATTGGCGCTCGCCGCGAACGTGATGGGGGAAGTAATCCCCTCGTCACCTGGTCCGAGTCCCGCTGCGAGGCATGAAAGATGAAGAGCGACCGTGCCGTTGGCGACCACGATGGCGTGCCGCGCGCCGCAGGCCTTGGCCAAGGCGCTCTCGAACTCGGCCACGGCGGGCCCTTGCGTGAGGAAGTCACCGCGGAGCGCCCGCACGACCGCCTGGATATCGTCCTCGTCAATCCACTGGCGACCGTATGGGAGCCCGGGCGGCATTCTTCACGCCACTCCGCGCTCGCGCGCCCACTCCTTGGCCTCTGGCAGGTCGAGGGCCGCGATCATCTTGCCAAGCCGGTCTTCATTGAGCCATTGGTCGTTGTTGTCCGAGGCGTAACGAAAACCCTCGGGGCATGGCGTGCCGGTCACCATCCGATCTGGGGCTTGCCATTCGACTGGAGGGAGAATGACATAGCGGTCGCCGACATCCACCGCCTTCCGGGCTTCGTCCTCCGGGATCATGACCTCGTGCAGCTTCTCGCCCGGACGAATGCCAATCACGTCAATCCTGGCATCGGGGGAAATCACGCGGGCAATGTCCGTCATCCGCGTGCTGGGGAGCTTTGGCACGTAGAGCTCGCCACCGCTCATGTGGGTGAGGCAGTCGAGGACAAAGCGTCCTGCCTGCTCGAGGGTAATCCAGAAGCGGGTCATTCGGCTGTCGGTGATGGGCAACCGACCTTCACGCCTAAGGCGCAGGAACAGTGGCACCACGCTGCCGCGGCTCCCCATGACATTGCCATAACGCACCACGGCAAAGCGTGTAGCCCGCGGCCCCACGTACGCATTCCCGGCGACGAAGAGCTTGTCCGAACAGAGCTTGGTGGCGCCATACAGGTTCACGGGGTTGGCGGCCTTGTCCGTCGACAAGGCAATCACCCTGGTCACCTTCTTGTCGATGGCCGCCTCGATCACGTTCTGCGCGCCGAGGATGTTGGTCTTGACGGCCTCGAACGGGTTGTACTCGGCGGCCGGCACCTGCTTTAAGGCGGCGGCGTGGATGATGAGCTCCACGCCGTCGAGCGCGCGGGACAGGCGGTCCGCATCGCGGACGTCGCCCAAGAAGAAGCGGATCCGCTCGTCGTCGCCAATCCCAGTCAATTGCGACAGCTCGAACTGCTTGAGCTCATCGCGGCTGTACACGATGACCTTGCGAACCCGCGACTCCCGAAGGAGCAAGCGACAAAGCATTTTCCCCAGGGAGCCGGTGCCCCCTGTAATCAGCACCGTTTTCCCTTCGAAATAGCGCATGCGGCTTGAGAGCTTAACGCGTTTTGCGGCGACAGAGCAAGACCAGGTGCGGGCTCGGAGTCTTTCGAATCCCCCCGCTCCTTGCGAAGCCGGCCCCCGAAAAGGCGCGTACCGACCGCTCGTTTCCAATTCGGATGCGGGCAAGGATTCGGTCGAATGGGCATCTTCTAACGGCGAGGCAAAGCAATCGTGAGCCAAGGCCCTTGTCGCGAAAGCGCGGAAGGACGGCAATGGAGATCTCGGCGCGCGTGGGGTCCTTGGGGTCCTTGTCAAAGCGAACTTGGCCAAGGAGCGCGCCGTTCCCGTCCATGGCCACGTACAGGCGCACCCGTTTCTCGGGATCTGCAAGGCGCTTGGCGAGCCAAGCCACGTGCTCTCGGTATGGGATGGGCTCGGTGTGGAACGACGAGGCGCGCGTGACGGGATCGTTCCTTAGACGATGGAGAAAGCGCGCGTCGTCGAGGGTTGCCAGGCGTAGCCGCAAGGTAGGCCCTTGTGCCGAGGCATGACGCGCGCCCTGCCGCTTGGCCCTTGGCCTGGCTCCCACGGACTCGAAGTTTAACGGAGAGCATGCCTGAGGTCGAATATTTGTAAGCGTTCACGGGGGGTAGTTTTCCGGGCGCCAGCGAGGAGGAACAGCCGCGCGAAGCGCGGCCCGGCCGCGAGTGCGGCCGTGGAGGGGGTTACGGCGCCTCGACGGAAGGAGCGTTGGCGCGCCCTGGAGCGGAGTGCAGCGACGCGACCTGCGCGCCACCATTTCTCCGTCGAGGCGGCGAGGGGGGCGCAGCCCCCCTGAACGGTTACGAATATTTAAGCCAATTTAAGTCGCTCGCGGGGCACGCGTCGGGTTAGCCATGGGGTGGCACCGCTGTTGCCGCGCAGGAGTCCTTGCCATGAAAACTGCTTGTCGGTGGGTCACATTGGCCCTTTCTCTATCTCCCCTCGCTTGCATGAACGAAGGCGAACCTGGTTCCGAAAGGGCGCAGGCCGCTATCCGCCCCAGCGTCAAGGGGAGTCCATCGGCCGCATGGCTCGCGGACATCCGCGCCCGCCTCGAGGCCTCCGAGAGAGCGATCAGCCCGACTGCGGCTGGGTTCGAGGCCGCCAGCCCGTCACAGCGTCTAAAAGTAGCGTGGGATCCTCGTGGCGTTTCCTTCTCGCCGCTCACCCAACGCCTGGGCCGCGACTTCGAAGTCACCGCGCGTCTTCGCGCGGTCGCACGCGGATCCCAAGCATGGTCACTCTCACCAGGGGCCGCGGCGACAGAGCTCGGCGATTGCCAGTCCGACGGCAGCAGGGGATTGGAAGGGGAGTGCCAGCGTCGGCTCGAAATCAACCATGGCGTGCTTCGCGAGACCTGGGAGAACCTGGGCGATCGCATCCAGCAGGCCATTCACATCGACGCGCCGCTCCCCGGATCGCGTTCGGGCCCATTGGACATTGAAATGGATATTGACGGCGCCGTGGTCGAAATTGAGGGTGACGGGGTGGCCAAGCTCGTTGCAAGGGACGGGGGCGCAACGATTCGAGCAGAGCTGCGCGCTATTTCGGCCGCAGGGGAACCCGTGCCGTTTACGGCGACAGGGTCGATCTCGTCGCTGTCGTTTAGCTTCCCCGATATGAGCAACATAGGCGATTTCCTGGTGATCTATTCGCTCGGCTCCGCTGCCTGGCAGATGGAAGGCAACGATCGCCGGGCATATTTCGGCTCCGAAATGACGTCAGCGGGTGATGTGAATGGCGACGGCTATGACGACATCATCATTGGCTGCCGCTCGTGCGAAAATGGGCAGGCAGACGAGGGGAGAGCGTTCGTATTCCACGGCTCTAGCACCGGGCTCGCAAAGTCTGTGAGCTGGATTGGCGAAATCAACCGGGCGTACACGTATTTCGCGAGCGAGGTGGACGCTGCCGGCGACGAGAACGGCGATGGCTACGATGACGTGGTGGTGACCAGCTCG
>JACQUZ010000175.1 GCA_016210055.1 Deltaproteobacteria bacterium | reverse complement strand
GTATTTAACCGACGAGCAACGAAGCCAGCCGGGATGATTCGGCCGCGAGGGCGATTGAGTTATTCATCCGCGGGCCCTAACCCTCCTTTCGCGCCACCACGATGAGGAAACCGCCGAGCAGGCGAAAGAGCGGGGCATCAGCCAGCGCACGCTCGATCCGCGAGAAAAGACGCTCGAGAAATGGGTGCCCGACCAAGTGCGACACGAGGGTCACGATGCGGACGCCGCGCACGTGGACTACGCGCACCCCAGGCGGCAGGTACTCGCGCACTTGCTTCAAGGCGTCGTACCGCGTGTACACCGCCTCGTCCGTCGTGCGCTCGGAGATACGGGTGGCCGGCTTCAGCCGCTTGATCATGGTGCGGAGCGACAGCGGGTTGTAGAACTCCAGGACAAGGTGCCCGCCTGGACGCGTCACCCGCGCGAGCTCCGCCAAAGCTTCGCGGATGCGCTCCACGTGGGCGAGGACCTTGAACGAGTAGACCACGTCAAATCGCTCGTCGGGAAACGGGAGGTCGGTCAGGCTTCCTTGGACCACCCGAAGGCCTCGCGCTCGCGCCTTGCCGAGCATCCCCGACGAGATGTCGAGCCCCCATGCCTCGCTCGCGATCTCGGCCACTCGCGAAAGGATGAGCCCGGTGCCGCAACCGGCCTCGAGCACCGACTTGCCCTGCGCATAGCGGGCGACCAAGTCGACCTCCAGGTCGTCGATGAGACGGTGGTAACCCCGTCCCCGGTGCTTTTCGTAAGTCGCTGCAAATTCGTCGTAGTAGTCCTTCGCCTGCACGGGCGGACCTTAGCATTTCCGGCGTCTAGCCCGCATTATTCACCAGGCCTCGTCGCGAGGTCGCAGCCCGTCGTGGCGTATCGCGGCGACGCCCGGAGTGAGGAAGGGGACAGTACTGGAGTACGGCCCCGACCGAACAAGGACGTACGCCGCGAGGCGCCCGACGGAGCTTTCCGAGCTTCTGCTGCCCGCCGGCGATTGCCGACGGATGCGACCGTAGCAGAGGGGCTGGTGAATAATGCGGGCTAGCACCCACCAGCAACCATGGCGGCGTGCTAACTTCCGCGCCGATGCTCGAGCGCGTCGCACAGGCCTTGACCCGGTTCTCGACACGGCATGTCCCCGACGCCTACGTCATAGCCGGCGTGCTCTCGGTGCTCGTGTTCGGGATCGCGCTTCTCGTCTCGGACAAGGGAGCCCTTGACCTGGTCGGCTATTGGGGGGACGGCTTCTGGGGGTTCATTCCGTTTACGTTGCAGATGGCCATGGTGATTCTCACTGGCTTCGTCGTAGCCGACTCTCCGCCGGTTGTGCGCTGTCTTTCCAAGCTTGCGTCTTGGCCAAGTACCCCGCGCCGCGCCATCGCCCTCGCAGCCGTCGTATCGATGGGGCTCGCTTGGATCAATTGGGGCCTTTCCATCGTTGCCTCGGCGCTCCTCGCCAAGAGGATCGCCGGGCGCAAGATCGGCGTGGATTACCGGCTGCTCGTCGCCACGGCGTATCTCGGGTTGGGATGCATGTGGCATGCAGGGCTGTCGGCGTCGGCGCCGCTCACCTCGTCGGACCCGAGCCAGGCATTCGTCAAGAACTACCTCAAGGCTCCCGTTCCGGTGTCGAGCACGCTTTTTTCTCCTTTCAACCTGGTGCTTGCCCTTCTCGTGCTCGTGGTCATGACCCTACTCGCCGTGGCGATGCACCCGAAGAAGCCCGTTCCCATGCCAGAGACGGGCGACCCCGAGGACGGCGACGAGCCCGTAACGAAGGACGGTCGGCCTACCACGCCTGCCGAGTGGCTCGAGCGTACTCCTTGGGTGAACTTGGTGGTTGCCCTTGCGGTGTTCGTGTACTTGCCGATGTTCGTCACCAAGAACGGATTCCGCCGGATCAACATCAACCACGTGAACCTGTTGTTCTTCGGCGCCTCTGCGCTCCTTCACTGGACACCCGCGTCGCTGCTCCGGTCTGCCGAGCGGGGTGGACGCCACGTGTGGGGAGTGCTCTTGCAGTTTGGCCTGTACGCCGGCGTCGCGGGCATCCTCGACAAGAGCGGGCTCGCGAGCCACTTGGCCGACGCCTTCACGACCGTCTCGTCTCCAAAGCACTTCCCGCTCCTCGTGGTCTGGTACTCGGGGATCTTGAACTACCTGGTCCCATCAGGCGGCGCAAAGTGGTTCATCGAGGTGCAGTACTTGGCCGATGCCGCGCACGAGCTCGGGGTTCCCATGGGGGACACGATTCTCGCCTACGCGTGGGGCGACATGTTCACGGACATCATCCAACCCTTCTGGGCCATCCCGCTCCTTGCCGTAGCGCGCCTGGGCTTCCGCGACATCATGGGATACTGCTTGGTGTTCTTCCTCGCGTACGCCGCGTTGGTTTCCGGCGCCTTCCTGGCATGGGGGATTCTGGGATAGCGCGTGGTCACCTACAACCGCCAAAGTTCGTCGGAGAACCTGCAAGGAGCGTGCGCATGAAGAAGTGGATGCTCGCACTGGCCACCCTTGGCGTCCTGGTGTACGGCCTGGCCCTGGCCGATAGCGGAGCGAAGAACCTCAAGGTGCTCCCCAAGACAATGACCAAGGTGGAGCTCAAGAAACTCATGAAGAAGATGTCGTCGAGCCTAGGGGTCGAGTGCGACCACTGTCACAACAAGGACGACATGTCCGTCGAGACGGAGAAAAAGGAAGAGGCCCGCGAGATGATGATCATGGTGGACGAGATCAACAAGCGCTTCTTCAAGGGGAAACCGGAAGTCAGCTGCTTCACTTGCCACAATGGGCGCGCCGAGCCCAAGAAGTGATGGGCTTAACGCTCCTCGCCGACCAGGATCCCCTTCAGCAGATCGACCGCGCGGGCATGGAGCCGACTGGCCCATGACTTGGAAAGCCCAAGCTCGGCGCCTGCATCCTGGAGTGTCTTGTCCTGGAAATAGTGGGCCTCGATGAAATGCCTCTCCCTCTCCGGTAGCTTGGTCACGGCCTCGCGGACCCGCTGGAGCACTTGCCCAAGTGCAAGGCGCTCGTCGGGCATGAGCTCTTGCCCTTCGAGGTCCCGCCCTTCGTTGGGCATGGCTTCGAGCGAGAGCAGGAACGTGACGGCGACGCCTTGCAGCGTGTTGAGGATCGTTCGAAGGTGGTCTTCCACGGCGCCCGCGGTACCCTTGCCACCCGCCAGGCCGGCGTCTCGCTCCGAGAAGTTGGCCACGTACTCCGTGCTGCGTTCAGCCATGCGCAACTTCGCATAGGCGGTGCGGGGCAGGTGCCCCATGCGCCGCAAGCCGTCATAAATGGCGCCGCGAACGCGGTAGAACGCGTAGGCACGAAAACCGACACCTAGGGATGCGTCAAACCGATTGGCCGCTTCGATCAACCCCTCGGTGCCGTAGGAAACGAGATCGTCCAGCTCGACGGGAGGCATGAGGTCGCACTTGACCTGTGATGCCAGGGAGCGCACGAGGGCAAGGTGATCGTCGACGAGTCGCTTGCGCGCGTCCGGGTCCACGCGTGCGACCATACCAAGGTTAAGGCGGCAGGGCCACGGCCAGCACGCTCGCGCGCCCGCCCCGTTCACAGGCGATCGCTACGACGATGGCAGAAGGGAGCACCGCGGCGTCATGGCCAAAGAGGTGCGCGCGTTCCGGGCACGATACCGCTGGCTGCGACGGAGAAGCAGGCGATCCTCCCGGGGAGATGCGGAGGATGCGCATGCCATCCCGCCCATGGTCGTGAGTCGGCCACGCGAGCCATGGGGAAGAAGCACCCTGGAGCAGCATGGGCCGGCCGATAGGTTTCGGCTCAGCCTCGAACCCCTGAACGACGGGCGTCTTCCCTATGATGGGGACCGGGACGAGCCCCCCACGCCGGTTCGCAGCTTGGCGGTTCACCACGAGGAGACCACCATCGGCGTCGATGCCGGCGGCAAGCCAAGCGGGGCTGTTCGAAGCGGGGCTAAGGACGCTCGAGATCCGGGCGGCAAGAGGTAGATCGAGCACGTACTGTCCCGCCGAGCCCATGACAAATGGGTGCCCGTCGTCGTGCCCAGCCATGATGGCTGCCCCGTCGCCCGGCCAAGTGATCGAGGTTGCGACCAGGTGATCGCCGACTTGGAGATGCTCGGTGACCTGTCCTTCGCTCACGATGGAGAGCACGCTCGCCTGGCGAGGATGGCCCGTTTTGGCGATGCGCTTTTGCCACAGGACCGCAGGGCGACGTGCATGGGTGTCGACGCCCGCGCCGACGAGCCCATCGGCTTGGCCGTCTTCGCCCATGGACCAGGCGACGGGCACGAGCAAAGGGGCGTGACTCGTGAGAGGCATCAGATAGAGGCGGCGATAGGGGCTTGGGGTATCAATCCTCGAGAACCCCTGCTCGAGGACGAAGACGGCGATCTCGTTCCCCGACCAGATGGGGGCGATGTCCAGGACGTGCGCCTCCGGATCGGGGAGCGGGACGGCGACGGTGCCCGTGGGGCGACCACGGGCATCGAGCTCCGTCACGATCAGCGTGCCCGGGTACTCCACCCAAAGAGCAACCCCATGGTCATCCACGCGGAGGAGCTTTGGACCGAGGAGCACGTCGCCCCGCGTGGAAAGGGACCGGGCTTTCGGCGTGGCCAGCGCCAGGAAGAGAGCGCCGAGAAGCAAGAGGTTCCATGCTCCTTTCCCCACGTCTATGAAGTTGGCTTCTACCAGAGCCACGCAAGGCGCCGTGCTATTCTTCGCGCTACGAGCCATGGGTCTATTCACGCGCCTCACCGATGACGAAATGAGCGCGGTTGCCGAGTCGTTCTGCCTTGGGGACGTGCGGTCGTTTTCCGGGATTGCGGCAGGGACCGTGAACTCCAACTACCGCCTGGAAACCTCCCAAGGGGTCTTCTTCATCCGGGTGAATGAGGGGAAGAGCGAGGAGGACGTTCTCTACGAGACGGAGCTCGTCGAGTACCTCGTCGAGCGTGGAGTCCCCACCCCGCGGGCGCTTCCGACGCGCGATGGCCGGCGCTTCCTCGACCTTGGTTTTGGATTGACCACAGCGTTCCCATGGCGCGAGGGTGGGCATGTAGCAACCCGCGACCTTGCCGTTCCGGACGTGTACCGAATCGGAAGGCTCCTCGGGAAGATCCACCAGGCGAGCGCGTCGTTTCCCCGTCGGCGTGAGAGCCTGTACGGATTCCTACAAATCGTCGACAGGTGGCGCGGCTTCGCCGGATCCGAGGACCCCGAGCTCCGCGACGCCATCTCGTGGGTCGCCGACGAGATCGATTGGCTGAACGACCGCGCTGCCCACAGAGCTACCCTGCCGCGCGGGGTCATCCACGGCGATCTTTTCCCGGACAACGTGCTTTTCCACGAGCAGGGGGCCATCACCCTTCTCGACTTCGAGCAGGCCTCGGACGGTACCTTCATCTATGACTTAGCCGTTTGCCTGGTCTCCTGGTGCTACGTGGACGTGTTCATTCCGGAGCGGGTGCGCGCGCTTCGGGAAGGCTACGAGGAGGCTCGTCCCTTGTCCCCAGAGGAGCGTGAATCCATCTACGTAGAGGCGCGAGCAGCTGCCATGAGGTTCACCGTGACGAGAATCACCGACGTGTACCTCAACATCGACGCCACTCCGTACGTCAAGCGCCACAAGGATTTCAGGCGGTATCTAGGCCGCCTTCGGGAGCTCCGGAAGCTCGAGGCGCGCGGCATGGCCAGGATCTTGGGCCTTCCCTGAACGAGCTCCTGCGGTGGCCAGCGCGCCTGCCTAGTACCCCGCCACAGAGGTTCTGACCGAGCCCGGCCGAGCGAGGAGCCCCGGCCGCGAGGCGCGATGAGAGAGCCTACCCGTCGGTAAGCGACCGAAGAGCAACGAAGCGGACGGGGCCCGCAGCCGGCCTGGCGAAACGTCACAACCTCTGTGGCGGGGTACTCGTAGTACTAGACGTTGTCCTCGACCGGGACCTCGCGTCGCTTGACGAGCGCGATGTACTTGCGGAGCAGCTCCTTGCGCTCGTTGTCGAGGTCGACCCAACGGATCCCCACGTCTTTCGGGGGCTGCCGGTTGGCCCAGACAATCTGCCCCAGAAGTGCGACCTGGGCGCCGAGGTCGGGGAAGTTGATCACCACGTCCACAACCGATCCCACCTCTTCAACCGCCGGGGTCTGGATGCAGATCCCGCCCAGGGAGATGTTTTGGATCCGGTGATAGAGAAGGACGTCAGAACCCATCACGTCCACATGCGCATCCACTTCATACCGCGGGTGTGCCCGAGGTCGCTCAACCATGTCGGGGTTCCTTTTTTCTAGTGGCGGGAGCTTAGGCAATTGGTGGAAAAAATACAAGAAGCGGCGCCCCGGCCACGTGTATAGTGCCCTTGCGCTCTGCCGGCGACCTGGAATAACTCCGGCCCATCGAGCGTTCGCCACTCGAGGGATTGTCCATGAAAAAGCTTGGGAAGGCACTTGGTCCATGTTCTTTGGTGGCCCTTTTGTGGGGTTGCGGCGCTCCCGCCCAGTACATTCCGGGCACCCGCGTGCCCGAGTCGGAAGAAAACCGAAATATCGTCGAGACCGTCGAGCAGTACCGCCTTGCAGTAGAGCGGCGCGATGCGCCAGCCCTCTTGGCCATGGCGTCCAAGAACTACTGGGAGGATGGCGGCACCCCTACAGGAGCGGATGACTATGGATACGAGGGTCTCAAGGACGTCCTATCGACCCGTTTCCAGCATGCCGAGTCCATCCGCTATTCCATGAGGTACATGAATATCGGCCGCCAGGACACTAGGGCCTTTGTAGACGTCTTGATTGACGCGAGTTTCACCATCAAGGCCGAGCGGGGCCCGGTCCGCATGGACAAGAAGGACCAGAATCGCCTGGTCCTCGAGCATGACGGAAAGCGCTGGTTCTTTATCAGCGGGATGTGAGGTGCAGGGTCAGGCGGATCCGTCCTGGTAGCCCGCTCGCCAGCGCAGGATCGATGGGGAAGCTCCCAGTGGCACCTCCGTAGAGGCAGATTCCTCCCGCTCCCGCGTCCTCCGTCGCTTCGGCGCCTTTCACCGGGAGCCCGGCCCAGCGCAGGTACTCCGGCACTCCGCCGTACGCCGACCAGCGGTTTCCCAAGACCAGGATCACCCGGAGGTTGCGCTCGCGCGCGGCGGCGAGCACGCGGTCGAGGTGCTGAAAAGATTCCTCCAGCCAGCCCCGCGGGCCCAGGCGGAAGGCATCGAGCTTGCGCCAGTCGGGCGAATCTTCGGGCGCTTCCCCGAACGCCCACACCCGCACCACGGCGAGGCCATCCCGGGCGGCAGCGTCCAGCGTGGACAGGGTACCTAGGCGGGAGCCCTCCCCATGCATCACCGAGACGTTCGCGCCGACGAAATGAAAGGGGCGCTCACCGAGGACGAACTGGGTTCCCTTCACGCGCACGTGCTCACCGTCACGGATCGCGGGTGGTCGCGAAGTGCCAAGCCCTCTGGCCAGCGCGGCGCTTTCGCCGAGGGACGTGCCGAGAGGCACGAGGGCGGTCACGGCGAGTGCAAGAGCTCCAAAGCTTCGGCAAAGCGGCATCGTTCCAGCCAGTCGGTGGCTTCGAGCGCCACGGCATGCGGTGAGGCCTTGG
Organism: Deltaproteobacteria bacterium; assembly: GCA_016210055.1. GTDB lineage: Bacteria > Myxococcota_A > Polyangia > Haliangiales > SHYZ01 > JACQUZ01. Next base: position 27,136 of record JACQUZ010000175.1, on the reverse strand, counting down.
CAGAAAGGCGCGCGGCCGCGCCACGCGCCGTGGCCAGGTCTCCCGCGAGAAAGGCGGCCGTCACGAGAAGGCGGTCGTTTTCGCGCGCGAGGAGCGGGTCGGTCAGGCCGACCTGAACGGCTTGGGCAAGCGCCTCGGCGGCTTCTCGGTATTCGCCCCGGGCAGAGAGGAGCCTTCCGACCAAGTAATGGCCGATGCCATTTCCCGGAATGGCGCGGATGACGTCCTGCGCGCGCAGGAGCAGAACGAGCGGATCGGCTTCGCCGCCCCGTTCCCCACGAGTGAGGAGGTACTTGGCAAGGGACTGAGCCCCTGGTGCGTCGGAGAACGCCAGCCTTCGCACCTCGATCGCGCGGCGCGTTGCTTCGTCCACTGGGAGCACGCTGGCCGTCTCGACGGCCGAGAGGGCAGGACCTGTCTCTCCGAGGTGCGCGTGAACGTCCGCCAGGAGCAAGAAGGCGCGTGCGCGTAGGGGCGCCGGCACCGTGGTTTCAGCGCTGGACACCTCCTGGTAGAGGGCAATGGCCTCACGGGCCCGCTGGGCGCGCTCCAGCGCGTGTCCGAGAGCGAGCTTGTGCGTCGGCTCCGACGGGTCGTCTTTGCAGACCTTGTGCAAGATCGCCAGTGCCTTCTCGGGGGCGCCTAGCGCCATGAGCCTCGATGCCTGCGCAAGTCGGCGCGCGATGGCGTGGGGACATGGCCGGTGAAAAATGCTTGGCCTGCGAAAGCGCTCGCGGGCTACTTCTCTGTCCCGGTCCTCGAGGGGGGCCGCGCGGATCTCGGCATGCCAAGCCTCCTCGAGCTTGGCGAGCGGTTGCTCGTACACCTCTTCGAAGACCGCGGGCGTGCCGCCTGCCCGATACACGGCCTGGAACTTCTCGATGCCCAGCCGCGTGAGAAGGAAGTAGCAGAACGATCCTGCGGTCGTGTACCCCTGCGCGGACGAGTAGGCGTAGAAGTTGGGTGCGAGTAGCTTCGCGAGGGGCGGCAAGCGTCCCAGGTCAAGGAGCGCTCGCGCAGACTGGTGTGGCGTCAGGCGGCCGCCGTGCGCTGGCCAATCTGCCGCGACCGCCGCCCCTTCGATGAGGCCGACGTTGAATCGGGCGGGGGGCCAGGCGAGCCACTTGACGCTCACCCGAAACAGGGGGTCACCGAACTCACCGGCGAACACGTGCGCGATCTCGTGCCGTAGCGTGGGGTGGGGGAACTCCTCGTGCTGTAGGTAGATCTCGCGCCTCCAGGGCTTGGCGATGTACGTGCCGCCAGCCCCCATCCATCGCTGCTTCTCCTCCGCCGACGCGAAGTAGAACGACGTGATCTTCCCTTTCGGCGTGGTCCCGAGGGCTCGCTGCACTTGCGCGAAGCGGAACTCGTGCTCGTTGGCGATGGCTTCGATTTGGGACGAGAACGAGGCCCCCTTGGGATAGTAGATGACAAAGTGCGCGGTCTCTCGCTTGCCTCCCAGGGCTTGGGCGATGTCAGTGGCCGTGATTGCAAAGCCGAGTTGCGCCGATCGACCATGCAAGGTGATCGCCGTGATTCCGAAGCCGATGGCCAGGAGAAGCGGACGGATTCTCCTAGGGAGGAGTCCCACGCGAATGTGGGCCGGATCCATCCACGCCGCGGCGAGCGCAAGGGCGGTCGCCGCCAGCATGGCCTGGTAAGCCCTCGACCACGCAAAGGCCGACCCGAGTGAGATGTTCTCGTCGTAGAGCGCCCCGGGGAAGTACCCGCCGAACGGGTCGTAGGAAAAAATGGGCGGTGCGGTGGTGAAGCGGAGGATCGCGAGAACAAGCGATCCCAGGACGAACATCCAGGACGCGAGCACCGCCAAGCGGCCGGTCCCTCCAAGGAAAACGCCCGAGATAACCCCCACGGTGACACCGAGGAGGGAAGAAATGCCGGGGAGCGCGCCGTAAAAAAGAAATCCCTGGACCCAATCGCATTGACGCACCCTCAGGGCATTGAGGCACGCGACCACGAGGGGCAAAACCAGCAAGAGGAGGGCATGTGTCGCCCCGCGAAGCCAAAGGCCCATGACCGAGGCCTCGAATTGCCGCGCCCGCGCCACGAGGGCGAGCTTGGCGGACAGGTCTGCGGCCGCAAAGCTCGAAAGCAGCGCCACAACTAGGGAAAACTCGTACCCGAGCGTGCCGAACAGCGGGAACAAGGAGAGGAGAATCGCCGTCCCCAGGAGGATGACCGCCCAGGCAATGCCGCGCCGCGAAGCCAAGAGCTCGGCGAGATGCCCGGTGGCTTTTCCGGGGAAGGGGAGCATTTCCCGAATCTTGCCACGACTCTCCAAGCAAGGCCCGTTTGACCCATCTCGGGGCCCGTCGTAGGATGGCGTTCCATGAGCGAAGGCGGGGACCCACGGGATCGGCGGGAACATCTCCGCGCTCCCATTGAGCTGAAGGTCGAGTACAAGAAGCTCAACACCTTCTTTGCGGACTACACGAAGAACATCTGCAAGGGGGGGACCTTCATCAAGACCAAGAAGCCACTCGACGTGGGGACCGAGTTCGTCTTCAAGCTTCTGGTTCCCAAGCTCGAGGAGCCATTGGCTCTGCGGGGCGAGGTTCGCTGGGTCGTCCGCGAAGGGGAGCCTCCACCGCCCGGCGTCGACCCCGACCAGGAGCCCGGAATGGGGATTCGCTTCATTTATGCGAGCGATGACGAGCGGCAAGCGATCGAGGAGATCGTGGAGAAGCTCATGATCGACAGCTTGGGTCAACTGGTGTATTCCAAGCTGATGGGGAAGGACCGGGTGACCGGTAAGTAAGGCAATGGAAACTAAGCGATTTCTACGCTATCTGGCGCCGAACTTGGTCACCTTCGGGAGTCTTTGCTTCGGCATGCTCTCAATCCTCTCGTCCATCGAGGGGAGGTACTGCACCGCCGCCTGGTTCATCATTTTCTCGGTGCTCGCCGACAAGCTGGATGGGCTCGTGGCGCGGGTCCTCAAGGGGACGAGCCAGTTCGGGGTTCAGATGGATTCCTTTGCCGACGCCTTGAATTTTGGCGTCGCCCCGGCGGTGCTCTGGTACAGCTTCTTGTCCCGCGCCCCTGGGCTTCACTTTGCGGAAGACGACTGGAGGACCTTCCTTGCGGTGGCGTGCTGTCTTTGGGTCGTGGCGGTGACCTTCAGGCTCGCCCGCTACAACATCGTGGGAGACAATCCGAAGTACAAGAAGATCTTTATTGGCGTGCCCACCACTCTGGCCGGGGGCACGTTGGTGGCGCTTTTCCTCGCGGCGCTGAAATATGGACGCCCGGAGATCCAGGCTGCAGCTCAGGCGACCTTTGACGAGCCATATCTCTTGGGCTCGTCATTCCATCTCGGGGTGGGGATTTGGCACGCATGGCCGGTGCTCGTGCTGGTCGGCGCCTACTTGATGGTGTCTACGGTGAAGATCCCCAAGCTGGGGCCTTCCCGGTCCCGACCCGTGACGGTGTTCGTGCTTGCGAACGTGCTCGCCGGATACGTCCTCGGCTTCGCCATGCTCCTACCCGAGTACCTGTTTGCCACGTCGGGTGCCTGGACCGTGGGCTCGCTCATCTGGAGCCAGTTCTCCACCCAGGCCAAGGGTATCAAGCCGCCAGCGATTTTCCCGGACGAGGTTGTTCCGCCCGTGGATCTTGCAGAGCCAGAGGTTTCCGACCTGCCCGAGCTCGACGACGAGACGGACAGCAGCGTGGCAACCGCCAAGTGATTATCGCTTCAGGATCGCGTCGAGCGTCGCTGATGTGACGCCCGAGATGCGTATCGTTTTCCGGCGAGAGCCCTCGCCGCGGACAATGGTGACGCTTGCCTTGGGGATGCCGAAGGTACGTGCGAGAAGCTCGATCACCGCTCCGTTGGCTTCCCCCTCGACGGGTGGCGAGGTGACGGCAACCTTCAGGCGGTCGCCCACCATGGGGCCCACCTTTTCACGCGACGCCCTCGGGGTGACGAGAACGTCGACAGTGACCTGGGGCACGCGCTCGGCCATCCACCAGCCCAACTAACCGGCGCGCGTCCCCTCGAGCATGGCCAGGCCGAGCTCGCGCGACCGGATGGTGGCCGCCTCCACGGCGTCAATGAGCGTGGTGCGCACGCCACCATGTTCCAGGGTGTGAAGCCCCGTGATGGCCGTGCCACCCGGCGAAGTCACCATGTCCTTGAGCCGCCCGGGGTGCTCGTTGGTCTCGAGAAGAAGCTTGGAAGAGCCCATGACGGTCTGTGCGGCGAGCAGCTGGGCGGTATGCCGAGAGAGCCCGACCTTCACCCCGGCGTCGGAGAGCGCTTCGAGGATCAAGAAGATATAGGCAGGGCCGGATCCCGAAAGGCCGGTCACGGCGTCGAGCTGCGATTCGTCGAGGGTCACCGTGATCCCGACCGCGTCGAAAATCCGCTTGGCGTCGGCGAGGTCTGCCGGGGTCGCGTGCCCCCCAGCAGCGATGGCCGTAGCTCCAGCGTCGACCAACGCGGGCGTGTTGGGCATGGTGCGCACAATACGCGTCCCTTCTCGGAGCCGGCTTTCGATGGCCGCGATGGGGACGCCTGCCGCGATGGAGATGACCAGGGCGCCAGGATGAATCCTGTCGGCGATCTCGTCGAGCACGCGGCGCATGATCTGCGGCTTCACCGCGAGGACCACGATGTCCGATCGGTCCACGAGGACCTTGTTGTCGGTGGTCGTGAAGATGCCGTGGCGCTTGGCGAGCTCTTCGATTCGCTCGGGGTTGGGTCCCGAGCCTCCGACCTGCCCTGGCTCGCAGTGACCGCCACGCAGAAGGCCCCGGATCAAGGCCTCGGCCATGTTTCCGGCGCCGACGAAACCGATTCGCTTGTCGAGCTTCACCATGTCACCTATCCGATGATGAAATCCTCTTTTTCGATGCCGCCCTGATCGAACCGCTGGAGCAGGCACCGGTCGAAGATCTCGTGTCTCGGACCACCGGTGAGCCACTCGGCGTAGTACTTGCCGATCACTGGCGCCATCATAAACCCATGCCCCATGAACCCGCAGCACAGGTAAAACCCCGGCCGCCCTGGAGGCTCTCCCAGGATCGGGTTGCCGTCCTCGGTGATGTCGTACGGACCGGCCCACTGGCGCAAGATCTTTAGCTCGGAGAGGCAGGGCATGATCTTGCATATCTGTCGGGAATACGTAGCCAAGAACTTCAGCCGTGAGCCCATGTTCAAGGTAGGCCGGTCCCCGTGCAGGGTAACGCCCCCGATGATTTCGCCGCGCATGGACTGGCTGAAGTAGAGCCCGGTGGAAAGCACGCTCACCATGGGCTTGAGGAATGGCTTCAGGGGCTCACTCGAGCAGATCTCGTGGCGCACCGGGTAATCGGGCAGGGCGACCCCGACCATGGCCGCGACTTGGGGAGACCATGCTCCTGCGGCGTTCACGACTCGCCGCGCGTGGATCGATCCGCGGCTCGTGTGCACGAGGTAGCCCCCTTCTTCCACATCGATGGCGGCCACGGGCGTGAACGTGAACAGCTTGGCGCCCCTTGCCGTGGCGCCTTGGGCATAACCCCAAAGGAAGGGCCACGGGAACAGGACCCCGTCGGTGGGGTTGTAGCAAGCGGCATGAAAGCCGCTCGTCTCGAGCTCGGGGACGATCTCGCGCGCCTCTTGGGGAGAAATGAGACGCGTGGGCACGCCGCAGCGATTCTGAAGCCTGACGTTTTTTTCGAGCCTCTCGGTCTCCGCCTCGCTCCTCGACAGGAACAGGTATCCGCCTTGGCGAAACCAGATGTTCACTCGGAGCTCCTTGGCGAATTCCTTGCAGAGCGCCACGGATTCGAGCATCAGGCGGATGTTCACCTCGGTGGACCACTGCTGGCGGATGCCGCCTCCGTTTCGCCCGGAAGCTCCCGACGCCAGGTATCCCTTTTCGAGGACAACCAGATCCGAAAGTCCACGCTTGGCAAGCTGGTAGGCAATGGAGAGCCCGATCACGCCACCGCCGATGATCACGGTGTCCGTGCGGTGGGGCAGGGGGGCCTTGGTCGGGTGCACGAAAGACACTCTTAGTCCTCCGCCGAGGGGTCGCCCGCCAAGAACTTCATCGGCGTGGGTGTGAGAGGGGGACGGCTCGTGAATGGTGGGATGTCTTGCGGCCTCGCACCGGTCCGCTCGGCCAGGGCCAGGGCGACGACGCGCAGGCACTCTTTTCCTTGGCACGGGCCGGTGCCGAAACCGGTGAAGCGCTTGACCTCCTCGATATCGGTGTATCCCATTTCGACCGCATGATCGATGTCAGCTACCGTCACATCCTCGCAGCGGCAGGCGATGATCTTCCCCTTCATGCGGAAAGGGCCTCCTTGGCGGCGGCGAGCCCTGCGCGGGTCCCGGCGTGCGCCGCTCGCTCCGGGCCCATGTAGCCCGTGACGTCCCCACAAGCGAGCACTCCCTGGACGCTGGTGCGGCCGCTCTCGTCGGCGATCACGACAAACCCACCTGCCTCGGCTGAGAGCACGACCTCGGCGCCGTGCTGGCGCGGTGCTTCCGAGGCTGGTTGGGGGGGCGCGGCCACTGCGACCGCGTCGCATGGCTCGCGGTGGCGACGCCCGTCCTTGCCCTCCACGTCGAGCCCTTCAACCCAGGCGTGCCCGCGCGCGCGAAGGGCTTTCTCGTGGTTTCCATCCACGAACACGGTCTCGATTCCTAGAGCGCCAAGCTCCGCAGCGAGCGCCGCGGCGTACGCGTTCACCGCGTCGTTCGAGCCAGCACCCACGACGACCACGCGGTGTCCTGGACGAACGCCGTGCAGTACCGCCAAGCGTCCGACGCCACGGGCCGAGAAGATCCCGGGGCGGTCGTTGTCCTCGAACAGGGCGTTGGTGTCGTAGGCACCCGTCGCATAGACGTACCGCCTGGCGGTAACGCGAACAAGTCCCTCGGGCGTCGCCACGGCGAGGAGCCCGTTGTCTTCTTCCGGGAACCACGCGATGACCGGAGATCGGGTGAGGAATCGCGCACCCGCATTCCTCGCCGCTTCGGCCAGGCGCTCAGCTTCTTCACGTCCGAACCTTGGATCGCAGAGCAGGGAGCCACCCGAAAGGGCCTGCTCATCCACGCAAAGCACGCTCGCGCCTTGCTCGGCAGCTGCCCGCGCTGCGGAAAGCCCTGCCGGGCCGGCTCCAATCACCGCCACGTCGACGTGCTGGCTTCGGACTTCATGAAGCGCTGTACCGCGCCTTTCGGGCGCCTTCCCCAATCCGGAAAGCTGCCGCACGAACTTCTGCATGACACGGTTGAGAATCTTGGATCCGGTCATCAGCGTGTGGTGGTTCATCCCCTGTGGGAAGAGCCAGTCCATCGCGGACAGCACGTCCAAGTCGCTGGCCGGGAATGCGTTTTGTCCCTCGACAACCAAGCCTTCGCGGCACCTGGTCATGCAGGCGCGGACATTCGGGATACCGTCCACCCGCATGAGGCACGCGCCACAATGCCCCTCGAGGCAAAAAAAGGCCCGCGGGCGATGATACTTGATCGACCGGGAAAGCACCCGAACTCCGCTCGCGAAGAGCGCCACCGCGAGGGGCTCGGCGGTGAACGCCCGCAGTGTTCGCCCTTCGAACTCAATCGTCACGGGCTCACCACGCGCAAAGCGGCGATGGGGGTGTTCGTAAATTCGGCGATCCACGGCGTCCCGCGCGGAGAATTAGCAGCTTCTCGACATGGTTGGCAACATCAAGTGCACTTGGACGTCACTTGGACGCGTCGACGTTGACGCATTCGCGGAGGAGATGCATGCTTTGAGCCGACTTCGCTTAGCGAGGCTTATCCGGCATGGCGGTACCCACCCGACCTTGCGCATTTTGCGGACAGCAGGTGCTCGTGATGGCGTCCCACTGCGGTTTCTGCGGTAGGCCGCTGCCTCAAGCCCCGGCGCCACCTTCGGCAACAGCCCCCCAAGGAGGTGCGCCCAAGCAGACGCTTTTTGGTTACGCCATGGGCCCCCCTCCTGTTCCGACGCGGAAGCCCGCGCAGCCTGGCGCGAATGACGAAGTGCTGCCTGTCGGGCCAGCGCCTGCGCCGCCACTCCCGCCAGCTCCGTCTCCCCCCGCGCAGGTTGGCACGACCAGCACACCGCCCGAGCCGGTCCTCGTCAAGGAGACGGGTTCCAGTTTTCTCGAGCGATTGGCGGAGAAAATGCCCCAGTCCCCGCCAGGGACGCTGCTTGGCATCCCCCTATCGCTTCTGACCGATCAGGGATTCGAGCAGAAGATCCTCCTCGTCTCGGCGGCGGCGCTCCTTGTGACTCGGGTCATCCCGCTCGCCGTCACGGGCGGGGAAGTCGTCTTCCCATTCTCGAATCGATACGCAGGATGGCTGTTCGGCCTGGCCTGGCCGTTGTTTGCCTGCCTCTGCTACGCTGGGCCGCGCTACCTGCCACAGGCGGCACGCGATTCGATCCCACCCGTCGTGTTGAGGTGGGCGCCCTTCGTGATTGCGTTCCTCTCGTCGGGCGTGTTCTACGTGGCCGTGCCCGGTGCCAGTGCCCTCGCCATGATGGGGATGCGGGGCTACATCCCCGATTCCATGGGGCTCCTCGCATGGGGGTACCCCGTGCTGGTCTTTGGGCTGATCTGTCGCCTACAGGACCCAGAAGACGCGATCTGGCGCTGGTTCATCGGAATAGGCGCATTCTTGGCCACGACCGGCGGCCTTTCGAGCGTTCGCGAGCTCCTCGATTTCGAGGGAAACTTCTTCATGGTCGTCCACAACCTGCTCGCCGTGAGCGTCGCCCTGATCGCGATCGCGAGCTTCACCCTCGCGATGCCCGAGAAGAGGTACCCCCAGCTTGCGCCCATGGGCCGGTTCGCGTCCGTGATCACCGCCGTTCTTGCGGCGTGGATTCCCACCTCGGCGCTCTTGAATGCACTCTGGCTCGCCACGCGCGAGGGAGCGAGCACGCTGAACTTCTTCTTCCTGCTCGCGCACCTTCTCGCCACCCAGGTGGCGTACTTGGGGGTCCTGCTCCTCACCGCCCCCGAGGCCATTGAGTCGCTCAAGAAGCTGATGCAGGCGCAGAAGTCGTCGGGCTAAGAGCGGCGAGGCCCAAAGATGGCCGTGCCGATCCGCACCAGCGTGGCTCCCTCTTCGATCGCCACTTCGAAGTCGTCGCTCATTCCCATGGAGAGGTGCGGAAGGTGATGTTGTGCCGCGAGCTTGGCGAGCACGCGAAAATGCCGCCGGTTTTCTTCAGGGAACGTCGCAGGTGGGGGGATCGTCGTGAGGCCGAGGCAACGGATTCCCGAAAGAGGGGCGACCGTTTCTAGAAGCCCCGGAAGATCCGCGGGTGGAATTCCCGCTTTCGTGGCTTCGCCCGCCACGTTGACCTGGACGAGAACGTCTTGAAGGATGCCGTGGGCCTGCGCGTGCTTGTCCACAATCCGGGCGAGCTCCGAGCTATCGACGCCGTGGAGGAGCGCCACGCGCCCCACAACGTCCTTGGCCTTGTTCTTCTGCAGGCGGCCGATGTAGTGCCAGGAGACGCCCAGGTCGGCCAGAAAGGCGAGCGCCGCCTGTTTCTCACAGAGCTCCTGCACGTAGTTCTCGCCGAGCTCCCTCACCCCCGATTCCACGGCCTGGCGGATGGCCGCTGGTGGTATTTTCTTTGAGACGGCCACAAGAGTCACTGACGACGGATCGCGACCCGCCCGCTCGGCAGCCTTGCCCATTCGCTCCCTCACCGCGCGGACATTGGACGCAATGCGGTCGGTCACGACGGGAGCCCCTTGGAGAAGTCCGCCCCCGGTGCGCCGACGCGATCAAGGAGGACAAGGACTTCCGCGAGGGGTAACCCAACGACGTTCGTGTAGGAGCCGCGAATGGACGTGATGAACGCGGCGGCGATCCCTTGGGCTGCGTACCCGCCCGCCTTTCCATTCCACTCCCCGGTGGAGATGTAGGCGGTGATTTCGCCTTGTCGAATAGTCCGGAAGTCCACCTCGGTGATGACTGCTTCCATGCACGGGCCCACGTCCGACCCCTCTGGAGCGACGAGGCACAACCCCGTGATCACCGAGTGGGTCCGACCCGATAGGCGTTCGAGCATGGCCCGGGCGCAAGCTGCATCCTGCGGCTTGCCGAGGATCTGTCGGTCCACCACCACCACGGTATCGGCGCCCAAGACCCAAGCGTCCAGGCGAGCTCGAGCGATCGCTTGCGCCTTGCTCGCCGCCACCCGGCTCGCGTGGATCAAGGGTTCCTCATCCGGAAACGGGGACTCGTCCACATGGGCGGGCAGGACCTCGAAGACGAGGCCCGCACGCGCGAGCAGCTCCTGGCGCCTTGGGGAGGCGGAAGCCAAAATGAGGGCGTTTCCAGCCACGAGATACTCGGGGGAACCGTGGGTACGTCGTGCGGAGGTGACCTACGCGCCCTTGCGGAAGCGGGAAAGGTTGGCCGGGAAATCGGACAAGGGAGGGAACGTCTTGTCGGGGTGGATGCGTCGAGCGCGATCCAAAAGCGTCTCTTCCTTCTCGGGGTTGTTCGGGTCCGGCACGCAGCACTCGACGGGGCACACGGCCTGGCACGCCTCGTAATCGTGGAAGCCGACGCACTCAGTGCAGAGGTTGGGGTCGATGACGTAGACGTCTTCACCCTCGCTGATGGCTTCGTTCGGGCACTCTGGCTCGCACGCGCCGCAGTTGATGCATTCGTCGGTGATCTTCGTCGCCATTTTGGACTTCTCCTTGCCTTCGTTGGCGAATTATTCGTTCTCTCGGTCAATCGGACAAGCTTGACCACCTGCGAGATATGGCTCCACAGCGCCAGCTCTCCAGTCTTTCACTTTACGCGGCCAATTCGACTTGAGTCAATTGGCCGCAGTCAATATCGCGGACTTCTCGACGCGTCAAGCGCCCCTTTGGCCGCGTTGGCCGCGGCTTCGGCCCGATGCGCCGCCCGCGGCGCGTCGGCGCGAATCCCACGGGGCCGGCGGATGCGCCTCAGCACCTCTTCCGGCTTGTCACCGGCGCTCCACGCAACCACGGGGGAGCCCACCGCCAGGAACGCACGGCGGAGCGCATCGACGCGCCGGGTCTCGCCGCCCGACAGTACTTCGTAAACCGTCTCCGAGAGCTCGGCGTGAGCTCCCTCGACCATCCGTGGGGGAGGCGGGATAAGGCATGCGACCTTGCTCCACTTGTGGGCCATTGACAAGGCGCGCAGGACCTCGGCGGGCTCCTCGAGGATTCCTTCCAGATCGCTCACGACGACTACCTGAGATCGCTGTCCCCGGGTCGCTTGCGTGAGGGCAGCCGCGAGCCCCGAGCTGCGCGCGCTCGGCGTGGGTGCCATTCGGTAGGGGAGCTCGATCCCGCGCACCACGCAAAGTCGCCGAAGCCTTGCCATCGCCGTGTCATGCCCGCTAGGCCTTACGCGGGACGAAAGGAGCGTGTCCACGACGCGCATCATGGCAGCGAGATCGTAAAGCTCACCCGTCGGTCCGGTTGCGAGCTTCTCCCAGGCGGGATCTCCTTTGGGGGGGGTGCTTCGGACCCGCACGTCGACGGACTCCTGGTGAAAGAGATACCTGGCTACCGCGGCGACCAGCTCCCCGTCGGTCAAGTCCGTGGATTCCGCGGAAGCGACATGCCTCACCTCGATAAGGCGGTCCATGAGCCGAAGGAAATGGGGACGCCCCTCATCCGGCAAAAGCGCGCCGTGGACAGTCGTGTCAAAGGTGACGAGCCCCACCCGATCGCCTCCGTCCAGCGCTGCTCGCGCGAGCGCTGCGGACAACTCGACGGCGTGGTCGAGACGTGTCGTCCCAGGTGCTCCTGCTCGCATGGATCCGCCGATATCGAGCACGATTTGGTGGGTGAGCACGATCTCGCTCTCGAGCTCCCGGACCATGAGCTTGCCCCGGCGTGCCGTGGCTTTCCACGCGACGAGCTTGAACGGGTCCCCTGCCACGTGCTCCCTGAGCTCACGCACGTCGCCAGAGCGGCCTCGGTGACGCACGTGGTGCACGCCGATGCGCTCTTCGCGCGACGCCTTGGTTTCCTTCATGAGCCCCTTGCTCGCCTGGGGCAGCGCCATTTTAGGGAAAACCTTGAGCGAAAGGGGATTGGGGAAATACGAGGTGAGCTCGAGCAGGCCGCAGAGGTCGATCGTTCGCAGCATCGCACCGTGCAGCACGTAGTTACCAGGTGCGAGCGCCCTCAGCGTGACCACGGCCTCCACTTCGTGCCCTCGGGGCACGAGCACGTCGCGGAGCGGAATCCCCTCCCACGCGGTGGGCAAGATCGGTGAGATCTCGCGAACCCGCAAGTCCCGCGGGGAGTGGTTTCTGACCGCGATGCGCAGGGACAGCGGGTGTTGTGGGGTGAACATCCCACCCGGCTGATCGCTCGTCTCGAGCCACCACGACAGCTCGACCTTCCGCCTCCGATAATAGATGGCCGTCGGGTAGAACCACAGGACCGCGACCAGCAGCGCCGACAAGGCGACCATGCCAAGGGCCACCAAGGTCCACGTGGTCGCAAGGGTACCAGCGACGACAAGGACAAGGGAGACGACCGTCACGTACCGGCCGCGGGTGGACAGCCCTGGGGTCATCGCCGCTTGCGGTATGGAATGGACTCGAGCGCCTCGGCGACCACGGCCTCGGGCAGGAGCCCCTCCAGATCAGCTTCGGGCAAGAGCAGGATCCGGTGCGAGAGGACGTGGGGTGCCAAGTACTTGATGTCGTCGGGAAGCACGAAATCGCGCCCCTTGAGGAGCGCATGGGCCTTGGCGGCCTGCACGAGCCCCAGGGCTGCGCGCGGGGACGCGCCCAGGTACACGCGACGGTGGCGGCGGGAGTGCTGAACGAGCCCGAGGACGTAATCGAGGAGATCTTCTTCCACATGGACGTGGTCGGCGATTTTCTGCACCTCCGCCAGGTCCGCAGGGCCGATGACGGGGCGTACCTCTTCGACTTCACGAGTGCATGTAGCCAGCATGCGCTTCTCATCGCTGGGAGAGGGGTAGCGCATGGTGAGCTTGATCAAGAATCGGTCGACCTGGGCTTCGGGCAGGGGGTAAGTCCCTTCCTGCTCGATCGGGTTCTGGGTGGCCAAGACGATCATGGGCGAGGGCAGGGGAAGCGTCTCACCGTCGATGGTCACCTGGCGTTCCTGCATGGCTTCCAAGAGCGCTGATTGGGTCTTGGCAGGAGCGCGGTTGATTTCGTCGCCGAGGATGACGTGGGCGAAAATGGGCCCCTCGCGCAAGACAAAGGAGCTCGTTCGCATGTCGAGGATGTAGGTGCCCGTGATGTCCGAGGGGAGGAGATCCGGAGTGAACTGGATTCGCTTGAAGGTCGCGCCCAGGGTGCGGGAAAACGCCTTGACGAGGGTGGTCTTGGCTATTCCCGGGACTCCTTCGAGCAAGACGTGCCCCCGAGCCAAGAGGGCGGTGAGGAGGATCTCGGTCGTCTCTGCCTGGCCGAAGTAGGCGCGACCGACCTCGGCCACGATCGCGCTCGCGATTCGGTTGACGTGCGCGGCGAGGTTCCGCTCGATTCCTTCCGTGGCCATGAACTAGGCATCCCTCACTGCGCCCGGCTCGAGCGCCTGCCATGCCTTGTACAGGCGTTTCAGCTCGCGAGGCGAGACGCCGGAGCCGGTCATGGCGGGCGAGGGCTGGGCGCGAAGCTGCGACTCCCCCGGCATTCGTGCAAGGCAAGGCAAAAGCGGTGCAAGCTCTCTCGCTGCGTCGTCGCCGACTGCCTTCCTGATTCGTGGCAGGAGATCACGGGAAGGAGTCGCAAGCGGGTCCTTCTGCCCGAGAACCTCGGCGAGACGCGTGTCCACTCGGTCGCGGAGAATGGCCGCCGCGAGCGCAAGGCCACGCCACGGCCGAAACCAATGCATTCGGTCGCCAAGGGCCGCGGCTTCGATTGCCGTGAGGGCGCGGTCGGGGCGAGCCCTAGTCCAGGAACCATCGAGCACCGGTCTTCTCCACGCCGGAAGAACACGCCGCGCGCAGAGCCAGCACGTGACCAACGCGAATGCCACCGAGAGAGCCCAGAGCACGCCGCTCGACGTGGTGTAATCGTTCAGCTCGTCGAGGTACTTGCCAAAGGCCGCCAAGAGCTCGTTGAGGTCGCGTGGGCGTCGGGGATCGTCCAGGGTGGCCGGTGGCGCACCGGAGAGCGTGAACTCGCCGGTGACGAGGAAGACGCGCCGCCCCCGGGAGGTCGCTCGTCCTGGTGCGTCTTCTTCCTCCACGGGCGCTTCTCCCTCGGGGATGAGGAAGCGGAGGAGGTTCCCTGCGAAGACGAGGTTCTCGGGAAATGCCAGCATGCCGTTTATCAGGACGCTGGGGTCCGAAAGCGCGACCACTCGACCTTCGCCCATGGCGCCCGCGGCCACGATGATCTGGTCGCCTGACAAGCCAAGGACCGGAGTCGCATCTCGCGTGATGCGAAACGTCGCCGGATGGTTCGTGTAGAGCTCCTTCACGCCTTGGGCGAGGGGATGTCCGGGCGCGAGGACCCTGGCCACTGGAAGGGCAGGGTTCCCCTCGTGCCAGCGAGCGTCACGCCTTCCTTGGGGTGGCTGCCTGAGCAAGCCCAACCTGGCGAGGATCCCTTGGGTGTGGCCAAAATCGTCGGCGATGAGCAGGGTTCCGCCTCGCCTCAAGAAGGCGGCCACGGCAAGTGGCTCGATGGGCGCCCTGGGGTACACGATGAGCAGCGCATCGTGCAAAGAGAGCTCGTTCCAGTCGAGGGTGGACCGAGCCTCGATCACGTGGCCGAGTCCAGCCGCCAGGGCGGCGAAGTCGGAGAGACCGTTCCAATCGGAATGCTCCAGCGAGTAGTCGCCTTGTCTCGCGTGGGCCTCTTGCGAAAGGCACGTTACGGGCGCAAGCAGGACCAGCGTGGCGACGATCTCGCGGAGGTGGGGCACTGGATTCAGGCTAATACATTTCTGCTTTGAGCGCATGGGCGGCCGCTTGGGTTTCCCTAAGGGCGCTCGCGAGATGGACTCCCGGCTCGCAGGCCAGCACAAGGTAGTACCCGTCGCAGACTGGCCGAATGATGATGTCCATGCGATCGTGGCTCACCGTGAGCTCCAGCACGTCGCCGAAATGGAAGAGCTTGAGCGCACCTTGAACGTTCTTCAGGATGACGCCGTAGTGGGCCGCGAGGACCAGCGCATCGTGGCGTTCACAGGAAGAGACCTGATCGACCGCCTCGCCCTCCCAGTCGGCGAAAATCACCCCGACCGTGCCAGGGATCCGATCGAGGATGCGCTGGAGAATGGGCGTAAATACGGTGCTCACGGCAATCCGACGGGGGATTGGACTTCGATCTTCGTGAGGCGCTCGTCGCTTCGCACGATGGCCGCCTTGCCGACGAGCCCGTCGACCCATGCCTGGAACGCGGCGCGCCGCGACGAGTCAAAGATCTTTTGGCGGATCTCGGGCTCGGCTTCCGACTTGGCCGTCTGGCGCTTTGGGATGATCTGGTACAGGTAAATCACATCCCATCCCCAGGGCGTGCGCACGGGCTTGGCGACGTCTCCTGTCTTGCTTATCGAGAATACCGCCGCTGCAAACGATTCGAACGTCCCGCTGTGGTGGCGCGTCGTGGAGTAGGTGAAGCGGTCTACTTGGGTTCCGCTGGAGTTCCCAACCTTTCCCGCCAAGTCATGGAACTCCTGCCATGTCTTGGGTGCCTGCTCGATCGCGCGCTTGTGGATTTCGTCGGCGATCTTCCTGGCTTCGGCCTCTTTTTCAGGAGTGGCGTTGCGGTTCAAGGGAACCCGTGCGTACGCCACCTCGTGGTAGAGCTCGTGGTTGAAGAAGTTCTGGATGTCTAGCCTCGTCCAGAGCTTATCGATTTCGCCCTGAGGAACATCTTCGGGACCGTTGAAGCGGGACTCGAACTCGTCCTCGATAAGTCGACGGACGCGCTCGCGTTTTCGTGCGGAGGCAGCTTCCTCCGTGTTGGCTAGGCCTCGTCTTGCCGCCTCTTGGGAAAGGAGCATGGCGTCGATGAGCTCGCGGAGGGCTCGGCTGGGCGTGACCTTGCGCTCCCGAGCCTGCCGTTCGACGTCTTCCAAGTAAATGCGGTCGCCGTTAACGAGAGCGACCACCTCTGAACTCGGGTGGGGAGCGGGACTTAGGGAGCCCTCAAACCGTTCCTCGTTACCTCGTCGCTTCGCAGCCCCCTCGTGCGCCCTCGCGCAGCCTAGGCCCAAGAGGATGGCAGTTGCGAACGCAATTCGGACGGTCATTCCTTTTGCACCAGCGCCAGCCTGGCGAGCTCCTTTCCGACGGCGATCACAGAGCAGCCGATCGTGAGGAGGATGATCGACGCGACGTAATCCCGCTTGGCCAAGTAGCTCGCGCACTCATAGAAGAACAGCATGCTTCCGCCGAAAAGGAGCAGGGCCAAGACTTCAAAGAAGTGGCGGCGCATGCGGCTCAACGATACCGCAAAAGCATGAGCAGGCCCATGCCGAGGAGGGCATATGCCACGGCCAGGTAGAACCTGGGGCCGGGGGATTCGGTGGCGCTGCGCCTTAGCGCCGAGAGCTCCCGCAGGAGCTCCCGATCTCCCGAGCGGTGCTGCGCGAGCGGGGCCAAGAAATACGCCGAGAACAGCCCTACCCACAAGGCGAGGGCGCACAGGTTCAAGACGACCCGCATGACCTCGCCGCGATCGGGATAGAGGTCGGCGAGCGATTGGATGTTCTCCGACGAGAAGTTGGCCCCGTAGAGCAGCACCACGGGGAAGACCGAGGCAAGGACCGCAAGGCCTGCGTACAGGCGCACGCGCCGGCGCCAGCGTGACGGGAGGCCTCCGCTCGCGTCGCCCAGGCGACGCAGCCGTTCCCGTGGGACGATCCGGTTCCACGTGAGAAGCGAGGAAACGCCAAGAAGGTAGGCGACGAGCAGCGAGGCCACCAACACGAAGACTAGTCCCCTCGCCAGGTGGCGTTCGACGAGCTTGGGCGCCATGGCAAGAGGCGTCACGAGGGACACGGGGAACGCGAGGAGAAGGACGGGCTGCGAGCACCGAATGGCGCCGGCCGTGAGAAGGAGAAGGGGCAGGGTGCCAAGGAGAACCACGCCCCGCGCGCTTCCGGGCGCGCCGAGCACCCCGGGGATGGCAATGACGGAGGCCCACAGGCTCGCCCCCATGAGGAATGTCACGGCGCGGGCTGCGGCGCTCAAGCTTTCCCTCCAAGCCGCTCCAGGGCTTTCTGCGCGGTTATCAGGCGGGGGTCGCAGGCCAGCGTTGCGCGCAGGTGATCCCGCGCCGAGTCCAGGTCCCCTTCGGCCTCGCACAGGAAGGCCAGGGCGAGGAGCGCCCGAGGCCGGGGGCGGCGTCCAAGCAAGGACGCCTCCGCGACGCCACGTTCCCTCCGGGCCAGCGCAGTCTTCTCCTCACCCTTGGAGGAACCCGCTTGGAAGCGCGCCCAAGCACAGAAGGCCTCGTAGTCCGGCTCTTCTGGCACTCTTCGTGCCGCGGCGGAAAGCTCGGCCACGGCTTGGGCCGGATTGCCGGCGAGAAGCGCTTTTTGTCCGCGGACGAACGCGGTTTCGGCTTCCTGCACCCGCAGCCGTCGCATGAGCCGTTCGGGATCGGCATCGGGTTGAAGGCGGAGGAGCGACTCGTCGTATTGCGTGCGGGCGCGCGGATCCGTGAGAACCGCCCGAGCCTTGAGGACGTCTTGCCACAACTCGGAGACCAGGGGACCCATGTCGCCCATGTCTATCGAGGAGAGAGCTTCAGGAGAAAAGCGCACGGCCATGACCTGGCACGCCCGATCCACGTCTGCGACCGACGCCTCGGGCGAGAGCTCGAGCACGTCGTAGTGGGTGGCCTGGACGAGCCGCGCCCTGCGGGCCCGCACGTGATCCCTCATTGTGGCCACGGCCCGCGCTTTGGGCAGGCGGCGGTCGGAAGGTGGCTCCGCTTGTCCCACCGCAGCGCCGGTGCAGAGGAACGCCCACAGAAGTTGCGCTGTATTCCCGGGCTCGAGCACGCCGGTATCCACCAAGTGCTTGACCGTGCGCGCGCCGTCCAGGGAAGCGAGGAGCCTTGCGGCATCCCCCAAGGCCAGGCCCCGGTCGAGAAGAATCCGCGCAAGGGGCGTGGTCACGACATATTCGTGAACCCGCGGCTTGAGGGTTTCCCGGACAACCTGGAGATCCACTCCCTGCGCTGCGGCAATGATCCGAGCTGCATCCTCCTCGTGGCTGCTCGCGGCAGCGAGGCCCAGCTTTGCACGCGCGTCTTCGATGCCGAGGTCGGCGGACGAAGGTCGCATGGAACCCGCCCGCGCGATGGCCTCCTCGAGGGCTCTCGCCGACACTGGCTTCGAGAGAAACAACGCCCTTGTCCGGTCTGCGGCAATCCTTGCCTTCGCCTGGGCGCCCATGACCAACAGGCGCGGTGCCCTGGAGTTCCCTTGCCACGCCTCCGAGACGGCACTGACATTTGCCTCGTCCCCATCGAGGACGATGACGTCGGGATTCTTCGCCCCCCCACCGTCTGGACCCACGTCGGTCGCGGGGACCCAGCTTACCCGGTGACCGCTCTTCTCCAAGGCGTCCACCAGCTCTGCACCCGTTAGGGCGTCATCGATTGCAACCCAGACCGTGCTCACCCAGGCGGATCGTATCATCCCAGGCGGTCGTGCGCCGATTATCATCGGCGGGCAGCAGGAGCTCGGAAAGCTCCGCAGCTACTGTTGACCCAGCCGTAGCCTCCTCGTATTTTGGACGCCAATGGGTCGCTTGGTCGTCGCCATCGACGGACCGGCAGGAGCCGGAAAGTCCACAGTCTCCAAGAAGCTGGCACGCGCGCTGGGGTACCGGCTTCTCGACACGGGTGCTATCTATCGTGCCGTGGCCCTCGAAGCCACGCGTCAGGGCGTTTCGTGGGATGACGCCCGCACGTGCGCGGCAATCGCGAAAGGCCTGCGCATCGATTTCGTTTTCGAAGGGGATGCGAACCGCGTCATTTTGGGGGGCGAAGACGTCACCGAAGCGATCCGCACGCCCGACATGTCCCAGGGGGCCTCGCGGGTGTCGGCGCACCCCGAGGTCCGGGAGGCCCTTCTCGCCCTTCAGCGGCGTCTCGGGGAAAGTGGCGGCGTGGTCGCCGAAGGACGTGACGTGGGCACGGTGGTTTTTCCCGACGCCAAGGCGAAGTTCTTCCTCACCGCGCCGCCCGAGGTACGCGCGCGGAGGCGTTACGAAGAGCTCAGGGCCAAGGGGTATGAGGTCGACCTCGACGCGACCGTCGCAGAGGTTATCTCGCGGGATCAGCGAGACGAAACCCGGGCTGCTGCTCCGCTCAAGCAGGCCGAGGATGCCGTTGTCATCGACTCCGCGGGCTTGAATCCCGACGACGTGGTGCACAAGATGGAACAAGTCGTGCGTTCCCGCGAGCGTTCTGGTTGACAACGCCAAGCTTAAGCGGTATTTCCATGACCCCGTTTACCCCGGGTTGCAGGGCATTTACGCCGCGCAAATCCAAGCCCGGGTTCTAGGAGCAAAATTTCGCATGGACGTCGCAAAGCAAGCGCAAGGGAACGATGAGTCCTTTGCAGCTCTCTTCGAGGAGAGCATCAGGAATGAAGTTATCAAGGAAGGGGAAATCGTCACCGGCACCGTGATTCAGGTCACCAAGGACTTCATCGTAGTCGATATTGGCTACAAGTCTGAGGGACAGGTTTCCGTCGACGAGTTCGTCGGCGCTGACGGAAAGTTGCTGGTCAAGCCAGGGGATCGGGTGGAAGTTCTCCTCGAGTCCCGAGAGGACGAAAATGGCCTTTGTGTCCTCTCTAAGGAAAAAGCCGATCGTCTGAAGGTGTGGGACGAGATCTCGGCCGCCTGCGAGCGCGACGAGCTCATCGAAGGAATCATTTCGCAGCGCGTCAAGGGTGGCCTATCGGTCACCATCCGCGGCGGCGTCAAGGCGTTCCTTCCCGGATCGCAGGTGGACCTCCGGCCCGTGCGCAATCTCGACGCCTTCATCGGCAAGAATTACAAGTTCAAGGTCATCAAGTTCAACAAGAAGCGCGGCAACATCGTCCTGTCCAGGCGCGTGCTCCTCGAGAAGGAGCGCGCCGAGCTCAAGGGACAGACCCTCGAGCGGCTCAAGGAAGGGCAGGTCGTCGAAGGGATCGTCAAGAACCTCACCGAGTATGGTGCCTTTATCGACCTCGGCGGTATCGACGGCCTCCTGCATATTACTGACATGAGCTGGGGGCGGGTGAATCACCCCTCTGAGCTCTTCCAGGTCGGCGACCACGTGCGGGTGAAGGTCCTCAAGTTCAACCCCGAGACCGAGCGAGTGTCGCTGGGCCTCAAGCAAATCTCCGATGACCCGTGGAGCAAGGCCGCAGAACGGTATGTTCCGGGAACCGTTGTCCGCGGCAAGGTCGTGTCGCTGAAAGACTACGGTGCCTTCATCGAGCTCGAGGAAGGGATCGAGGGTCTCGTGCACATCAGCGAGATGTCGTGGACCCGCCGGGTCAAGCACCCGTCCAAGATGGTGGCCGTGGGTGATACCGTCGAGGCCGTCGTCCTCGACATCGACACCGCGAACAACCGGATTTCCCTGGGCATGAAGCAGCTCGAGGCGAATCCCTACGAGCAGCTTCGCGACAAGTACCCGCCAGGAACCGTGGTCAAGGGTCGCGTGCGCAACATCGCCGACTTCGGCATCTTCGTGGAGATCGAAGAGGGGATCGATGGCCTTGTCCACGTGAGCGACATGTCGTGGACCCAGCGGGTCAAGCATCCGTCGGAGCTCTACCAAAAGGGCGACGAGGTCGAGGCGGTGGTCCTCAACATCGACACGCAGGACGGCGAGAAGCCGAAGATCTCCCTGGGTATCAAGCAGCTCATTCCGGACCCGTGGGATCGCATTCCCTACGATTACCCGGTGGGCAAGATCATCGACGTCAAGGTGCTGAAGGTCCTCGATTTCGGCGCATTTGTAGAGCTCGAGAAGGGCGTCGAAGGGCTCGTCCACGTCTCGGAGATCTCTGAGGATCGCATCGAGGATCCGCGCACCGTCCTCAAGGCTGGGCAAGATGCCAAGGCTCAGATCATCACGGTGGATCCCATCGAGCGGAAGATTGGGCTCTCCATCCGCAGCGCGCTGCGCCAGGCGGAGCTCGCCGACGCGCAGGGGTACGCGCCAGGCTCGACGGGCGGCGCCACCCTGGGCGACGTGATGCGGGCCAAGTTGTCCGGCGCCGTGGAAGCTGGACAAGCCAAGAAGAAGGTGAAGGGGAAGAAGCCCCGCGCCGAGGAAGAGGACTGGGGCGACGAGTAGTCAAACCTGCTGCGCGCCCCTTTTCCCGGGGCTGCCAGCGGGGGTTTTGAACTCGTTCTCAAAATGTTAGGCGCACGACCCCGGAATTCCGGGGTCGTGCTGTTTTCGGGCTGTGATAATTTCACCGGCGAGGAATACCCATGAAGCACCTTTGGGCCCCCTGGCGACTTGCCTACATCCTTGCGGACTCCGCGAAAGGCGAGGAGTGCATCTTGTGCGCTTTTCCGGCCCCGGGTAGGGCACGCTTTCGCGATCACTTGATCCTCTGCCAGGCACCCCACGCCTTTGTCATGATGAACAAGTACCCGTACAACAATGGCCATGTGATGGTCATTCCGCGGCGCCACGCGTCGGATCCCGAGCAGCTTTCGGAAGCGGAGTACATGGGGACCATGGATCTCTTGCGCCGGGCGACGAAAGCCATCCGTACGGCGATGTCGCCGCATGGCTTCAACGTGGGCATGAACTTGGGGCGCGTGGCGGGCGCAGGGATCGACAGCCATTGCCATTACCACATCGTGCCGCGCTGGAACGGCGATACGAACTTCATGCCCGTCCTGGGGGAGACCAAGGTCATGGGGGACCACCTCGTAACCAGTTATGAGCGGCTCTTGCCTTTTTTCGCGCCGCTCGGTGAGGGGCCCGAGTGATCCCGGAGGTTGTACAAGAAAGCTCTGGCGCCAGCTCATCGGCGCCCGATCCAGGAGGCTCCGAGCGCGTGCCCTGGATCCGGCGGTTCGCCAAGCTATGGGGGTTCGCGCTCTTCATCGTCGTCGTGGCCTATTGGTTCCGCGACGTCCTTCTGCCGTTCATCTTCGCCGTGACGCTGGCGTACATCTTGGCGCCAGCGGTGAACCGCATCTCCTCCATGGAGATCAGGGGACGCAAGGTGCCACGGGGCGTGGCCGTGATTTTCTGCTACCTCCTGCTCATTGCCGGGATGGGCCTCTTCTTTGCCGCTTTCCTGCCGCGCCTGTCCGGGGACTTCGCGCGCTTGGGGCGCGAGGCACCCAAGCTCTGGGCGCGGGTAAACGACGAGTGGACGCCCCAGGCGGCGCGTTGGCTGGAAAGGCGTTTCCCGTCGCTCGCACCGCCTTACGGTCAAGCGGACGACACGTCACCTCCTGTCGTGCCCCCAGCCCTTCCGAACCCTTCGGGGACAGTGCTCACGGTCTTGCCCCTGCCCGGAGGGACCTATGCGGTGGCTATTCCGGCAGAAGGGATCGAGGTCGAGCGCGTTGGGGAGGGGCGGTTTGTGTTGAAACCGCCGGAAGAGGGGCACAGGAAGCAGCTGGAGGACGTCTTGCGCGAGCGGATTACCAAGGCAGCCCTCGGGTTGGAGGGGCAGCTCTCCGAGCTCCTTCGTTTCGGCCACGCGCTCGTGTCTGGCGTAGTGACGCTCATCATGAAGTTCGTCTTGGTGCTCATGGTAGCCGCCTTTATTCTCATCGACATGTCGCGAATCCACTCGCTTGCTCGCGGAGTAATACCGGCTCGGCATCGTGGGGATTACGATCATATCGTGGTCGGGATTGACCGGGGATTAAACGGCGTCATTCGCGGGCAGTTGTTGATTTGCCTGGTGAATGGGCTCCTTACCTACGCGGGGCTTCTCATTTTCCACGTCAAGTACGGCCTTCTCCTCGCGGTCGTGGCCGGGGTGATGAGCCTGATACCTATTTTTGGCTCAATCCTCTCGTCGATTCCAATCGTCGGCATTGCCCTCGTCTCGGGGCCCGAAGGCATTGATCTAATCCGCGGAATCGCCGTTCTTGGATGGATCCTGGGGATTCATTTCATCGAGGCCAATTTCCTAAATCCAAATATTATTGGGACCGCGGCCAAGATGCACCCGGTGCTGGTGATCTTCTCCTTGATTGCAGGGGAGCATACGTACGGTCTCGTGGGCGCGCTCTTGGCCGTGCCCGTAGCTTCGATTATCCAGACGCTGTTCGTGTACTTCCGCTCACGGGCATGGAAAGCTGACGCGAGCGTCCCCGGCGTCGCGGCCAAGGCGTCATAGGTCATGCTTCGCGTTCTCGTCTTCTTTGGGCTTTTCTTCGTGGTCCCGAGGGCGGCCTTGGCCAACGAGCAGGCGGCGGATGCGTCGACCGTCGTGCCGGCTGACGTGAAGGAAGAGATTTCCCGCGCCCTGCTCGAACGGGCGGCGCGGCTTCATGCGGCGGGCGATGTCGTGAGTGCACGTCGACTCCTCGAAGAATCGCTGGCAGTGAGCCCGGACGGACCGTACGCGGAGCGTGCGCGCGAGCTTTTGAGGTGGTGCGAGGAGAAGCTGGGGAGCACGTGGACCGTTCCCGCAGGTAAGGCGAGTGCGACGATAGGCCATCCGGAAGGCGGTGTCCCGTCAAACCCGTACGCGGTTGGTGATGAAGAGCCGATATCCGAGGAGATGCCGCTCGACCCGTACACCGATACAGGCGATGGCGTCGGAATCCTGGAAACAGAAGACGGGGTGCAGGAGTCACTCGAGCTCGTCAATCCGTACGGCGCCGCATCGTCAGCGCCGAGTGCTGGGCGCCGCGCTAGTTGGCTTCTCGCGTCGGGGATTGCCTGGGGCGGGCTGTCGGGCCTTGCGGTGGGGCACTTGGTGGATGATCCATCTGATTCGGACGACGGTTCGGCGCTCGCCTACGTATTGCCGGCTGTCGTCGGCGGCGCAGTGGGCGGATGGGCGGCGTGGAAGTTCGGGGAGCCGGCGACGCCTTCGGATTCCGACTTGCTGCTCGTCAACTCGCTCGGCACTGCTGGTGCCTTGTCCGGCCTGCTCGTCGGAGGAATGTCACAGCCTGCGCAGGGGCGGGCGTACTCCCTTAACAGCGTGCTTGGCGCTGCGGCAGGTCTCGGGGCAGGGGTGTTCTTGGCCCCAAGGATAAAAGAAAGCACGTCGAGGCTGGCGTTGATCGATCTCGGTGCAGCGGCGGGCGCAGCATTGCCGTGGGTTCTTCTTTATCCTGCACTCCAGGGCGAAGATGGCGCGGTGCAGGCCACGTCGGTGATTTCCCTTGGGAGCATGCTGGGAGGCGCGTACGTGGCCTGGCGTTGGACGAAAGGGATGCGCAGGGCCGAAGGTGACGCGGCGCAGCGAAATGCGCGGGGGCTCGTCGTACGCGACGACTACGGCACGTGGCGCCTGGGGTTCCCATCGTTGGGCTCGACCGCGTGTCCGGGGGCAGGCGGTTTGCCTGCGCGCACTCGCGTGATGATCGATCTTGTTGCTGGCTCCTTCTAACCCCAGTGGCGAATTGCTTGACACCTGACCGCCCGTCGCGATACGAGCTAGCACGGTCAGGCGCAGCTGCCGGTTGCGCGTTCACGCTTGGGAGGAGGATTGAATGATGAGGAACCGTAGCTTTGTTTCGCTTCTCGCGGTGGGAGTGCTCGCCGTGGGCATCGCAGGGTGCAGTGGAGGAGATGAAGAAGACAAGAAGCCCGATGCTGGGATCTCGCTTCCGCCGGACGCGGCCAAGGGCGCGCCTGACGCCAAGCCGACCTTTACGATCGACGCTGCGCCCCAGCGTGGAACTGTGAAGGACCTGGACTTCAGTGCGGCGGGGAAGTGCAACACCAGCAACGACTGCGCGAATCCGACCTCGGATTGCGTCTCTCTGACCTCGACCAAGATCTGCATCGCCAAGTGCGCGAAGACGTCGGAGTGCGCGACCGACCTCTTCTGCGTGCCGGCCGGGATTACCAACGGCTCCATCGCCAACCACTGCTGGGTTTCCATCTGCGGTCAGGATAGGAGCAATGGAGTCACCGGTGGCGCGTGCAAGATTGGCGCAGACCGGAGCCTCCCTGCAGCAGATCAGAAAGAGGGTATCTGCGATCCGATCGACGACGATCACATTGGTCTCTGCTGGGAAGTTGGTGCCGTGGCGATCGGTGCCGCGTGCGATCCGCCGCTCACCGGTGGTGCCAGGAAGTGCAATGCCCAGGGCTTCTGCTTTGCCCCAGGGGAGGCCACCGAGGGTACGTGCATTCAGCGCTGCGATCCCAAGAAGGTTCTTTCGGGCGAGGCCACCGGCTGTCCGGAAGGAACTGGCTGCGTGGATGTTTCGTCGATGGAGCTGGAATACGACAGCGACGAATCCAAGTGGCTGACCAACAAGCTGACCCTGGGTCTTTGCGACACCGGCAAGGCTTGCTCTACGGTTGCTGCGACGAGCGGCTGCCCGGACGGCACGGCCTGCGGACCGACGAACCCGCTTCGCGAGACGGGCTGGTGCGACAAGGACGCGACCGGTGGCCAGAAGGCTCTTGACGCAACTTGCACGGCCCAGACCGGCGAAACCCCGCCACCTGCCGCCGAGCGCTGCGTGGCTGGTGTGTATTGCGCGAAGAGCGGTCCTGCGGTTGCCACGACGTGCCAGACGCCGTGCGACCTGGATGCTCAGACCAACCCCTGCACCACCGGAACCTGCAAGAAGATCTTCTGGAACGCCGGTTCCGATGCGCAAAGCGCCGATGATGACGAGTACACGATCGGCTGGGGAACCTGCCAGCCGTAGCATTGGCTGCTAGCAGTTCGTGAACCGAATCCCCCGTCACCGCCTGGTGGCGGGGGATTTTTTTTGTACCTCAAGTCGTTGACTACCGTCGGAAATCGCCTAGGCGAGCGACTTTCGTGCAAAGCGGCGGCGGGTTTGGGGAGTGGACCGTCTCCAAGAACAGAACGTCGGCCTTTGGGAACGCGTCGCAGAAAAGGTTCGCGTTGGCGGGCTCGTTTTCACATGCGGCCACGACCTCTCCAAGCTGGCGAATCCGATCGATGGCTGATCGCTTGAATGAGAGATCGTCATCCTCAAAGCGAGGCTTGAGCTCGAGGACAACCCGTTCCCCTTCGAAGGGAAATGCGTGGGTGCGAAGGCTCTCGCGTGTCCCAGCGCCCATTCCTGGTTCGTCGCGCCCAGTGAGGTAGAAAACAATGGCGCCCGCCACGTGCACGTCGGCGACAAACTCCACGGCTCCAGGGATTGGCTTGTCGTGCCGCAGGTACTCGTTCGTGAAGAATCGCTCGCGCCAGAAACTTCGCAGCCGCCGAAGCAGGCCGTCGTCGCTCAAGCCGCGGACCCGAAGGTCATCCATGATATTCCAACCCATGTCGCCTACGCACAGGCGTCCCACGATAGACACGAGCGCATGGGGCGCATCCGCGACGCTTGCGAACTCGCGCAGGATGGCAAAGTTCCGCTCTTGGGTGGAAAAGAGGGTCGAGTCCAGGTCAAACACGACGACTGGGCGATGGCCCTTCTTGGCATGCGTTCGCACGTTCTCGATGATGGCGTCGAGAAATGACATCCGAGGGACGGTAGCATCGCTTGACATCCCGGACGAGTCCGATTATCAAAAGACGTTTCGTCACGGCCCCATGGTCTAGCGGTTAGGACGGCGGCCTCTCACGCCGCAATCCCGGGTTCAAGTCCCGGTGGGGTCACCAACCTGCGTCACAATGCACCCTTTCGTAAGACCTGCACGCGGTCCTTCGTCCAACGTAATCTCGCGGCGTACTGAGCTTTTTCATGTTGAGGATGCGTGCGATCTCGCCGTCGTCGAGTGTCGCGGCGAGCTTGCGAACGAGCTCGGCGAGCGATGGGTCGGTTCGTGATCCGACGGGTATCGCACGCTTGTTGACGTTGAGTTGAGTGCACGAGTCGCCAGTCCAATGCACGGTAAAACGAAAAGGCGATTGGGGCAGGGTCGCCGAGGACGGAGGTGAGGCGAGCACCGCGTCGGCGGGCGACCGTGCCTCAATCGTCGGGTTGAACCGAGCCGTGCCGCCCGGACGGTGACTATGGGGATCTTGGCGG
>JACQUZ010000176.1 GCA_016210055.1 Deltaproteobacteria bacterium | reverse complement strand
GACAAGTGGTGAGCGGCGCCCTTGCAGGCTACGGCGGATCACCCGATGGAACCCGGTCCCCGCACGCCGTGGCAGTGCGGCGAGGTGCCTAGAACCAGCGGATGTCGGGTCCCGCGCCGGCGCCGGGGAACGTCAGGCATCGCATGGCGGAAGCAAGGGTTACCGCAGCATGTGTAGAGAGCATGTGGATAAGCAAGCACCTAACCTGATCGAGAAATTGAATAAGTGCCGTGAAGAAGCGGGGAAGATAGACGGACAGAGGTGTATCTGATGCGCAACGCGCTTTATGCCTCAGGAGTTGTAGTCGCAGTGATGGTAGGCCTTACTCTCTGGTTTACGAGGAGCAATATCGAGAATTCGACCCTCTGTTTTCTATTCTGATCGTCGCGGAAACACCGCTTTTTGAGGTCGAGGATCAGGAAGCTCGCTAGTTCACCAGCCATCCATCCCGGCAGGTCGCGCATGGCCTCGGAGGGGTGACGGCGCGAAGCCTCTCCCAGACCCCCGCCGGTCCCTACCGCTCCTTTTTCTCACCCCGCCCCGGGAGTACTCCCCGAGCCGCACGGCGCATGAGTTGCGGGGCACGGAGGATGGCCTGCCCGAGCAGCGGCGCTCGGAGCATGGCCTTGGCAAGTGACGCGGCGAGGGCAAGAGGCGAAGACCCTTCCGCCTGAAGGGCCGCGCGCTTGCCGAGCGTCAAATCCTCTATCGCTCCCCGTGCAATGGTTCGGGAGCCGTCTGAGCGAATCTCCACCACGAGGCGAGCCACCACCGGAGGCTCCGGAGCGCTGCCGATGACTTCGGTGTCGTCACAGTCGATCGGTTCTTTGGGGGGACCTTCATCTCGCGGCGTCACGCGCCATTCTTTGCCGCGGTTGGACCGCCACGCAAGCACGGACTTCCGTGATAGCATCTCGGCACCATGGGCGACGAGTTGCTTCAGCTTGGCGCCGACCCCGACTCGGGGCTCGATGGGCTGCGCGCGCTCGAACGGCAAATCATCAACGCGCTCACGAAGAACTCCCTCGAAGCCGTCTTTGGAACCGTAGGAGTGGCCACGGCCCTTTTCTATTGGGCCGAAGCAGGGCGAAACGAAAAGGTGCGGAGCATTTGGGACGCGTTCCATTACGTCACGACTTCACTGTCCGTCGGATACGCGACCGTGTTTCCCGTCACCCCGCTGGGCAAGCTCATCGGTGGCCTTGTGATGACGCTTGGCCCCGCGCTCTCTAGCCGGGCGCTCGATGAGCCACGGGAGTGCGCGGATGAGGGTCAATCCGCGCTCCTGGCCAAGCTCGACGAAGTGATCTCCGAGCTCCGCCGCATTGGGAACAAGACATGAGCGTGTTCTTCGCGAGCCTGTTTGCTTGGGCCAATATCCCGTACACGACGGCATTGGTCGTCGTGATCCTGTATGTTCTTTTGCAGATCATTGGGCTGCTCCCTTTCGGGGAGCACGACGCCGATTCGGACGCAGATGCCGACGCTGATGCGGATGGGGACGGCGACGGTGACGCAGAATCCGACAACGACCATGACCACGACGCCGACGAAGGCGGACGACCCGCCTTCCCATCCATCCTCGGAACCCTCGGCGTTGGCAAGGTCCCGCTCTCCATCATCTGGCAATCGCTCCTCGCTTCATTCGGATTGACCGGTATTACCTTGACCACGCTCGTGGGCGGTTATGGAACCTGGATGCTCCTTTGGACCGTGCCCGTCTCGCTGGTCGTCAGCTTCTTTGCCACCGGCACGGTCGCGCGCGTTCTCGCCAAGATCGTCCCGGCGACATCCGGCGAAGCTTCTTCGCGGCGAGACCTCGTCGGATGCACGGGTGTCGTCATCTCCCGGAGCATCTCCAGCGAGTTCGGTGAGGCACGACTTACCGATGGCCACGGCCGCGTGCTGCGGCTCATTTGCTACACGCACGACGGCGAGTCCGCGATTCCAGAAGGGACGGAGATCGTCATCATGGGTTGGGACGGCGAGCGCGATCGGCTATTCGTCGCTCCATTGGGAAACCTGCTCGAAGGGAAAAAGAAATGATTAGTCCAGAAAGAATTTGGCTGGTGGCGATATTGGCCACGGTCATCGTGTTCTTTATCATTAGCGTTGGCATTGTTTGGTCCAAGTTCTACCAGCGTGCGGGCGCCGATGAGGCCATCGTGCGTACCGGCTCGGGCGGCGAAAAGGTCATCATTGGCGGCGGAATCACGGTCGTGCCCGTCATCCACCAGGCCATGCGCGTGTCCCTCAAGTCGGTGCCCCTCATGGTCACGCGCGAGGGCAAGAACGCCTTGGTCACCGCCGACAAGATCAAGGCCAACGTCACCACCGAGCTCTACGTCAAGGTCGAGCCGACCACCGAGGACGTCCTTTCGGCGGCGCGCTCCTTCGGCGCCCGAAACCTCGAGGCCAACGCCGTCCGAGACCTCGTCGAAGGCAAGCTCACCGACGCCCTTCGTGCCGTGGCCGCCAACCAGCGATTCCAGGAGCTCCATGCCAATCGGAAGGAGTTCGCCGAGCACGTGCAACGCACGCTCGCCGAGGAGCTCAAGAAAAACGGCCTGACCCTCGAGTCGGTCGCCATCACCACCTTTGCGCAGCTTCCCATCTCCGAGCTGGATCCCAACGACGTGTTCGACGCTGAAGGTCGCCGGGCCATCACCGAGACCGTCGAGACGAACCGCAAGTTCACCAACACGATCAAGAGGGACACCGACATCGCGGTGCAGCAAAAGGACGTCGAAGCCCGCAAGGTCAACTTGTCCCTCGAGCTCGAGCAGCGCAAGGCTGAGGCTGACCAAGACCGCATGGTCGCCGAGTACCAGGCCATGCAGCGCGCGGAACAGGCGAGGCGTGTCGCCGAGTACCAGGCCACCCAGGAGGCCGAGGCACGCAAGACGATTCTCTTGCAGCAGCGGGCGCAAGAACAGGCCGAGCTCGAGAAGAAACAGGTCGTCGAGATGTTCCGCATCCAGCAAGAGCAGAGCGTCGCCAAGGCCGACCTCGAGCGCCAACAGGCCGTCGCGGTGGCCCAGGCGCAAAAGGAACAGCGTGAGCGCACCGCGAACATCGAGGCACAAAAGGCCATTGAGGCCGCGGAGATCGAGCGCGCCAAGACCATTGAAACGGCCAACATCGCCAAGGCCAAGGCCGTGGCGGCCACCGACATCGAGAAGCAACAGGCCATCGAGACCGCGACCATCTCCAAGCAGATCGCGGTAACCAACGCCGCAGCAGAAAAAGCCCGGGCCGAGGCGGAGCGCGCCAAGGCCTCTGCCGAGCAGGAGCGCGCCGAGCAGGAGATTTTCACCGTCCAGCAGACCGCCACGGCCGAGCGAGCCAAGCAAATCGCTCTCATCGAAGCGTCGCGCAAGGCCCAGGAGGAGCGGATCGGCGTCGAGGTCGTGGCGTACAAGCAGACCACGCAAGCCCAGGCCGAAGCGGACGCCAAGAAGCGCTTGGCCGACGCGACGCTCGCCGAAGCCCAGGGCGAGGCAAACGCCAAGCGTGCCGAAGCGCAAGCGGAGGCCGACCAGCTCAGGATCAAGGCGACTGCCGAGGCAGAGGCGGCCGTCAAGCACGCGGAGGCCATCGAGAGACTCGCCCAAGCCTCGCTGGCCAAGGGGCGCGCCGAGGCCGAGGCACGGCAGCTCGCGATCGCCGCCGAGAACACCGTCGACAGCAAGCTGATTCTCCGCGACGTTGCCCAGCACTTGGTCGAGAAGGCGCCTGAAATCATGCGCGAGCTCATGGCACCCGTCGCGGCGGTGAGCGATGTGAAGGTGTTGCAGGTGAATGGCCTCGCGGGAGCCCTCGGAGGCAGTCAGAACGGGGCGGGGCGTGGGACTCAGCTCGGAGCTGGGCCCCTGGGCTCAGTTCTCAAGACACTCTTCGAGGCCTCGGCACTCACCCCAGTCATGAAGTCCATGCTGGAGTTCGGCGGCGTGAAGGCAGATGAATTGGCTGACAAGGCCAAGGAGGTCTTGCGCCGTGCAGATGCTCCTGCCCTGGGCGTCGCGAGCCAGGCAGGCGCAGGGGCCATCGCGACGGCAGCTTCCGGGGGAGAGCCCCCCCAGATGCCTCCAACCGGGCAAGCGTCGTAAGCAATGTCGGAGCTCAACGTGCTCGTCACAGGCGCCACCAGCGGGATAGGTCGACACGCGTCGTTGCACCTCGCCCGGCGGGGGCACCGCGTCATCGCCACGGGGCGCAGCGCGGACGCGCTTTCCACGCTCCGCCAGGAAGCGGGCGATCTTGCGCTCACGACGGTGCGATTGGATGTCACCGACACGCGCTCGATTTACGAAGCTGCCGCGGAGGTGGATCGTCTCACCGAGGGGCGGGGCATCGACGTCCTCGTGAACAATGCAGGCTATGGCTTGCTTGCACCAGTAGCCGAGGTGCGCATCGACGACGTGCGCGCCCAGCTCGAGACCAACGTGCTCGGCCTGCTCGCCGTCACCCAGGTGTTCCTTCCCAAGATGATCTCCCGTGGCAGGGGGCGAATCATCAATATCAGCAGCGTGGTCGGACGCACGAGCTTTCCGTTCTACGGTGCGTACAGCGCGTCCAAGCACGCGGTCGAGGCCCTCTCGGATGCGCTCCGCATGGAGCTCGCACCTCTCGGGATCAACGTGGTCCTCGTGGAGCCTGGGCCCATCCGCACCGAGTTCGTGGAGCGTGCCATGGGCACCCTGTCGCCGTACCGCAAGCCGGGATCGATCTACGCTTCGGTGCTCGCGCGCGCCGAGAAGCTCCGGGAAAAGGCGGACGCGTACTCCGTTGGCCCCGAGCGAACGTCCCGGGTCATCGAGCGTGCCGCAGTGTCGCGTCGCCCGTGCGCGCGGTACGTGGTGCCCAGGCGTGTTTACCTTGTCCTTGCGCTGTACGCGCTCCTGCCCACGCGCCTCATGGATGCCATCCTGGCCTGGGCCATGGGCCTGCGTGTCCTCGCCAAGTAGCACCGTCCGCTCATTCCCAAGCCCAATAGATGTGCAGTGCAGGCAGGTGCGACCTGAGCTATCCTTTTATTCGTGGACAATACCTCGTTGGCGGACATCCTCAAGCTCGACGTGCCCGATCGGCTTCGTCTCGTGCAGGCCATCTGGGACAGCATCGCGGAGGCGCCCGAGTCGGTTCCTCTGACCGATGAAGAACGGGCGGTACTCGATCGCCGGCTCGAAGATTATTACCGGGACCCGCACGCCGGATCACCCTGGTCCGACGTGAGAGCACGCATCCTCCGCCGCGCATGAGCCACGCCCTGACCGTCCGGCAGCTCGCCGAGGCCGACCTAACCGAAACATATGCGTGGTACGAAGAACAGAGGACGGGGCTGGGACGCGAGTTCCTTGGCGAGGTGGAGGCCACTTTCGCTCGGATCGTCGAGGCGCCGCTCCGCTATCCGCTGGTTCACCGAGAGGTACGGCGCGTGCTAACGAAGCGGTTCCCGTTTGCCGTGTTCTATATCGCAGACGCGGAGCGCGTCGTGATCGTCGCCGTACTGAACCAAGCCCGCGATCCCGAGCGCTGGCGCCGCCGATCCTGAGCGCGCCTGCTAAAACCTCGCCTCCACCTCCCCCAGCACCCAATTTTGCACGCCACGCCCCCGTGAGCTGTCGCGATCGTCGAGGAGCACGTACAGGTCGTACCGCAGGCGGAGCGCGAAGTCGCCGGGCACGCGATAGGACACGTCGGCGTATCCCCAGATGGACTCCTCGAGGTAATCATCCTCGGCGAGGCCTTGAGACAGGTACCGAATGCGAGCGCGCAGCCTGAGCGTGTCGATAGGTCGCACGGTTGCCGTGAACCAGGTCGACAGGTCCCGTCGCATTTCGTCGGAATAGCGCTTGTTCGAATCGTCGACCCACGAGTGCTGGGCCTGCACCGCGAGGGCCACGCGCCGGTGCGGCGCTACCCGCAAGAGACCCGCGACTTTGACCTGCTGCCCGGCGCAGGGGACGGGCTCGCCGCTCTCGCTCTCTTCGGTCGTCGACTCGAAGCATTGGCCCCGGCCTCCCGCGCCGAGGTCCTTGTCCTGAAATCGCACCCAGCTTCCGGCCTCCACGCGATCGGTGAGTCGGTGGTCGGCACGCAGAAACGCGAGGAACCGGGACGTCTCGCCGCTGCCGATGGCCCACGCGTCCAGGAGCGCTCGAAGCCGCGTGCGCAACCCAAGCTGATTGGTAGCCTTGAGACGTACCCCGCGCTCGTCGCGCACGCGGCTGCCGTCGAACTCGTCGGCCGCCGAGATGGCGCCCGCGTAAGGATTTGCAAAGTCCCTGCCGTAGGCGCGCAGCGAGAGCTCGATCTCGTTCTTGGGCCAGGTCACGGTGCTGCGCAGGAGGCCACCGAAGCCACCTCCGGGACCGCCCATGGAATCGAAGCTGCGCGTGGCCTCGAGCGAGAAGTCGAGGAGACCACGTCCCCACGCCGCGTCCATGCCCACGGCGCCAAACGGGCCACCTCGGGGCAGGCGCGACCACTCCTGGAAGTCCAGCTCCATTTCGGGCACGCCAAAGCGCACCGTCGCACCGTACGCGGTGAGGCCCAGGTGGGCCCGCCGCCCCGCGTACGCGGCCACGTTGCCACCGGCGAGGAGCTCGCGGAACATGCCGGGCAACGTCTGGTAGGAGTAACGGCTCGTGGGAGCGCTCGTGTCTTCTTGCCAGCGATAGACGGGCGGCGCGGCGCATCCAAGATCCTTGTCGTCATGCGGGTCGACGCAGCGCCGGCGGTCGTAGAGCTCATACTGATAGATGGACCGGCTTCCCACCGACATGAAGCCGAAGGCCTGGAGCCAGTGCTCGTCATTCCCTAGCTTGCGAGCGCCCACGGCGACCCCGAGCAAGCTGTCGCGCCATCGATAGTCGGGGGTGACGTAGGTGTCTCCTGCCTCGCCCACGCACGGACTTTCTGCAAGCTCGCCCTTGGATTCCTTGCAGCGCGAAACCAGGTCGGTGCCGCGCAGCACCGTATCGTCGGGGTAGAAACCGTTCGGCGTGACGCGGTCCGTGTTGTCGAAGGTGAGTCGCGTGCCAAACCCAGCCCGGTAGCTTCCGGCGAGGGCCACGAGCTTGCCCGTATCCCACTGCACGAACAGCTTGGGAACATGAAGCGTTGGCTCGGGTGGCCTCGCTGAGAGGGAATCTCGGCCAGCGTCGTAGGCCACCTCGCCGAGGCGATTGCGGGTGAGCACCAGTGCGGTCCCGGCGGTCAGGTGGCGAAAGCTCCCCGCCCGGGCCTGAAGCGCCATGGTCGGAAGAGCTCCGTCATCAGTCGTCCACATGGCAGGGGAGCGGATCCACCCATCCACGGCTTGTCCTCGAGGTGGCTTGGGCTTCCTTATGACCAAGAACGGGGCCAAGGCTCCGAGCTCCTCGGGAGAAAGGACGCCGGCGCCGACGAGGTCCGCCGGATTGGAGATGCCTCCGGCGTCTCGGCGATATGCCAGGATGGCCTCGACTTGGGCGAGGGAGATGTTGGGCAAGGCGTAGAGCTCGTCCCGCCCGGCCCGGGAGAGGTCTACGCCCCGGCGCATGAGCTCGAGCAGCGCGTGGAACGTGTCCTCGGAGATCTGCTCGCTGGCGAGGAGCTCGTACAGGTCCTCCTCTGTCTCGACGTGAATTTCGACTTCATAGGGGGCCGCATGGGCTACGCCTGCGCCAACGAGAACGGCGAGCGCCACGGCTAGGAAAGCTCTCAATCGCACGAAATCACCTCGCAGGCGGACCACATGCCGCGCCCCTCGGATCTCGCCTGTGACTCGAGGAGCTCGAGCTGGTCCTTGCGGTCGCGGCCGTTCGGCGGGATGTAGAGGGCACAGGCGAACCCCCGCTCGACGAGGAGCTGGTTGACTTCACGGCCAGCGACCGAAACATAGGCGAGGAGTCGACCGTAACGATCCTCGCATTGCTCGTCGTATTTCAGGTCCACCTCGCGCCCGTCGACGAGGTCGGCGTTGAAGCGGGCGGCCTCGGGACCATAGCAGTCGCGCTTGCCCCCGGTGCTCTCGGGCGCATCGGCGAGCAGGTAGCGCACTCGCGTTCCGCCCGCGAGCTCGATGGTGTCCCCATCGATGACTTGGGCCACCCGCGCGCGGCCGGGACCGCAGCGGTCCGCTTCCTGCCCAAGAGAACAAGCGAAGCCAAGCAGGAGCGGGAGAAACAACGGTGGTCGCGCTCTTACGGGCACGGCTTGCTTGCGGCCCCGGGCGTCCCCTGGTCCCCAGCGCCATACGGCGACGTGGCGGCGCACCAGTTCTCGGACAGGTCATTCGCCTCAGGCGTGGATGCGCCGGGATCGAGGCTGCTCGCGGCGCCTGCCGTGGTCTTGCTGTAGGTGACGACATCCAGCACCGCGCCACCCATGCCGACAAAAAGCCCGCCGGTGGAGTTTAGGAGATCGAACTTGAACAGGTGGGAGACCTGCGGCAGGCCACCGTTCAATTCACCATCGGAGTTGCGGGCGAACACCACGTGCGTTCCCGAGCTTGCCTTCAGGCACTCGATGGACTTAAGCGTCGTCTTCACCGTTCCGGGGGTGATCCCTACCTCCAGGTCGTTGAGGTCCAGGTCGGCGGTCGTGAGGACTTCGAACCACTCGCCCACGGAATCGTCGACTGCGTCGGGGTTCGCCATGATCTCGGTAATCACGAGCTGCCCGGAGACGGGCTTCACGATGTCACGGACCGCCTCGCCATCCAAGCACTTCCCCTGCGTCACGACCACCGGGCAAGCGCTGTTCTCAGCACCGGGCGTGCCCAGGTCGCCCGCACCGTAGGTGGCGGTAGCTCGGCACCAGGCCAACGGATCATCATTGTCTTGGGCAGTTGTGCGTCTTGGGTCGAGGCTGCTCGCCGTGCCCTCCTTGCTCGACGTCCAGGTGACGAGGTCCAGGACCTCCGCGGTGCCAAGGCCCAGGTACAAGGTGCCCACGCTCGCGAGGGCAAACCCGTACACGTGGTCCACCCATGGCAACCCGCCGTTTTGTGCTGCCTCCTTGCCACGCGCGAAGATGAGCCATGACCCTCCCTTAGCTTGCAGGCAATCCGCGCTGGTGAGCGTCGCTTTCACGGTTCCGGGCACCGTGCCCAGGGTGACGCCGTTGAGATCGAGATCCCTGGCGACGTACACCTCGAACCATTCACCGGTCGTGTCTGAGACGCGCTTGGGGCTGGTCATCACCTCGGAGATGACGAGATCGCCCACCTTCGGCCGCACGATATCCCGAGGAGTACCGCCGTCGTTGCAGGTGGTCGGGGATGGGCCACCAGGGCAAGCCTCGTTGGCAGAACGCGGGGAGCCTTTTTGCCCTGGGGCGAACTCCGCCGTGGCGTTGCACCAGCTCGTGGCGTCGTCGTTGCCCAGGTAGTCGGGGGCGCGAGCACCGGTGAACCCCTTGGCAGCGCCGTCCTTGGCATCCTTGTAGCTAACTTCGTCGACGGTCACGTCGCCGCAGGTGAGTGCCAGGCGCCCGGTCTCGTTTCGCAACGTGCCCAGGGTCGCGCCGTAGCCGTAATCGACGTGCGCCGGCAGCTTGTCGGCGAGCATGCTGCCGACCACGAAATAGGTGCCACCGGGCAACTTGGTGGTGGCCATCCGGTGTTTCTTGGCGTCGGTCCCGTCGGAGCGGCTGGCGACGAGCACGAGCCCCGCGAGGTCGAGCTCACGCCCGCTCGCGTTGTAAAGTTCGAACCACTCGTTTCCAGAGTCCTCACCAGGTGGGTTGGCCATTACCTCGGTGATGACGAGATCGCCGGGAAGGAGTCCTTCGCAGGAGGCCGAGCTTTCCCCATCCGCCGGGCCGCAGGCACCGGCGAAGATAAGGGCGAAAATTCCGCAGGACGAGCGAATCTGCTGCAATCGTGTCATTTTCCTGCTTCCGCACGTGTTGTTTCACGGTCCGGGCCCGAGAGCTGGCTCGGTAGGCGGACGATTATCTGGAGCTCGTCCATGTTCTTGTGTGGATCGTGGTAGCGGTTCACCACGCCACGGACCTTCACGAACTCGCCTTGGTAGCGCGAGGCACCCGAGCCGAGGAATACGTCCTTGTCGAAGAAGATGAGCGGGAAATCGGAGTGCATCCGTCGCGACAGGAGCACCTTGGTGGGGCCACGATCCCCCAGGCGGATTTCGGCGACAGCGCCCAGGATGACCACCTCCTTGCCCACCCGCTCCTCGAGACGCCGCATGGAGTCCCAGTGCGTGAGCACGACGTGGTCGCTACTCTCGTCCGCTTCCGTCTCGAACTTCTGGACGAACTCCGCCCGAGACGTCCACCACCGAAGCCGCTCCGCGTAGTCTGGATAGTGCAGCTTGGTCGGATCCCAGATGCCCCTCTTGGCGGCACGGGCTTCGTCCTGCGCCCGTACGAAGTCCTCGTGGAAACGCCGCGAGTAGCCGTACTTCATGAAGTACGGGCTCATCCCAGCCCTGACGCACTCCACGTTGTAGTTTACCCACGCGCCGTTCTTTCGGGCGATGACGTAGGCCAAGTAGCGATTGTAGTAATCGCGGATCTCCTTGGGGTGATCGCGCTCCAGTCGCACGAGCTCCACGTCCTCGAAGAAGCGCTCCGCGAACTTCTTGGCTTCCTCTCCGACGGGCGTGGCCATCTTGACCGGACGTGGTGAGCTGCCCCGCATGGCGGTCAGGTAGGACTCCCATCCCGCCTCGAACGCCCGGCGATCCTTCTCGGCCTTGAAGGTCTCCTCGGTATCTATCCCCGCCAGGCGCAGGCTCGTGCGCAGCCCGTCAATGCGAATGGTGTCACCGTCGATCACCGGTCGGCGTGAAAGCGTGAACTCGCCGATGATGAGCCCACTCGTCTCTACCTGGGCGAGGAGCGCCTGCGTGGCCTTTCTCGCTTGCCTTCGCTCCGCGGGGAGCGGCCCACCCACGCAAGCGGCGAGGAGCAAGGCGAAAAGAGCGACGATACGCTTGCGTAGGACGATGGGCTTCATCGCAGGGAGCCGCAGGCTAGCACGGGAGGGGTCTAGACCGCCTAGCGTGAAAGGATGTGCAGATCCTGTTAGAGAGGATCAGAAAGCGAGTGAAGGTGGCCGACTAGAACTCGTACCCCACGCGAGCGGTCCAGGACCACGTGTCGAGGCCTGGCTCGTCGACGCCAGGTGTGGGCGTCACGAGATCCTCGTCGAAGGCGAATCGATACGAGAAGCGCGTGTCGAGGATGAGACCATCCACTCCCAAGTTGTAGAGCGAAATTCCTGCGCCCACTGGGACAGCGAAGATGTCATCGTCTTCGCCCACGCTCGACGTATTGAAATCTTCGTTCGTCACGTCGAAGCGGGACCAACCGATTCCGCCGAGGACGTACGGCTGTACCAAGTGTGGGCCGTGCCACGCGTTCACAATGTGGAAGCGAGCGTTCGCCTCGATGCCATTCGAGACTAAGACCGCGTCTTCATCGAGGCCCAGGGCTTCGATGTCCTGTGCCGAGCCCACGTAGGCCACCTCGAGACCGACAGGCAGGCGGGTCCCGGCGATGACACGCGCCTCGTACGCGCCCCCTGGATCGGTGAGGTCTCCCATTTCGTCGTCGCTGAAGTCCGTGACTCCGCCCCCAAGGCTCGCCCCAAAGCCGACCTGCTCGGCAAAGGTGGGGCGACGTCGTTCCTCGAGGGGCGCCATTTCGCGGCCCGCGACCGGCTCTCTTTCGCGCGCCTCCCTCGCGCCTTCCTGCCGTGCCTTCTCCTCGGCACCTGCCTCGTCTTCGTATTGAATACCGCCGTAGGTCTTGCCGCCCACGGCACCCTCGTCGGCTCTCGTGCCGCCGCCGCGCGCCTCTTCCGAGGCAAGCGCAAGCGCCGTGAGCCCGACTGCCCATGCGATCTTGACACCTGCTCTCATGCCTCGCATGGGGGTGCACGGCGGGTGCCAAGGTGCGGTGGTGCGGTCCAGTTCTGCGGAGTCGGGTCGTCCCTGCGCCATGGCGGCGGGTGGCGTGCAAGGGTTTCTCTCGCGCGCGAGTTCCGCAGCGCGATAGTCGAAGCCACCGAGCGGGAATTGAGCAGTGAGATTCGAACCACCGACGAGCGAAAAAGCTACGGCGCGCGAGGACTGTCCGAAGCGCGCGAGAGAAACCCTTGCACGCCAGGCCCCGCCGCAGAACAGGCCCGACTCCGCAGAACTGCACCTCGCGGTGGTGCGACCGCTTTCCAAGAACCGTGGATCCCGGTACCCTCTAGGCCGCATGCTGACCAGCCTCCAGATCGCACAAGCCGCCAAGCTAAGGCCG
Source organism: Deltaproteobacteria bacterium (assembly GCA_016210055.1). Classification (GTDB taxonomy): domain Bacteria; phylum Myxococcota_A; class Polyangia; order Haliangiales; family SHYZ01; genus JACQUZ01. The sequence goes on along the minus strand of JACQUZ010000176.1, from coordinate 36,151 downwards.
ATTCACGCACTTGCCGAGGAGATAGGGCTGCTCCCAGACGAGCTCGAGCCCTACGGGCACCACATGGGTAAAGTCCGCTTGTCGGTGCTCTCGCGGCTTGCCGATCGTCCAGACGGCAAGCTCGTCCTGGTGACGGCGATAACTCCGACCCCGCTCGGGGAAGGGAAAACGACGAGCTCGATCGGCTTGGTGCAGGGGCTAAAGAAGATCGGTGTCCGCGCTGCGGTGACGCTCCGGCAGCCGTCGCTGGGGCCGGTTTTTGGCATCAAGGGCGGCGGCGCAGGCGGCGGCTATAGCCAAGTCGTGCCCATGGAGCCTTTCAACCTGCATCTCACGGGGGACGCCCACGCGGTAAGCGCGGCCCACAACTTGGCTTCGGCGTTTCTCGACAATCATCTTCACCATGGGAATCGCCTTGGAATCGATCCGTTCTCCATTGGCTGGCCCCGCGTCGTGGACATGAACGACCGCACCCTTCGGCATGCGGTGATTGGCTTGGGCGGCAAGGAAGACGGGACGCCACGTGAGGCCGAATGGATCATTACCGCCGCGTCGGAGGTCATGGCCATCCTCGCGTTGGCATCGGATTTCAAGGACCTGCGTGCGCGACTGGCCCGCGCCCAGGTCGCTCGTCGTCGGGACAAGAGCCCAGTGACCCTGGAAGACCTCAAGGTCGCCGGCGCCATGACGGTGCTGCTCCGCGACGCGATCATGCCCAACTTGCTGCAGACCCTCGAGGGAGTGCCGGCCTTCGTGCACGCTGGGCCTTTTGGAAACATTGCCCAGGGCACGAACTCGGTCCTCGCGGACCGGATTGCCCTCAAGCTCGCGGACGTGGTGTGCACCGAGGCGGGGTTCGGTGCCGACTTGGGGGCGGAGAAGTTCTTCAACATCAAGTGCCGCCAGTCGGGGCTCAGGCCCTCTGGCGCGGTCGTGGTCGCGACCCTTCGGGCGCTCAAGATGCATGGAGGGATTGGCAAGATCGTCGCGGGAAAGCCGCTCGACGAAGCGCTCCTCGCGGAAAACGTGGAGGCGGTACGAAAGGGCGCTGCCAACCTGGCAAAGCACGTGGAGAACGTGCGGCAGCACGGGATCCCCTGCGTGGTGGCGATTAACTCGTTTCCCACCGATACCCCTGCGGAAGTCGCCGCGGTGAGGGACGTCGCCATCGCGTCGGGCGCCCGGGATGCGGTGGTCTCGCGGCATTTTGCCGACGGCGGCGACGGCGCTGCCGACCTGGCGCGGGCGGTCCGCGACATGGTGAAGGATGGCGGGGCGTCTTTTCGCTTCCTGTATCGCGACGACGCTTCCCTGGCCGAAAAGATCGAGACGATTGCCACCAAGATTTACGGCGCCGACGGCATCGATCTTGGATCCGGCGTGGCGGGGAGGCTCGGCGAGCTGGAAAAAGGGGGCCAGGGCCACCTGCCGATCTGCATGGCCAAGACACACTTGTCCTTGAGCCATGACGCCAGCTTGAAGGGGCGTCCGACGGGTTTCCGGGTGCCCATCCGCGAGGTGCGGCTTTCCGCGGGCGCGGGGTTCATCACGGCGGTCGCCGGTGAGATGCGCCTCATGCCGGGCTTGTCGTCGAAGCCCAGCGGCGAAGGGATCGACATCGACGAGAGCGGCCAGGTGGTCGGACTGTTTTAGGCGGAGGTGACCATGGACTTCATTCAAGCCCCACCGCAGCTCGGGAATCAGTACGACGATGACCCGTTGCTCCAGGAATACTTGTCGCGCGTTCTTCCCAAGGACATGCTCGGATCGATTGAACGCGAGCTCCACGAGCTGGGCGAGCTGGGGGGAATCACATTTTTCAAGCGCCAGCTCGAGGATCGTCTCAACGAGCCCACCCTTACGCAGTTCGCACCGTTCGGCGAGCGCATCGATCAGATCGAGTTGTCTCCCCTTTGGCGCGAAGCGCAGCGCGTGGCGGCAGAGCGGGGACTCGTGGCCCTAGCGTACGAGCGACGGAATGGCGAGCACTCTCGGGTGCACCAGTTCGCGCTGAACTACCTCGTGCAAGCGTCACTGGACGTCTACTCCTGCCCGCTCGCCATGACGGATGGCGCCGCCAGGACACTCGTCGAGCTAGGCAACCACGAGCTCGCCGACCGAGCCTTGCCTAGGCTCACGTCTCGCGACCCGTCCCGCATGTGGACCTCCGGCCAGTGGATGACAGAGCGGATCGGCGGCTCGGATGTCGGTCGCTCCGAGGCCATCGCACGCCTTGGAGCGGGCGGATGGCGCCTGCACGGGACCAAGTGGTTCTGCTCGGCTGCCACGTCCGAAATGGCGCTCACGCTGGCGCGGCCCGAAGGGAACAAGGACGGGGGACGGGGGTTAGCCCTCTTCTACGTCGAGACGCGCGACCCGAAAGGGGGCATGAACGGTATTCAGATCCATCGCCTCAAGGACAAGATGGGCACCCGCAAGCTGCCCACGGCCGAGCTCCGCTTGGACGGCACGCTTGCGAAGCCGGTGGCGGGCCTCCAAGACGGCGTGAAGAACATCACCTTCATGCTCAACATCACGCGCACGTGGAATGCCTTCGGCGCCGCCTGGGGAATGCGCCGTGCCGTGGCGCTCGTGCGGGACTGGGCGCGCCGGCGCGAGGCGTTCGGTGCGCGCCTCGCGGACAAGCCGCTCTTCGCGGACACCGTCGCCGGGATCGCGGCCGAGACCGAAGGGGCGTTCCACTTGGCGTTCCGTGCCGCCGAGCTCCTCGGCAGGCACGAGGCAGGCGTCGCCACGGAGCAGGAGAACCGAGTCGCAAGGATCCTCACGCCGCTTGCCAAGCTCACGACGGGGAAGCAGGCGGTTGCCGTCGCTTCAGAGGCGCTCGAGTGCTTTGGGGGAGCCGGAGTTGTCGAGGATACGGGCCTGCCGCTCCTGCTCCGGGATACCCATGTCCTGCCGATTTGGGAGGGGACCACGGACGTGCTCTCACTGGATGCTCTCCGCGCCCTGGCGGCCGATGGGACTTTCCAGGCCTTTGTGTACGAAGTGCAATCGCGCTTGGCCATGGCACGGGACGCGGCGCTAGGTTCGTGCGTGGGTTCGGCACGCAGCGCGCTGGACCACGCTTCGCAGTGGCTCAGCATCCACGTGGCACAACGGGGACTCCTCGAGCAGGGAGCCCGTCGTTTCGCCATGACCCTGGGGCGGACCGCCGAGCTCGCGTATCTCGTGGCCCACGCGCAGTGGTGCCTCGATCATGGGCACGGGAAGCGCGCCTTGGCGGCGGCACGGCGCTTTTCGCAAAGCGGAGTGGACCTAATCAATGCGGCTGTCGACGGGGAGGATTCGCGCCTCCTCGCGTGACACGGTAGTTTAGGACTTCCTCGTCGTCGCAAACCGCTGCACCCCAGTCGCGCTTTCCCCAGACGTGAGCGCTTCCATCCCGCGCCGAAGCTCGTTCTTGAGGGCTTCGTCCATGGGGAGCTCCCATTGTTCGTAGGCAGATAGTCTATCCGAGCGCAGGCACCGCTGGGGAAGCTGGCTCAGCTCGCGCGCAAGCGTGACGGCCGCTTCAAGGGCGTGGCCGGGCTCGACGACACGGTTGACCAGGCCCATCCGGTACGCCTCCTCTCCAGTCACGCCGCGGCCGGTGAGGATGAGGTCTAGCGCATGGCTATGGCCGATGAGCCGGGAGAGCCGCACCGTGCCGCCGTCGATGAGCGGGACGCCCCAGCGGCGGCAGTAGACCCCTAGGATCGCGTCGCGGGCCGCGATTCGGAGGTCACACCAGGCGGCCAGCTCGAGTCCTCCCGCCACGGCATGGCCTTCTATGGCCGCAAGGACGGGCTTTCCGAGCAGCATTCGGGTCGGGCCCATTGGACCATCCCCGTCGGGTGCTACACGGTTGGGATGGCCGCTAGCCATGGCCTTTAGGTCGGCGCCGGCGCAGAATTGCCCACCCGCTCCGGTGAGGACGGTTACCTTTAGCGTTTCGTCTTGATCGAAGGCACGGAAGGCCTCCGAGAGGGCCTCAGCCGTGGCGCGGTCGACCGCATTGCGAACTTGTGGCCGGCAGATGGTGACGACGGCGACGCTGTCGGATTTCTCGAACGTGACGAGCTGCATGGCTCCTCCTTGCTTGGTTGAGGAGCATAGCGCTTCTCTCACTTTCCGAGCCAATCCTCGGGCAGGACCGCGTACTCGTAGTAGCTTGGGCGCCAGTTCTTAAGCCGCTTGCTTGTGTTGACGCCTGGGTAGGGTGATCCGAATCTGTTGGAGTTGGACTCGAGAACCCTGCCATCGCCCAAGACGACCGCCACGTGTCCCTGGTCTTTCACACTACGGAAGTAACGACCGACTAGAGTGCCGGCAGGATAGGAGGCGTTGGCGTCGAATTTCTTGGCGACCTTCTTGTAATACAGCCCGTAGGCGACGGTGCCACCGAATGCTCCAGGTGCGTGGGGGATCTCCTTGCCCACCTTCCGGAGCATGAGGTTGGTCAGACCCGCGCAGAACATGCCTTTCGAGCGCGCATGGCTAGCCTCGGGGACCTTGGCGTCCTTAGCCCAGGCTGGTGGTCCATCACCTAGTGGACCACTCGTCCACCACACGTACGGCCCACCGACGAGCTGCATTGCGTAGTCCAATGCCTTCTCAACGTTGCCGGTCACGCAGACGTCGTTGACTCCGGGCGGCATGGCCTGGCAGCCACCCGCACACACCTCTTCGACAGTCACCCGCCCGCGAATGCACGAGTACAACGTGTTCGGATCACCTGGCACCCCGTTTGCGCCGCAGTACAGGCCGTCACCGTACGTGCACGTGGACGTACCAGCTGCCTTAGCCTGATCCACGGTTCCCTCATCAACCCACTCGTCTTCTTGGGCGCAACCTGCGAGCGCCATGCAGCAGAATGCCATCGCGGCAGACCATGAGGTTGCCTTGTTCTTCATGTCCATGAGCACTCCTCTCGTGGGTCGCGGAGAAAAAAAGCAAGTGAAGTGCCAAGGCGACTTGGGCCTTCAGTCGGCACAGTCAGGCGAAAGCACTGGGAACGGTGAGCTCGCTGACTTGGCGATGGGGTTTAGGGCGGTCACAACGCGCCCCGAGTTGGGGCGGTGGCCCCCATGCGGGGCCCAAGATGGGCTGGCGAGGACCTACTGCGGCGTGACGTTGAAGAACGTGATCTTGCCGACGTCGGCCGCGGCGCGGTCGGAGACCGTCACGGTCCAGGTTCCGCGGCTGTCTGTGGTGCCAGTGTCAACGACCCGGTCGTACGTGAAGTCGTCGAGCGAGCCGCCGCTGCGGCTTGTGAGTACTTGGCTTGCGCCGCCTGGAGGAGTGAGGGTGACGATGAGGTCTCCTCGGTACGGGTGAGCGACCTTGAGCTGAACGCGAGCCGAGCGGCTTGCGGCGTGACCCACGGCATTGAGCTGGGCAGTCACGCCCGTGGCGTTGTTGTCGGGAATGGCGAGGTCCAGGGTGCACGGACCGTCCTTCGCGAATGGAACGAGCCCGATGCGCCGGCAGTCGTTGTCGAAGGTCTGGCCGTTGCAGGCGCATGCCGGGGCGATGACCGTTGCACACGTGTCCGGGGTTCGGACGCAGGTGCCTGCACGCTCTGGGTTCATGCATGCGTTGGTCGAATCGGTTCGGCCGTAATCACACGTGAGGCCGCTGGCGCAGCTAATGGACGTTGTCCCGCCGCACGCCGAGCCCTCGGTACCGAGGCATGCACGCTCGGTGCACAGCCACTGCCCATCGCGACACGTGCAGGTGTTGCATCCGTCGTTACGAGTGGCTCCCTCGTCGCAGGTCGGCGTGCTGCAGTTCCAGGCACAGGATCCTGCCGAGCACGCGGCAGAGCCGACGCACATGATGTGCACCCAGTCATTTCCACTGGCGCTGCAGTCCGCGGTCGTGCTGCACGAGCCATCCTTGCGGCATGTTCCCCCTTGGCAGTAGAGGGTCTCCTCGCAGTCAGTGCTCGCCGTGCAAGGGTCGCCTTCTTGGCCGCTTGTCTTGACGGGCTCGCACACCTGGAAGCAGGGAGCACGAACACAGATCCGAGTGACCGGGCAGTGGTAGCCAGTCGGGCAATCGTTGTCCTCGAGGCACCCAGCGCCGAACACGTCGATCCGATCCGCTTGGAAGCCCCAGCCCGTGTAAATCTCGTCGCTGGTGAAACGGATCCTAAGGTTGTTGGTGGTGAGCTCCCGGCTCGTCACGTCGACATAGCTGCCGCTAATCCGCTGCAGGCGCCCACCTGTCGCGCCATTGAGGATGTCGACGAAGTCGTACCCCGACTCGGTGTCGATGCGCGTGAAATGGACCTTGATCTTGGTCGCTCCACCGAGGTACGGGCGAATGTCAAAGGTCTGGCTCGTGTAATTTTTGTACGGATGGGTCGATTCGATACCGCTCACCGGCACCTGGGCCCACACGTCGGTCAATGACTGTGGCTGGGGCGCTTGCGCGTAGGTGAAGACGAGACGCCACGCGTCGAGGGTTCCCACGTCTTCGGCGTAGTTGTCCGAGACGTTGAGCGTCCAATTTCCCGTCGCAGCCTCGCCGTTGAATGCCGTCGGGACGGTGTCGATAACAAGGTTGTCGGTGGCGTCGTCGCTGGGGCTCGCGAGCGTGAGCAAAGTGCCGCTTGGCGAGCGGAGGACGACCTTGAGATCCCCTCGATAGCTATGCGTGATGCGAACCAGCACGCTCAGGCTCGCGACCGTGGCGCTCGGGTAACCAACGTTGAACGTTCGCGTAATCCCGGTTGGCTGGTTGTCGGGGACGGTGACGCCTGGGCTCTCTTGAAAATTGAACCGGGGGCTACACATGCCCGTGGATGAACAGGGGGGAGTGAGGCATTGAGGAATCGAGCAGTACTCCCATGAGGCGCACTGGCTGTCGGCGGTGCACGGCTGGCCAAGGGCCTGTGCCTCGCTGGCGACTTCAGGGCTGCTCGGCGACTCAATGGCGCATCCAGCAGCGGTACCCAGTGCGAGCAAAACGGTCCCAAATCTAGCGCGCATGACGAGTTCCTTCCTTGGGTGGTCGGCGTTGGGGCACGCGGAGGAGGCGTGGGTCACTTATTGAAACGAAGAACTTGGCGACCTAAGGAACCTGCAGCGAAGCCGATGAATCGCGCGCCCAAGCGCCACGGATGGTGCCTCCGGCGCCGCGCGGTGCACGTGATATGCCGTCTTCTCGATGTGATTAACCTGCTGAAACCAGGTGTCGCGCGGAGTGTGAAACTGTCGCAGTGGCAAGGCGTGACGCCGGCTACTTTCCCTTCGCAGGGGGTGCAGCATGCCTTGGGTCGTCTGGCCACGAGTGTCTTGGGTACCTTCGGGCGAGCTCCTTGCGAACGGAAGGGTAGTGCTTTTCCCAGAAGCCAGCCAAGTCGGTGGTCACCTGAACCGCTCGCTGATTCGGCGCGAGGAGGTGGAGCACGAGAGGAAACCGCCCCGCCGCAATGGAAGGCGTTTTGTCCATGCTGAAAAAATCCTGCAGGCGCGAGGCGATCCATGGTGGCTTCCCGCGCTCGTACTCGACGCGCACGCTCCGTCCCCCTCGCAGCGTGACCCGCTCTGGAGCTGCCTGCTCGATGAGGCGGATGTGCTCGGACGAAAGCATCGATCGAAGGGAGTCGAGGAGCGATTCGCGGCGTAGCTCTGCAAGAGAGACACGACCCCGACAGGCCATGCGGATTGCTTCGTTGACGACATCGGGTTCAGGCGGCGCAATGGCCGCCTCGGGGTAGATATCCGCCACGAAAGCCACGCGGGCAGACCACCTAGCGAGCGCCTCGTCGCCTGGCTGGGTACCAAAAACCCCCGGACCTGCGGCGAGGGCTTCGGCCGTGAGGACTTGGGATGCTTCTGCGCGCTCATCCTCCGTCGGAGGGCGCCGCGTCTCATCGAGGACGAGCCCGTCGTAGAGGAGACGGGACACGATTTCCACGCGCTCAGCCGAGGGGTTCCAGGTCGGCTCCTTCGTCTCACGGAGGAGGCTTGGAAACAGGTCGAGAAGCCAATCGGCAGAGATGGGGCTCATGTACCGGGCGATCGTGCGAGGGGTGGAGGTGCCGGTCCGCCGCTCCTCGGCGTCTACCACCACGACGAGCTGAGCCTCGGCGCCAAGGGAGCCTACGGCGGCCTCGACCTCACCGCCGCTGCAAAGGACGAGCTGCGACGCATCGGCCCGCCTGCGCCTGGCGACCCGATCGGGGAATCCGGTTAGGATGGCCATGCGGATGGCTTCATCGGTGCCCTTGGCACCAGCACCCAGGCTGCGTGAGCGGCACATGCCGACGAGCTGGCGACGCGTGCGGTCCACGCTCGCCACGCGCCCTGCGTCGCGGAAACACTCGAGTGCATCCAGCACGTCCAACGAGAGCGCGGGTTCGGTCGCACGGGCAAGGGAGGGGCGCTCACTGAGGATGGCGGCGAGCGCGCAAGCATCTTCTGCTACGCCCCGTTCCTCGGCAAAGGCAATCATGCGGGCTAGACGCGGATGAACAGGAAAGCGGAGCATGTGCTCGCCCACGCACGTCAGCTTGCCAGCCGCATCCACGGCCCCCAGGCGAAGGAGCAGCGCCTCGGAAGAGGCGACCGCAGCGGCGGGCGGTGGTTCCAGCCACTCGAGCTCCATGGGACTTGCGACGCCCAGGCCACGGAGCGACAGGATGGCCTCGGAAAGGTCCAGCCGCGCGATCTCTGGCCGCTCGTACTGGGCCCGCGTGTCGTGATCATGCCGGGTGTAGAGCCGCACGCAACGCCCAGGGCGCATGCGGCCGGCGCGCCCCGCACGTTGTGCCGCCGAGGCCCGGCTCACGCGGGACAGGCGGAGGGTCCTTACGCCAGTCCACGGAGAATGGCTCGCCACTCGGGCGAGGCCACTGTCGATAACAGCGGTGACTCCTTCAATGGTGACCGACGTCTCGGCCACGTTCGTCGACAGGATCACCTTGCGCTTGGTTGCGGGGCGGATGGCACGGTCCTGCTCCGCCAAGGGGAGATCTCCGTGAAGGGTCACGAGGACCAGGTCGTGCGCCTCGGCGACTTCCGCGCAGGTCTCGCCACACCGACGGATTTCCGCCAACCCCGGAAGGAACACCAGCACGTCGCCGTCAAGCCCTTCTGCGAGGAGCTTTCGCAGGGCGCTCGTTACCTGTTTTTCCAGGGGCCGCTCGTCGGGAAATTCGGCATGCTCGACGGCCACGTCAAACATGCGTCCTTCCGAGCGCAAGGATTGGCACTCGAGGAAGCGAGCCACCTGCGCGCCGTCGAGCGTCGCCGACATGACGAGGAGACGTAGATCTTTTCGCTCCGACTTCTGCAAGCGACGAAGGAGCGCCAAGCAGAGGTCGGCGTGCAGGTGCCGCTCGTGGAATTCGTCGAGAATCACCGCGCCGACGCCCGCAAGGAGAGGGTCCTTGAGCAAGCGCCTGGTAAGGATCCCCTCGGTGATGAAGCGGAGGCGGGTGCGTGGCCCGGAGACCTCTTCAAAGCGGACCTGGTACCCGACGGTTTCGCCGAGAGCCTCTCCTCGCTCCTCGGCCACGCGGTGGGCAGCCAGCCGGGCGGGCAGCCGGCGTGGGCACAAGACGATTACGTCGCCGCGGACGACGTCGAGGATCGCGGGCGGGACACGCGTGGTCTTCCCAGCGCCTGGCGGGGCCTCGAGAACGAGGTTCTCCCCGCGGCGCAGGGCGTCAGCAATTGTGGGAAGGAGTGGATCGATCGGGAGGGAGATCAGTCGTGCACCAGCTTCTTGTAACGGATGCGATGGGGCTGGTCGGCGTCGGCACCGAGCTGCTTCTTGCGCCACGCCTCGTACTCCTGGTAGTTCCCCTCGAACCACGTGGCCTTGCTGTCCCCTTCAAAGGCAAGCATGTGCGTGGCGATGCGGTCCAGGAACCACCGATCGTGCGAGATGACCACCGCGCACCCGGCAAAGTTGAGGAGCGCTTCCTCGAGGGCCCGCAGGGTGTCGACGTCCAGGTCGTTGGTTGGCTCGTCGAGGAGCAGCACGTTCCCACCGCTCTTGAGGAGCGTCGCCAGGTGCACGCGGTTCCGCTCGCCTCCCGATAGGTCTTTCACCTTCTTCTGCTGGTCCGAGCCCTTGAAGTTGAAGCTCGACACGTAGGCCCGCGAGTTCACACGTCGCTTGCCGATCTCGAGGACCTCAGCACCTCCAGAGATCTCCTCCCACACGGTCTTCGTCGGGCTAAGCGTGTCGCGGCTTTGGTCCACGTAGGAGAGCTGCACGGTTTCCCCGAGGCGGAGCGAGCCGCCGTCGGGCTTTTCCTGCCCGGTAATCATGCGGAACAGGGTCGTCTTTCCAGCTCCGTTGGCGCCGATGACGCCGACAATGCCTCCGCGTGGAAGCTTGAAGGACAGATCCTCAATGAGAAGCCGGTCTCCATACCCCTTGCTCAGGTGATCGGCCTCGATAACGATGTCGCCGAGCTTGGGCCCGGGCGGGATCTGAATCTCGACGGGCTCATCCCGCTTCTCGGCCTCCTCGACGAGGAGCGCCTCGTACGCCGCAAGGCGCGCCTTGCTCTTGGCCTGCCTGGCCCGAGGGGACATGCGCACCCACTCGAGCTCGCGAGCGAGGGTGCGCTGCCGCGCCTTCTCCTGCTTCTCTTCCATCTCGAGCCGCTTTTGCTTTTGCTCGAGCCAGGAGGAGTAGTTCCCTTGCCACGGGATACCGGCTCCCCGGTCGAGCTCGAGGATCCACCCTGCCACGTTGTCCAGGAAGTAGCGGTCGTGGGTAATGGCCACCACGGTGCCGGGGAACTTGGCGAGGTGCTGCTCGAGCCACGCCACCGACTCCGCGTCGAGGTGGTTCGTCGGCTCGTCGAGGAGAAGCAGGTCGGGCTGCTCGAGGAGCAAGCGACACAAGGCCACGCGCCGTTTTTCGCCACCCGAAAGGTTGGTCACGTCGGCGTCGGGCGGCGGGAGCCTCAAGGCGTCCATGGCTATCTCGAGGGTCCGGTCGAGCTCCCAGCCGTTCACCGCATCAATCGCGTCTTGGACCTTTGCCTGCTCGGCAAGGACCTTGTCCAGTTCGTCGGGGGAAAGCTCCTCGGCGAACTTGGCGTTGATCTCGTCGAAGCGGCGCAGGAGGCCCTTGATTCCCCGGACTCCCTCTTCGACATTCCCCTTGACGTCCTTGGAGGAATCGAGCTGGGGCTCTTGGGGAAGGTAGCCGATCTTGGTACCGTCGGCAGGCTTGGCTTCGCCAAGGAACTCGGTGTCTACCCCCGCCATGATGCGGAGGAGGGTGCTCTTGCCGGCGCCGTTGTTGCCGAGGACGCCGATCTTGGCACCGGGATAAAAGGACAACCATATCCCGCGCAGGACCTCCTTGTTTGGAGGGTGAATCCTGCGCAGGTCTTTCATCGTGAAAATGTACTGGTGCGCCATGTTTTGCCGGAGTGTACTTGGTTGTGGAGGTAGAGCAACGACCTAAGAAAGCACTTCTGACCTGAGCGCCGCCACGGCGGTGGTCACGCCTTCTGCGCGGGGCCGCCACTCGACGACGAGATGGTCGTCCTCGGCGCGAAGGTCTCGGATTTCTACGAGCGGGCTGACCACCGACAGGATCTGCTTGAGGCGGCGGTTCTTGCCGAGCTTGGTCTTCATCAAGTCGAGAACCACGCGGTCGTCCTTGGCTTCGACCAACGCAGGTGGCCGCTTCGGCATGAAGTTTAGGAGATTGGCTGGCTTGGAGAGGTCGAGCATGGGCGACTTGAGCATGGCCGCGAGCGGGCTATCGGGCGGTCCAAGGGGCTCGAGCCGAACGTCGGACAGCCGTACAACCAGACGGAGCTCGTCACCCCCCATGCGCACCTCCTCGATGCGCAGGTGCGCGCCGGCGCGTACCTTGGCGCCCATCAAGCTGACCGTGGACTCAAAGGTCAATGCAGGCGGGTTGTGGCCGATGACCACGTCGCTCAAGCCATTCTTTCCAGTGGGCACGCGTGCAAGCAGCCAGCGGAGCAGGTCCATGGGGACCGCGGCCCGCAAGCCCGCCGCGTGCTTGGCGACGAACACGAGCTCCGCGGGGTTTCGCTTGAGGTATTCGAAACCTGCCGAAAGGGCTGAAATAGGGAGCTTTAATGACGAGAGCTGCACAGGCATGGGGCGCAAGCCTAGCACAGGCTATTGCCGCGCCTTGCCACAATTGCTACTTGCCGTCGCAGGTCGCTGCTTCTGGCTTGCAGGTGCCTTCCCCGCTATCGCTTCCCTCACAGTTGTCGCTCTGGCACTCGTCGTCGCCGCTGCACTTCTCATTGTCCGCCTTAGGCGACTTGCAGGTCGGGCTTTCCGTGGCCATCTCACAGTAGAGCCCCTCCTCGCATTGGTCGTTGGACGTGCATGCCTTGTCTTTCCCGACCCGAGCGGCGCACTTTCCTTCTTTCTCTTGGGAGCCGCCCTCGCAGAACCCGCTCGTGCATTCGAAATCCTGGCTGCAGGCGCTGCCATTGGCTACCTTGGGCTGGATGAACTGATCGCAACCTTGGACGCTCTCCGTGTCCATGAAAGCGCCGCCACACTTCGACGCCTTGAAGGCGGTGATGCAGTCACCGGCCTTGTCCTCGTCGTACGAAATGCGTCCCTTCTTTTCCGACTCGCGCATGGCCGTGACCATGAACCCGGTGAAGAACCCACCAAAAGCGGACTTGCAGCCCGCTTCGTCGGAGAATTTCGGCAGGAACCCGCCCGACGACATGGCCGTGATTTCCTCCTGGGTGCAGCACTCGAACATCTTGTGGCAGGTAGCTCCCGCCATCTCGGTGCCGAGGTCGTCGAGCTTCACGCTGTCGCCGCCACCCCCGCAGCTCAATACGAGCAAGGACGCCAGGCTTCCCATTAAATATTTCCATGTAGTTTCCATGTGATTCCTCCCTTAGGCCACGTTGGCCGACCAGCGTATAGCAGCTTGCACGCGGGGGGAAAGTTTTGTGTCCGACGTGCCGCGTCATTGACGCCTGGCGAAACCGTGAAGGGGAGATGTTGAAAATATGACAAAGAACCAGGTAGGAAAGACAGTTCGATGAGCACGAGGTTAATCTCCTTAGGCAGGGTGGCATTGGTGTTTCCCGGCCAGGGCTCGCAGCGCCCTGGCATGGCCCGTGACTTTTGCGAGCAATTTGCCGTGGCTCGCCTCGTATTCGACGAGGCGAGCGATGCGCTCGCGATCGACATGAGGGCGCTCTGCTTTGAAGATGATGCCCGCCTCAACCTGACCGAGTTCACCCAGCCGGCCATCCTCACCGCCGAAATGGCCATGTGGCGCGCCCTCGTTACTGACTTCGGGCTCGCGGCGGCCAACTATGGCGGGCATAGCCTCGGGGAGTACTCGGCACTATGTGCCGCTGGGGTGATCCCCTTGGCCGACGCCGTGCGGATCGTGCGTCGCCGGGGAGCGCTCATGCAGGAGGCCGTGCCCGTCGGCGCTGGCGCGATGAGCGCCGTCATCGCGTCGGGGATCGCCGCCCGTGACTTCGCCACCGACCTGGCGGGCCTGGAAGTTGACGTAGCCAACCGGAACTCGCGCGACCAGGTTGTCCTCTCGGGGACTGCACCTGCAGTGGCGGCGGCCGGCGAGCGAATTCGATCGTCACTCGCCACGAGCGCTTCGCCCGAAATCGTGCCGCTCAACGTCAGCGCTCCATTCCACTCGCGCCTCATGGCTGGCATCGAGGAGGAGTTCCGGGGCGTGCTCATGGACGCAGCCCCGCGCTTTCGTCCCGAGCACGCCGGTGCGGTCACCTCGAACTTCCTCGGCGGCTTCCACCGACCGACGCTGGAGTCACTTGTTGACGCGCTCACCCGCCAGATTAGCGGTTCCGTCGATTGGATGGGCAACATGGCGACGCTCATGGCGGTGGCCGATCGGATCCTCGAGATTGGACCGAATCGTCCGCTCCGCGGCTTCTTCAAGGCAGAGGGGCGCGACATCACGTCCATCATTTCCGTCAAGACTGCCGTTGCTCTCATGACTGCCGAGAAGGAGCGCGCTGCGTGACAATGACTTTTGACAAGACACACTGGGCCCTCATCTTGGGTGGGTCGAGCGGATTTGGCCTCGCCACCGCACAGAAGCTCGCGCGCCACGGCATGAACGTCGCTGTCGTCCATCGTGACCGGAAGGGGGCGATGGGGCGGATCGAGCCGGAATTCGACGCAATTCGGCAGTGTGGTGTCGGCTTTGCCGCCTGGAACCTCGATGCCCTGTCGGAAGAGGGACGACAGACCGTCCTGGGCGGGCTCTCCGAAAAGATGGGCGCTGGCCGCGTGCGGCTCCTCATGCACTCGATTGCATTCGGAAATCTCAAGCCGCTGGCCCAGCCCGTGTGCCGCGGAGACGCAGCCACCCGGGCGCGAGCCCGACTTGCCGAGCAGCTCGGGATTTCGCCCGAGACCCTCACACGGGCCATCGGCGCGGTGTTCGAGGGTGAAGCGGGCGCCGAGGCGCTCGCGGACTTGGCCGATATTCCCGCCGCAGCCCCGGAGGCGCTCCTCGAGGACGAAGACCTGGCGCGCACCGTGTACAGCATGGGGACGAGCCTCGCTACGTGGACGCAGGATCTCCTCGCGCGCGGCCTATTTGCCTCCGACGCGCGCGTGCTCGGGATGACCAGCGAGGGGAACGAGGTCGCCTGGCGTGGGTACGCCGCCGTCGCTGCCGCCAAGGTGGCGCTCGAGTCGATCTCGCGCGCCATCGCAGTCGAGTGCGCGCCCTACGGTATCCGCTCGAACATCGTGCAGGCAGGCGTCACCGACACGCCTGCCCTGCGGCTAATTCCGGGAAGCGCCCACATGAAAGCCCGGGCGCGCCTCCGCAATCCATTCGGCCGCCTCACCACGCCGGCCGATGTCGCCGACGTGATTTGCCTCCTTTGCACCGACGAGGCCCGCTGGGTGAACGGGACCATCATCCGTGTCGACGGCGGCGAGCGGATAGCCGGGTGAGCGCGCGCGGTCTTCACGTCCACGGGGTCGGGCATTTCCACCCCGAAAACGTCCTCGACAACAGGTTCCTCGAGGAGCTCGACATCGGCACGAACGAAGAGTGGATCCTGGAGCGCGTCGGGATCCGCACCCGTCGCACCGTCTTGCCGCTCGACTACATCCGCAAGACGCGCAACGTCGACGTGCGTGCTGGGCAAGAGGCCGCGCTCTACTCCAACGTCGAGACCGGCCGTCGCGCTGCGTTGCACGCCCTTTCCCGCGCCGGACTCCAGCCATCGGACATTGGCTTGGTGGTTGCTGGCGGCTGCTGTCCAGAAATGGCGATCCCTTCGGAATCGTGCCGCATCGCCGCTGCGCTGGGGATCGAGGCGCCTGGGATCGACGTCAACTCGGCCTGCTCGAGCTTCGGCGCGCAGCTGCACCTCTTGGCGGGCCTGGCCCGAGGTGGTGCGCTCCCTCGTTTTGTGCTGATCGTGAATCCCGAGAACACCACGCGAGTCATTGATTACTCCGATCGAGCCACGACCGTTCTTTGGGGCGACGGCACGAGCGCCGCGGTGGTCTCGGCAGAAGAGCCGGCCCGGGTCGCCATCGTGTCTACGACCCTGGCCTCGTCGCCATCGGGGTGGCAGGCCGTGATCATTCCGCGTTCGGGACATTTCGCCCAGCAGGGCAATGCCGTTCAGCGATTCGCGATCAAGACATCGATCGGGTGCCTCGAGGGCATGCTCCCGGCGGCTCGCGCCCGGGCGGCAGAGACTGGCGGCACCGTGCGCTTCATCGGTCACCAGGCCAACCGGCTGATGCTCGACGGGATCGTGCGTCGCCTGGCCTTGGACGATGCGCAGCACTGGCACAATGTCGTCGACTACGGCAACACGGGCGCCGCCGGGGCGCCGACCGTCCTGTCACAACACTGGGACGAGCTTGCCGCAGGCGACCAAATCTGCCTCGTCGTGGTGGGCGCCGGGCTCACCTGGTCGAGCGTCCATCTTGAGGTCGGCAAGTGATGCGCTACGCGGAGTTCCTGGAACGCAACCGCTTCTCCCGTGAGGAGCTTCTGGCCCTGTCGCAGGGGAACCTCGTCGCGGACGCTCCGGCGGAGTTCATTCGTCTTCCCGCGCCGCCCATGCTCATGATTGATCGTGTCGTGGAGCTCGTCCGAGAAGGTCCCAGGGGGCGAATCGTCGGTGAGCAGGACATCGGCCTGACCGACTGGTTTTTCCAGTGCCACTTCCGAGGTGATCCAGTGCAGCCCGGCTGCCTGGGTGTCGACGCCGTCTGGCAGTTGGTGGGGCTCTACTGCGCCGCTGCTGGCGCTCCAGGCTCAGGGCGCGCGCTCGGCTGCAAGGAGGTGGAGTTTGCGGGCCAAATCCGCCCCTACAACCGGGTCGTCCGCTACGAGGTAGACATCCGGCGCTTCTCGCTCCTCAAGGAGTCTGGGTCGGCGGTTGCCGTCGGTACCGCCAAGGTGCTCGTCGACGGCGAGGCCATCTACACGATCAAGGACGCCAAGGTAGGGATGTTCCGCGGCATCGCGTACACTGACTATCCGGCGCGATCGCCGCTCAGCGTGGGCGGCATCATGGATCGGAGTGGCAGTTGAAAGGGTCGAGCAAGACAGATTCTGGATGGGGAGCTCGAGGGGAGAGGAGCCGCTCTCCCCTCGACGTGAGGACCCTCCGAAGGAGGGGCCGGATGAGAGCTCATGGCGTCGCTCGTATTCCGAGCGACGCCATGAAAGGAACGAGGCGATAACACCATGGCGCTCACGCCCGAGGAGGTTTTGGCCCTCATCCCGCAACAGCGGCCATTCCGCTTCATTGATCGCCTCGTGTTGCTCGACGAGAACCGCGCTGTTGGGGAATACACGTTTCGGCCCGACGAGTCGTTTTACGCGGGCCATTTCCCCGGCGATCCGGTGACTCCAGGGGTGATCCTCATCGAAACCATGTGCCAGACGGGGCTCGTGGCCCTTGGCATTTACCTCCTTGGCCTCGAGGCTCCAGCTGTCGAGGTCGCCCGCACGGTCACTCTCTTCACCGAGGCGCAGGTGGAGTTCGAGCGGGTCGTGAAGCCAGGTGAGACCGTGCGCGTGGTTGCGGAAAAGATCTTCTGGCGCCGCCGCAAGCTTAAGTCTAGCGTGACGCTTGCCCTCGCCGACGGCACGTCCGTGGCCCGAGGGACCGTCGCGGGAATCGGAGTGAGACGTGAATCACCCTAAAACGCGCGTCGTCGTCACCGGGCTCGGGGTCCTCGCCCCTAACGCCCATGGGCTCCAAAGCTTTGCCGGCGCTCTGCGCGAGGGGAAGAGCGGTATCCGGTTTCACCAGCACCTGGCGGACGCCAAGTTCGCGTGCCAGGTAGGCGGAATCCCGGAGGGGGTGGAGGCTCTTTTGCAGCGCTACCTCACCGCCGAGCAGCTCATGGCCATGAACCCCAACATGGTCTACGCGGCGATTGCCTCGATCGACGCATGGACCGACGCGGGGCTCGGGCGGATTGGGGATAGCGACGAGCCCGACTGGGACACGGGCGCAGTCGTGGGCACGGGCATCGGCGGAATCGACACCATCGCCGAGAAGCTCGCGCCCAAGACCGACGCTGGCAAGGTCAGCCGCCTGGGCAGCACGATGGTCGAGCAGATCATGTCGAGCGGCAACAGTGCATGTCTTGCCGGGCTGCTCGGACTCGGAAACCAAGTCACCACCAACTCCAGCGCTTGCAACACGGGCACCGAGGCCATCGTCAACTCATTCCTGCGCATTCGCGAGGGGCACGCCCAGCGCATGCTCGCAGGGGGCTCAGAAGGGCATTCCAAGTACATCTGGGCCGGCTTTGACGCCATGAAGGTCTTGAACCGCACGCGCAACGACGCGCCGTCCGAGGCCTCGCGACCGATGAGCGCGAGCGCTGCGGGGTTCGTCCCAAGCTCCGGTGCGGGCGTGCTCATGCTGGAAAGCTTGGCCAGCGCCCAGGGCCGCGGTGCCCGTATCTACGCCGAGGTGCTCGGCGGCTACGTGAACTGCGGCGGACACCGAATGGGCGGCAGCATGACCGCGCCCAACGCCACGGGCGTAAAGCGGTGCATTCGTGGCGCCGTGGCGATGGCCGGAATTCGCGCCGATCAGATCGGGGCCATCAACGGGCACCTGACCGCCACGTTCGCCGATCCGCTCGAGGTGGCCAATTGGTCACGTGCGCTCGAGCTACCGCCTTCGCGGATGCCGCTCATCCATTCAACCAAGTCCCTCATCGGACACGCCCTCGGCGCCGCAGGTGGCATCGAGTGCGTGGCCGCGGTGCTCGAGCTACACCACGGCTTCGTGCACGGCTCCCGCAACTGCGAGGACTTGCACCCAGAGCTCGCAGAGTACGCAAGCCGCATTCCGCACGAGACCGTCTTCGTGCCAGGGCTCGACATCATCGCCAAGGCGAGCTTTGGCTTCGGCGACGTCAATGGGTGCGTGATTTTCCGCAAGTTTAGCGAGTGACCAGGATCGACAAGGACGACCCAAGGAGAGACGTCATGCAGACAGAGCAGCAGGTGTTCACCAAGATCGTGTCCATCCTCACCCCGTTCACGAAGAGCCCGCAGGCGCTCGCGGACATCAGCATGAAGACGTCCATCATGGGCGACCTCAAGGTCAACTCAGCGCGCCTGGTGGACGTGGTGCTGGAGATCGAGGAGGCCTTTGGAATCGAGGTGATGGACGAAGACGCGGACCGCGTGCGGACCGTCGGCGACGCGGTCGGCTTGGTGCTCGCCAAGCAGAAGTAGCACAGCGCGGCGAGCCGCAACCAAGACAACAAGCGAGGCATCCACGGCGCCGCGCTGTGGCCCTTCCGGACCTCTGCTTAGCGGAGGTCCTCACGTCGGGGGGAGCTCGCTTCGCTCCCCCCGAACCCCCCCAAGCTACTGAAAAACAAGCTTCCCAGGGCTCCAGGAATGCCAGGATTGGTAATACAAGGTGGAGTGGCGGTCGGCAACGACGTGGTGGACCTGGGCGACCCCGTCATCACCAGGCACTACCAGCGGCCGAGGTTCGTCGAGCGCGTGCTTTGCGAGGAAGAGCGAGAGCGCCTGCGTATCGCACGCGATCCCCATCGCCTGCTCTGGTGCCTGTTTGCGGCGAAGGAGGCCGCCTACAAGGTCGTTTCCCGGTGCCTGGGCGAGCCACCGCCGTTCGCCCACAGGAAGTACCGCGTCGCGCCCGGGCTGGACCGGGTGCACGTGATCGACCATTCTCTGGTTCTGAATCTCACCGTGACCTGCAGCGACGAATGGGCGCATGCCGTTGCCGCCACGCCTGGCAAGACGGCCCTCGCTGGCGTGGAAGAGGTGGGGATTGGTGTGGATCCCAGCGCTGCCGCCCGGGCCGTTCTTTGCTTGGCCCTCGCCGACCGACTGGGCTGCGCGGCCAGTGATCTCGAGGTCGTCCGACCACCCCGCGCGAGGAGCTGGGACGGCTTCGGTCCACCCTGCCTCCTTCGTCGTGGCGTCGGCGCTCCGGTGGACATTAGCCTCTCGCACGATGGCCGCTGGGTTGGCTTCGCGGCTGCGCTGGAGACGACTTAGACTGATGAATTAGGTCTTGCTGGAGAAAGGGCGGGGCCGCCGGATGGGCGGCCCATGGACTACTGGTCGGCCACGCACTTCTTGGTCGCTTCCGCGTCGCACTCCTGGCTGACGCACTCCTCGTCGATCGTGCAGTCCTTACCGTTGGCGATGGTGCCTTCGACGATGTTGAGCTTTTCGCAGGCGTCGAACGCCTTCTCCAGGCCGCCGCCATCCGCCCAGAAGGTGTCGTCGCATTTCACGGCTGCGATTCCGTCGATGCATTTCTCAGCCTGGTCTTCATGGAACTTGACCCGGCCCGCCTCGACCGCATCGTCCAGCGCCTTGCTCTCCGCCGCCGACTGCTCGGCCTGCATCTTGGTCACGCACTCGGCCTCGGTTTTCCCAAAGGCCTTCTCGAAGTCCTCCACCTTTCCTGGGAACTTGCTCTTGCAGCCGAAGAACTGCTTGCACGCGGTCGTCTGGAGCGCTTTGAACGATTCCGACGGCAGCTCGGTGCTGTCCCCACCGCATCCGGCGACGAGGGCAAAAAGGGATGGGGCAATCAACGATACCAGTTTTCTCATAAGCTCTCCTTTCGAGATCCAGCGGACGACCAAACGGTGCTACTCGTGGCTTGAGACGACCCGCCGAGCGAGCGCCTCATGTTCTTCCCAGATGCCTGGTGGGACGTGATCGCCGAACTTCTCGAACCACTCGTGCTGGCCGTGGACGGCTTCGATCCACTCGGCGCGGTCGACCTTGAGGAGTTGCTCCATGGCCGAATCAGGGAGGTCGAGTCCAGCGCGGTCAATGGCGTTCTTCCCGGGAACATAGCCGATCGGGGTCTCGACGGCCTCCCCGCGTCCTTGGCAACGCTCAAGGATCCACTTGAGCACCCGCAGGTTATCCCCAAAACCCGGCCATAGGAACTTGCCGTTTTCACCGGTGCGGAACCAATTGACGCGGAAGATCTTGGGCGGGCTTGTCATGCGCCGCCCCATCGCGAGCCAATGCCCCCAGTAGTCGGCCATGTTGTACCCGCAGAAGGGGAGCATCGCCATGGGGTCACGGCGCATCACGCCGACCTTGCCCACGGCGGCCGCGGTCGTTTCTGACGACATGGTCGCGCCCAAGAAGGTGCCGTGCTGCCAGTTGAAGGATTGATAGATGAGCGGCATGACCCGCTGCCTGCGTGCACCAAAGAGAATCGCGCTGATCGGGACTCCCTGAGGGTTTTCCCACTCGGGCGAAATGGATGGGCACTGCGACGCAGGAGCGGTGAACCGGCTGTTTGGGTGAGCAGCCTTTTCAGACGACTCGGGCGACCAGGGCTTCCCTTGCCAATCAATGACCCCAGGTCCCGGTGGCTCATCGTGCCCTTCCCACCACACCGTCTTATCTGGCCTAAGGGCCACGTTGGTGTAGATGGTATTGCGCCCAATGGTCGCCATGGCGTTGGGGTTCGTCTTGGAGCTCGTTCCCGGGACCACGCCGAAGAATCCGGCCTCGGGGTTGATGGCCCAGAGACGGCCATCGTCGCCGATGCGCAGCCATGCGATGTCGTCACCCACGGTCCAAACTTTCCACCCCTTGAGCATGGCAGGCGGTACCAGCATGGCCAGGTTGGTCTTGCCGCAGGCGCTCGGGAATGCGCCAGTGATGTAGTGGGTCTCTCCCTCAGGGTTCTGGATGCCCAGGATGAGCATGTGCTCCGCCATCCACCCTTCCTTGCGACCGAGGAAGCTGGCGATGCGCAACGCGAGGCACTTCTTGCCGAGCAAGGCGTTGCCACCGTAGCCGGAGCCGATGCTCCAAATTTCGTTGTCCTCGGGGAAGTGGCAGATGTATCGCCGATCGGGCGATAGGTCGCCGAGTGAATGGAGGCAGCGCGTGAAGTCGTCGGAGCTGCCCAGGTGCTCCCACGCCGCGTTCCCCATGCGGGTCATGATCCGCATGTTGAGAACGACGTAGCGGCTGTCGGTAATCTGGACTCCGACCTTGGAGAAACGGGAACCCACGGGGCCCATCAGGAACGGCACGACGAACATCGTGCGCCCTCGCATGGAGCCCTTGAACAACTTGGCGACCTTTTCCCTTGCGTCGCCGGGTGACATCCAGTTGTTGGTGGGCCCAGCGTCCTCCTTGTCCTTTGTGCAGATGAATGTGAGGTGTTCGGTGCGCGCCACGTCCGTGGGGTGGCTGCGGTGGTAATAGCATCCAGGAAGCTTGTCCTGGCTGAGCGGCATGAGCTCACCCCGCTCGACGGCCTCCTTGGTGATTCGATCCCGCTCTGCTTCGGAGCCATCGCACCAGGTGACGTCGTCGGGCTGACACAACGCGGTGAGTTCCTGGATCCAGCGTTTTGCACTTTCGCTGATTGTCATGAGAAAACTCCCTTGGTTGGCGCCGCGAGTCTAAACCCTGGAATTGGTTAATTTCAACCTACCAAAACAGGCGGCGGTGCAAGTCTTCGTGCGGGTTCGCGATGACTTCGGTCCCCACGATAAGGCCGCTCTCCACAACGCCTTGGGCGGACACGAGCGCTGCCTCGATATCCTCGAGAGGACCGGTCATCGTGAAGTATCCCTTACCTCCGATACCGAGACAGAGCCGCATGTCGAGGAGAGTGACCTGGGCCGCCTTGGCAGACGCGTCGGCGCCAAGGACCGCGGCACAAGCGGTCTGGGTTTCGACGATGCCCACGGCGTCGAGCGACGGGCGTGGCGAGATGGTTTCACCTGCGACGAGCGGGGCCAGCGTGGGATGAGCTTGGGGCAAAAAGAGCCGATCGACCAGGCTTGTTCTTGCCGCGGCAACCCCTGCAGCCATGGATTCCTCGACCTCGGCCACGCCGCCGGAGATGACAATCAAGTGCTTGCCCGGCGAGCTCGGGTGGTTCTGAAGGATGGAAACAGGGGCCCGCTTGGCCATCGTGTCGACGACAAAAACGCCCCGCGAGATCGACGAGAGCTCCAGGATGCCAAGGGCTGTGCCGGGGAACTGGGCGCTCATTCCAACCGAAAGAGGCGCAACATCTTTCCGCCAAGCTCGACCCCTTCGACCTCGACGGCGGCCGGCTTGTCGGCGAAATCGAGGGTCTCCGAGGTCACCAGGTGTTCCACGTTGCGCAATGTGCACACCACGGTGAGTTTTCGGACGATGCTCGCAGGCTCGCCCAAAACGTCGAAGAACTTGAGCCGCTCGGTCCCGATCTGTCCGACGAGCACTGGTCCGGTCGCGGCCGCGACAGAGTAATCGAGGAGCGGGTGCCCGCCGTCCACCCCCTTCTGAACCCACGGAGCACGGCGCCGCCGCGACTCGGCGACCGCCGCCAGGGATTTCTTGCGATGGTCGCCCACCTCCGACGCGAGCCAGGCCGCGAGCACCCAGTCCCCCATGAAGCGGATGATCCGCCCCTCGTTCGCGACGATGCACGCTTCTGCGTGCTCGTAAAAGCGTGACAGGGATGCGCCCAGGTCCACTGGCCCGAGCCGTGCCGCGAGCGTGGCAAAGCCGCGCAGGTCGAACATGACCACCGTGGCTTCGGCTTCCTGGAGGAACATTGAACCCATGGGATTCCCCGATCTCGTTCACACGAAGCGGAACGCGTCTTTCAAGGTGCAGCGGCGCTCGCGCGTGAAGTGGATTGCGGTCGTAAGCCCTTCTCCCGTCGGGCTGGCGATGGTGAACGAGGTGTACCCCTCGCCGCCGAGTCCGAGCCCTGCCAGGCTCGGCGCGTTCTTCACGAAGATGGACGTGTTGATGACCCGAGCCATGGCGGACATGTTCTCGACGTTGGTCGAGTACATCACCGCGGTGTGGCCAAAGCCATGCTCCACGCGCTTGGCCATGGAGATCCCTTCCACCACGTCCTTGACGCGCACCAGTCCAATTACGGGCATGAGCAGCTCGTGCTGCACGAAGGGGTGCTGCTCGTCGACCTCGCACAGGAGCAGGCGCAGGTCATCCCCGTGGCCGCCAAGTCCAATCTGCTTGGCGATCAGGGCCGCATTCTTGCCCACCCACTTCTTGTTCACGCCGTCTCCGTCGAGAACCACCTTCTCGAGCTCCCGAACCTGCCGATCGTTGAGGAGCAGGCAGCCCGATCGCGAGAGGAGCTCCTTCAGGCGGTCGGCAACCTGCGCGACCGCAATGATCTCCTTCTCGGCGATGCAGACGATGTTGTTGTCAATCGACGCCCCAAATACGATTCCGCGTGCAGCGATCTCCAAGTGTGCGGTCTCGTCGACGACGACGGGGGGATTCCCCGGCCCGGCCGCAATGACCTTTTTCCCGGAGTTCATCGCCTCCTTCACCACTCCAGGGCCACCGGTGACCGTGAGGAGCCGAATCCCCTTGTGCCGCATGAGGGCCTGGGCGCTCTCAATGGTGGGATTGGTGATGGTGGTGATGGCGTCCTTGGGTCCACCCACGCTGGCGATCGCCTCATTGAGGAGATGGATATGCCAGGCGCTCGTCTTGGCGGCCAGAGGGTGGACGTTGAAGATCACCGCATTGCCGCCGGCGAGCATGCCGGTGGCGTTGCAAAGGATGGTCTCGGTGGGGTTGGTGCAAGGCGTGACAGCGAGGATGAGCCCATACGGGGCACGCTCGAGGAGCATGAGCCCGTTGTCCCCGGTGAAGGCGACCGGGCGGAGAATTTCGGGCCCCGGCGTCTTTTCAATGACGAGGAGGTTCTTGTTGATCTTGTCCTCGACGCGTCCCAGGCCGGTTTCCTCAACGGCGAACTGGGCGAGCTCCCGGACGTGCTTGCGGGTGACTTCCCGCATGGCCGCGATCATCTTTGACCGGAGCTCGAGGGACGCCTTCTCGTTGGCCTCGAAACCGCGCCGAGCTGCCTCGACTGCAGCATCGGGGTTGTCGTAGGCGCCGAGCTTTCCCGGCGGGACCCGCACCTTGTGGTGCGGGACTTCATCCGGGCGCGGCTGCCCATGACCGCCGCCGCCCGAGCCGAGATGCGCGGCGGGGCGCACGGCACCTGCCCCGCCCAATCGGGCGACCACTCGCTCGACGATCTCCTGGATTCGGCTTTCGTCCAAAGCGGGCATGATCAATCAGCAGCCGATGCCTTCACGTAACGCCTGGCCCCTTCGATCTCGACCGTATCGACGATGGCCATGATGGTCGCGTCCACCGGACGGTTTTGGGTCACCGCGGTCTGGCGGGCCGAGCTGCCGGAAGCGTAAAGCACCACCTCGCCAGGCCCGGCGCCGACGGCATCAGCGGCGATAACGATCCCGCCAGTGGGTTTCCCGTCGAAGTCGCAGGCCTTGACGATGAGGAACTTTAGCCCTTCGAGCTCGGGCTCCTTGCGGGTCGAGACCACGGTCCCGAGGACTTTGCCTATGAGCACGGTAGTGGGCCCTTACTTGCCTTCGCGCGCCTCTTTCTGGCGCCCCAGCGGGAGGACAAGGTCGATGTTGGTGTGCGGCCGCGGAATGACGTGGACCGACACCAGCTCGCCGACGCGCTCGGCGGCCCGCTGGCCAGCTTCGGTCGCGGCCTTCACCGCCGCGACGTCTCCGCGCACGATGGCGGTGACGTATCCGCCGCCGATCTTCTCGTATCCGACGAGCTCGACCTTGGCGGCCTTGACCATCGCGTCGGAGGCTTCGACCATTCCCACGAAACCCTTGGTTTCGATCATTCCCAGAGCGTCAGCCATCTACCGAATCTCCTTACCAGTGCGTTCTTTGCTTGGCTACTTGTCTACAAAAGCGCTTGGGGTCTTGCCGGTGACCGAGTCGAGCGCTGCGAGCGCGGCCTGGGCGGCCGAGTCGATTTCGGACTCCGGTCCCGAAAGGTACAGGCGCCCGAATGCGCCATAGGGTGTCACGTTGACGAGGAATATGCGCGCGGCCTTCTCGGCCTCGTTGGCTGCGTAGGCCACGTACCCAGCAGGCTCTGTCTCCAAGATGAAGAGCGATTGACCAGGGAGCACCATCATCCCCTGCGAAGCGCGATTGATGATCTGGGTCTGGTACGCTTCGACCGAGCGGATAATCTGGTTGGTGAGGAGCTTGGGGCGAAGGCGGTCTTCCTCGGTCACTTCCAAGTGGTTGAGGATTGCCCGTCCGGCCGAGAGTACTTCTCCCTGATCTTCGTGATGGATCTCGAGCAGGCCGTACGCGCGCTCGACGATCTGCAGCGCGGGGTGCACCTTGGTGGCCTTGAGCGCCACGTCGGTGACGCGGTTGATCGCGATACCCGGGGCGATTTCGACAAAGAGGGAGGCTTGACCCGGAACCGGCAGGAACCCGCGCGCCGTCTTGCCCATGAACGTCGCAAGCTGCGGCTGGAGCGCGTCGAGGAACGAATACGTGCGAAGAGTCACGGCCATGTGAGTGGCGGGCACCTTAGCACGGGGAAAATTGGGCGGTAAAGGGGCAGGTGCGTTTCGGGAGGTCGGATCGTTCGTCGCGCTTGGCGGCGGGGCCTGGCGCGGCCGTGACTACTTCGCCG
The DNA here is from genome assembly GCA_016210055.1 of Deltaproteobacteria bacterium. Taxonomy (GTDB): domain Bacteria; phylum Myxococcota_A; class Polyangia; order Haliangiales; family SHYZ01; genus JACQUZ01. The sequence continues at coordinate 10,150 of JACQUZ010000176.1, read as the reverse complement.
GCGCTAGGTCCTCGCGCGCCGCCGGTCGACGCTCGTCGGTGGTCCGGACCTCACTGCTCGCTTCCTGTTCGGTGACTTCCGTTTACGGCGCTGCGGAATCGCGCCGGCGAAGTAGTCACGGCCGCGCCACCCGCCGCCTTGGCGCGCGTGATCGATCCGACTTCGCGAAAGGGCACCTGCGTGGGGTGGAAGGCTAGGGTGGGCTTCCGCCGATTATCATCGGCGGGCAGCAGAAGCTCGGAAACTCTCAGCTTGCTTGACAGCCGCTTCCGCGATTGATTACGTCCTGCTCATGCGGATGGCTAAGCTTTCGGTCGTTTTGGCGGCACTGGTTCTGGGAGCCGCTGGCTACGGCCATGCACAGGAACCCCAGGCGCAGGCGAAGCAGCTCCGGTTGTCGGAGACTTTGGCCATTGCCGTGCGGCAAAGCCCAACCCTTGCCCAGTTTACGCTGGACGTAGCGGTTGCGGATGCGCGCATCACCGAGGCTTCAGGGTTTCGTGATTTCGTGCTGGACGGGAGCGTGAATTGGCTTTCGTCGCGCTCGAAGCCTGCCCAGGGCCAGTTCGTCTTTGATCAGGGAAGGGATCAGGTCACTGTTGAGACGGGAGTTAGCAAGATAGTTGGCGAGGGCGGCCAGCTGGCCTTGAGGCTCGAAGGGGAATTCAATCCGAACGTCAAGCTTTCCGACGAGCTCGCGGCGATCGTCGGTCGGAGCGAGGTCAACTATTACTCCCCAAGGCTGACGCTTTCGTTCAAGCAGCCGCTGCTTCGTGGCCTTTCGATCGACCAGGCGCGCGCTGGGCAAGATCTGGCGAGGGTAGGGCGCGACGCCGCGGTTCTCCAGCAGGAGCTCACTGCCTCCAATACGGTGCGGGACGTGGTGCAGGCCTATTGGGATCTCTCATATTCGGTCGAGGAGCTGGAGATCCGCAAGCAATCGCTGGCCCTGGCACGCGAGCAGCTTCGCATGGTGCAGGCGGGGATCGACGTGGGGAAGCTCGCACCAAGTGCCTCGGCGGAAGTGGAGGCCACCATTGCCCTGCGCGACGAGGAGGTGCTCGTCGCTGAGCAGGCGCTTTCCGAACGTGCTTTGGAGCTCCGGCGGCTCGCCGGGATGGAAATTGGACCTGGAGAGGTCATGCTGGAAGCCACGGATAGACCCGAGCCCGTCGCGGTCGAGCCCGACTTGGACAGGGCGCTTGCAAGTGCCATGGAGCGCAACCCGCAGCTCTTGGCCGTGAGAACCCAGGTGCGGTCGGCGTCGATCGAGGTCGAGGTCGCCGAGAACGGCCTGCTGCCCCAGCTCGATTTCTCGGCGAGCGGGAGCAAGTTTGCGAATTCGACCGAGGTTGGGGACGCGTTCACCGACCTGCTCTCCACGAAGTCATACTCGGTCCAGGCGGGCTTGACCTTTTCGACTCCGCTGGGTCGGCATCAGGCCAAGGGGAGCTTCGGGGCTGCCCGCAACACCCTGCGCAAGGTGCGCATGACCGAGGCCGATATCCGCGCCCAAATCGCTGTCGCGGTGGTGCGAGCAGCCAACCTCGTGCGCTCGTCAAAGAAGCGCATCGAGGTCTTGACCAAGTCCACCGAGCTCGCGGAAATCAACCTCAACACCGAAAAGGCACGTTACGACGTGGGCCGCGCGACCAACTTCGACGTGCTCAAGCGGCAGGAAGAGCTTGCCCAGGCACAGCTTCGGCAAGCACGGGCGAAGACGGATTACTTGAAGGCGGTTGCGGTGCTCGAGGCGTTGACAGGGGAGATCCTGCCAAGGCACGGGATTCAGCTCGCGCCGGCGAGCTGAGGGGGGACTGTCTCCGAACGATGGTTTTGCGGCCGAGCATGGTTGGCCATGCTTGGAGGACGTTTCGCTCGGATTGTGCTGCCCTGGAGCGCATGGTAAGAACTCATTGATTGGACTCGGGCGCCAGGAGAATGAACCGTGTGGCTCGGCGAGCGACCGTTATCGCCTTGCTGGGCCTGACGGGCGCTTGGGGTTGTGGCGAGACCAGCGGCGAGGTTCCTCAACAAGTCGCGCGAGGGGAATTCCTCCTCTCTTGCACGGACTCCATAGAAGACGTCTACGTCTTACCCAAGGAGTTGCCTCCCCATGCTCCGACGGAGCGTGGAGCGATCGTGCGTTGTGCCCGCGACCGGGTCCTTTCGGTCGCGGACCTGAGCGCCGTCCTCGCGAGGGCTGCCTACCAGGGCGCGCCCCTGCAATCGGGTGCAACTATCTACCGAATCGCCTATAGGACCGAGCGCGTGACACGGCCCGATGGGACGATTGAATCGGGCATCAGCGCAGCGCTTCTCATCGTGCCGGATTCTCCCCTCTCGGTCCCATTTCCCATGGTCGTCGCGGCGCACGGGTCCGTCGGGCTCGCCGCCAGTTGCGCGCCGTCGCTCAAGAACCTCGACGACTCTTCTGCCCTAGGATCGGCGCAGCTCATGGCTCTGGCCCCGGCGGGGCACGGTTTTCTCGTTATTGCGCCGGATTACGCGGGCTATGGTTACGGCTCGATTCATGCCTGGCAGTCCTCCGAGGACGAGGCCCACTCGGTGCTCGACGCCACTCGGGCCGCCGCATCGGCCTTTAGCCCGGGATCTTTCACGGGTGAGGTTTTTATGATTGGACATTCGCAGGGCGGGCATGCCGTGCTGTCTGCCAACGCACTGGCAGGGAAGTACGGTCTTGCCGGTGCTATCGCGGGGACCTACGCCTTTGCCCCAGCTTGGTTCGCCAGCCGCATGTACGGCGCCGCTCTGTCACCTTGGTCCAAGTACAACACCAAGGACAACTCCGGCGACCTGGTGTATTCCCTCACGTACTTCTTCGGCCACGGCGAGGTCTACGATGGTCCCGGCGGTGGCGAGGCCATCTTCTTGCCTTCCAAGCGCGCTCAAGCCCGGCAGGCTTTCGCCGACAAGTGTCTTGGTGATGCAGAGCGTGCCATGCGTGGTCTCGGCTACGCCCCGTCGGAGTTCCTTGAGCCCGCCTTCGTCGAGCAGGTCGCAACCGACTGCGCTGTCTTCAGCAGGTGTACGAAGCCATTGCCGGCCAAGTGGCGGGCACGTTTCCGGGCAGATCGCCCGACTATCGACACCCGGGGTGGACCTATCGTCATCTGGCAGGGGCGTCGGGATGCCACCGTCCGTGTCGACATGGCGGCCTGCGGTTTTGCCCGCATCCGCCAAGATCTAAAGGACGATTCCTCTGCCACGACATCGTTCACCGTGTGCGGCTCGGCAGACGCCAGCCACGCACGCATCGTGCCGCTCGGAATGGACTGGGTTGTTCGGTCCATGATTTCCCGCGTCCTGGGTGTGGAAGGACCGTCGGCTTGTCCGGATGAAGCACTCCTAAACCCTCCCGATGGAGTGCTCGACTGTAATCCGTTGCCGCCCGACATCGACTGATGGCCTCTTGGACAGTCCCGTTCATTCATCTGCGGGCCCTGACTTTCTCGCTACCTTTCCATTCAATCGCGTCTAGACTTAATGCCAATGGCCAATCGAGCAAGCAAGCCCGCCACCTACGACGATATCCTCAAGCTGCCAGACCACGTCGTCGGCGAAATCCTCGAAGGCGAGCTTTTCGTCTCGCCCAGGCCGGCGCCGCCCCACGCGCATGCCACGTCGGTGATTGGCGCCGACGTGCTGGGTCCCTTCCACCGTACCCCTGGAGGACCAGGAGGACCGGGCGGCTGGTGGATCCTCGACGAGCCCGAGCTCCACCTCCGCTCCGACGTGCTCGTCCCGGACTTGGCCGGTTGGCGGCGCGAGCGCATGCCCACGCTCCCCACCACTGCCGCGTTCGAGCTCGCGCCCGACTGGGCGTGTGAGGTGACTTCGCCCTCCACGGTGCGGATTGACCGCAGCCGCAAGATGCGGATCTACCGCCGCGAAAAGGTGGCCCACCTGTGGCTCGTCGATCCGCTCGCGCGCTTGCTCGAGGTGTTTCGCCTGGAGGACTCGCGGTGGTTCCAAGTAGAAGCCTACGGCGAGGACACGCCCGAAAAGGTGCGCGTCGAGCCGTTCGACGCGATCGAGCTCGAGCTGTCCCGCTGGTGGGTCCCCGAGCCCGCTACCCCCGAATCCCGATAAACCCCATGTGCACGCCTCCTTCCTGGCCATCCCGACGGAAGGAAAAGAACTTGTCCGGGTTGCACCGCGTGCACGGCGGCTGATCATCCACGTGCTCGCCATGCACGCCCTCCTGCTCCAGGATGGCGCGGGTCGCGACACGCAGGTCCACGTGAGGCTTCTCGGGCCCGGGCACCACGAGCCCTCGCACGCCTGGCAAGGCCGATGCAAACGCCGCTACAACCTCGGGCCCCACCTCAAAGCAGCACGGTCCAATGGACGGACCGAGCACGACGAGGATGTCCGAGGGCCGAGATCCAAGCCGTTCTGCCATGGTCCGCACGGCGTTCCGCATGACCCCCGCCACCGTGCCTCGCCACCCCGCATGGGCGGCGGCCACCACGCGGCGCACCGGGTCCGCGAGCACGATGGGAACACAATCCGCCGCGAAGGCGCCTAGCGTGTAGCCCGGCTTGTCCGTGACCAGGACGTCGAACTCGGGCGGATCCGGTGCGGGATCTCCGACCACCCACACCCGCGTGCCATGGACGTGCTTGGTGACCTGGAGGCGCTCAATGTCGAACCCCGCGCAGGAGGCCACGCGGCGGCGGTTTTCCGCCACGTTCTCGGGAGCGTCGCCCCATCGGTACCCCAAGTTCAGCGAGTCGCGCCTGCCCGTCGAGACGCCTCCATGTCGGGTCGGGAAGCCATGGACGAACAGGTCCGTGGGAATCAGGGGGGAGGTCACGATCTCCAGCGAGGCCATGGCCACGGTTTACCACGACGATGCGCCAAGCGCGGAGCGCGGTACTATATTTGTTTCGACGGAGGTCCCACTGTCCGCCATCGAAGTTGAGCATCTCACCAAGCACTATCAGGTTCACCGCCGTCCGGCCGGGTTCGTGGCAGCGGTGCGCTCACTGTTTTCGCGCAAGTTCGAAACCGTCCATGCGGTCGAGGATCTGTCGTTCCAGATCCAGCCCGGCGAGCGCGTGGGTTTTCTGGGCCCTAACGGCGCTGGCAAGACCACGACCCTCAAGGTGCTTAGCGGACTTCTGCATCCCACGGCTGGCGTCGTGCGCGTGGCCGGGCATAACCCGCGCAAGCGCGAGGTGGAATTCCTAAAGAAGATCACCCTGGTCATGGGGCAGAAGCAACAGCTCCTTTGGGACCTTCCTCCCGTCGAAACGTTTGCCATGAACCGGGCTCTTTACGATGTCCCTCGGGATGCCTACCAAGAAGTCAGCAAGGAGCTGTACGAGCTCCTTGACCTCGAGCTATTGGCAACAAAGCCCACGCGTCAGCTTTCACTCGGCGAGCGGATGAAGTGCGAGCTCGCCGCGGCCCTGCTTCACCGGCCCAAGCTGCTGTTCCTGGACGAGCCCACCATCGGCCTGGACGTCAGCATGCAGGCGTCCATGCGCGGGTTCATCCGCGAGTACAACGAGCGCCACGGCGCCACCGTGCTCCTCACCTCCCACTACATGGAAGACGTGGCTGCGCTCTGCCCCCGAGTGATCGTGATCGACCACGGCCGGCTGATCTACGACGGTGACCTCAAGGCGCTCACGCGGAAGGTCAACCCAGACAAGCTGGTCACGGTTCGCCTTGCGGCGCCGGTTGCTCCAAAGGACGCCGCGCGGCTCGGACAGGTGATCGAGCACGACGAGGCGCGGCTCGTGCTCCGGGTGACACAAGCAGAGCTCGGCGGCGTGGTATCGGCGCTTCTGGCCACCATGCGCGTGGCCGACCTGTCCGTGGAGGATCCACCCCTCGTGGACGTCATGCGCCAGCTCTTCGCCGAGTCGCGCAGCGGCAGCAATGGAAATGCGATGCCCGCCGAGGAATCGCTCGAGGACAGGGCCTGATGCGGGTGTTCCTTCGTGCTTTCCCAGCGCTCCTGCGGGTGGGGTTCGCCGAGGCCATGGCTTATCGCGCCGAATTCCTCGTGTGGACGCTCTGCACCACCATGCCGCTCGTCATGCTCGCCATCTGGACGGCGGTCGCCAGGGACGCCCCGGTTGGCATGTTCACGCCCTCGCGCTTTGCGGCCTACTATCTGGGGGCGCTCATCGTCCGGACCGTGACCGGCTCGTGGGTGGTCTGGGAGATGAACCACGAGATCCGCACCGGGACGCTTTCGCTCAGGCTCCTTCGCCCCATCCATCCGTTCCTGGCGTACAGCGCCCAGCACCTCGCGGCCATCCCGCTGCGCGGAATCCTCGCCCTGCCTGTGGCCACCATCATGCTCCTGTCCACGGGCTCCGGGCACGTGCTCACCGACCCCGTGCAGGCCATCGTGCTTGTCGTGGCCCTCCTCGGAGCCTGGCTCATCACGTTCTTGGCCATGACCGTCATCGGCACCCTCGGGCTCTTCATCGACCGGTCGATCGCGGTGTTCGAGGTGTGGCTGGGGGCGTTCATGGTGCTCTCGGGGTACCTCATCCCGCTCGACCTCTTGCCTCCGTGGGTCTCCACGCTCGCGAAGTGGCTGCCTTTTCGCTACATGCTCGGGCACCCGGTCGAAATCATGATCGGCATGACGGATCGCGCACAGGCGCTTGCGGGTTGCCTCGTGCAGTGGGCTTGGGTCGGGCTCTTTCTCTTGCTTTCACGAGCCACCTGGCACGCCGGCGTGAGGCGATTTGAGGCCTACGGGGGGTAATGGTGCGCCGGTACTTCAAGCTGCTCCTCGTGCAGCTCCGTGCCTCGCTGGCCACGTCGATGCACTACCGCGCCGACTTCGTCATCGACGGTCTCATTTCGCTGTGGTGGATGGCCTGGACCCTCGTGCCCCTGGTGCTCGTCTATCGCTGGCGCAGCCAGATCGCGGGATGGTCGTTTTACCAGGCGCTCGTGGTCATGGCGTGGTTCACCCTCCTTCGCGGGCTGCTCGAAGGTGCCATCAACCCTGCCCTGCAGGCGATCGTGGAACACATCCGCACGGGAACCCTCGACTTCGTGCTGCTCAAGCCCGCGGATGCGCAGTTCCTCGTATCCACGGCCAAGTTCGCGCCCTGGAAAGCGTTGGACATTGTGACGGCGCTCGTCATCTTGTCGGTAGCGCTCGTGCGGCTCGGGCACGTCCCGTCGCCCGGGCAGGTCGCGGTGGCCGGTGTCCTGCTACTCGCCTCCGCGCTGGTGCTCTACTCGATTTGGATCCTGGTCGTGTGCGCGGCGTTCTGGGTGGTGCGCCTGGACAACCTCAACTACCTGTTCTCGTCGATTTTCGACGCTGCGCGTTGGCCCATCACCGTCTTCCGCGGGGGATGGCGAATTCTTTTCACGTTCATCATCCCGCTTGGGGTCATGACGACGTATCCGGCGATGGCGCTGCTCGGCACCTTGGACCCATGGACTGCTCTAGCCTCGGTCGTGGGCGCGGTGCTCCTGGCCTCCGTTTCGCGGTTCACCTGGCTTCGTGCCATGGGCCGGTACACTTCGGCCTCAAGTTAGATTAACGTTTCGCGCACCATGAAACTACTCTTAGCCAGTTGTCTCAGCGTGGCCGCATTGTCGTGCGGCCAAGTTCAGCCCAAGCCCTCGATGCCTTCCAAGATCCCTAGCCAGGAAACTCCAGAAAAGAAAATGACCTATCCTCTCGCTCGCGTGTCCGACGTCGTCGACGACTACCACGGTGAAAAGGTCCCAGACCCGTACCGGTGGCTGGAGGACAGCGACTCGGAAGAAGCGCGCGCGTGGATCGAGGGTGAGAACCGCGTGACGTTCGGATTTCTCGGCGAAATCCCAGCGAGGGAAAAGATCCGGAAGCGCATGACCAAGCTTTGGGACTTCGAGCGCTACGGGGTGCCCATGAAAGAAGCGGGTCGCTATTTCTTCCTCAAGAACAGCGGCCTGCAAAACCAGTCGGTCCTTTACACCACGCCATCGCTCGAGGGCGAGGCGCGGGTCCTTTTGGATCCGAACCTGCTTTCCCCCGACGGGACCGTGGCGCTCACCACCTACGCGGCGAGCGATGACGGCAAGTACCTGGCGTACGGGCTATCCTCCGCCGGATCCGACTGGAACGAGTTCCGCGTGCGGGACGTGGAGACGGGGGTCGACCGTCAGGATCACCTCAAGTGGATCAAGTTTTCGCGGCCGACCTGGACCAAGGATGGGAAGGGGTTCTTCTACGGACGCTACAAGGAGCCGGAGGCCTCGGCTACCTATGAGGAGGCCAACTTCTTCCACAAGCTCTATTACCACCGGCTGGGCACGCCCCAATCGCAGGACGAGCTCACTTACGAGCGTCCGGACCACAAGGACTGGATGTTTGGCAGCGAGGTGACCGAGGACGGGCGGTATCTCGTGATTACGGTGGTGCGAAGTACCGAGCACAAGAACTTGGTGTTCTACAAGGACTTGCAGGGCAAGAAGGGGAGCGTGGTCGAGCTCATTTCGGATTGGGAGGCCGAGTTCAGCCTGGTGGGAAACGATGGGCCGGTCTTTTGGTTTCGGACGAACCTCAATGCGCCCCGGGGAAGGCTCATCGCCATCGATGTTCGCTCGCCTGCCCGGGCGAATTGGAAGGAAATCATCCCAGAGGTGAAGGAGACCCTCGAGTCGTTAAACGCGGTCGGCGACCAATTCCTGGCGGTTTACCTGGAGAACGCCCATTCCGTGGTCAAAGTGCACGGGCTCGATGGGAAGCTGCTTCGCGTGGTTCGTCTTCCGGGGCTTGGCACGGCGGCCGGATTTGGGGGGAAGCGGAAGGATAAAGAAACGTTCTATGCCTTCACTGGATTTACGACGCCCACCACGATCTATCGTTACGACGTCGCGAGCGGCGAGAGCACGGTGGTGCAGCGTCCCACGGTGGATTTTCGTCCCGAGGATTACGAGACGCGCCAAGTGTTTTATCAGAGCAAGGACGGCACGCGAGTGCCGATGTTCATTAGCCATAAGAAAGGGATTCAGCTTGACGGAAGCAATCCCACGTACCTTTACGGCTATGGGGGGTTCAATGTCTCGCTGACTCCGTGGTTCGACGTGCGGAATCTCGTCTGGATGGAGATGGGCGGAGTCCTTGCGGTGCCGAACCTGCGCGGCGGTGGCGAGTACGGCGAGGCATGGCACGAGGCCGGAACGAAGCTGCGCAAGCAAAACGTGTTCGATGACTTCATCGCTGCGGCCGAGTGGCTCGTGGAGAACAGGTATACGAGCTCGTCAAAGCTGGCCATCGGTGGCGGATCCAACGGCGGGCTTCTGGTGGGAGCCTGCATGAACCAGCGTCCCACGCTTTTTGCCGCGGCGCTTCCGGCCGTGGGCGTCATGGACATGCTTCGGTTTCACAAGTTCACCATCGGGTGGGCGTGGGTGTCGGACTACGGCTCGTCGGACAACGCCGAGGAGTTCAAGGCCCTCTACGCCTACTCGCCGCTGCACAACATCAAGAAAGGGGTGAAGTATCCAGCAACCCTGATTACCACCGCTGACCATGACGACCGGGTGGTTCCCGGACACAGCTTCAAGTTCGCGGCGGCCCTGCAGGCGGCTCAGGCAGGTGATGCCCCAGTGCTCATTCGAATCGACGTGAAGGCAGGCCACGGCGCTGGGAAGCCGACGAGCAAGATCATCGAGGAAGCGGTGGATCGCTGGGGGTTCCTAACGCGCGTGCTGGGGATGTGAGGCGCTACTTCTCGTCCTTCCCCCCAAAGAACCGCGAAAAAATGCGGGGCTTGTCCTCGCGCCGGGGCTCGTCCCCCTGCGGCGCGCGCAGCTCGCGGATCGCTTCCTCGCAGTACTTGTCGTACTCGAGGACCTTCTCGAAATTCTTGCGGGCCTCGTCCGCCCGCCCTGCGAACTTCGCCTCATAGCCCAGCGCGAGGTGGTAAGCCGCCCGCAAGTACGGGTCGCGCGGCATTTCCTGGAGCGCGCGGGCAAGCTTGTCTCGCGCTTCGACGTAGCGCCCCGCCTTGAGCGCCTCCAAGCCCTGCGATGCGACCATGAGATCGGATACGGGCAGGAGTGTTTTTGGACGTTCTGCGGGGCCGAGATCCATGTCGCTCAGCAAGTCGTCCGCGAGCAGTGAACGTGCGCGCGGAGCTGCCGCTGG
>JACQUZ010000177.1 GCA_016210055.1 Deltaproteobacteria bacterium | reverse complement strand
TCTCAAGGCGCTCGAGACTGATCTAGCGGAAATCGAAGCGTGGCTCAGGTCTTACGAAGACAAGCGCAAGGAAGCCATTAAAGAAATCAACGACGCGATGAAGAGCGAGTTCGACCAGTGGTACCAAAGCTTCGCGCCCAAGAAGCCGTCGAACAAGCAGGTGGAAGCCAAGAACAAGGAGCTGAAGGAGAAATACGCTCCTGAGCTCAAGAAGAAGCTCGACGCCCTCGCCGAGGAGAAGAAGGGGAAGCAGGCGCGCAAGGAAGAGCTCCGCAAGAAGCGCCCAGAGCTCCAGAAGCAGGTGAAGGACTGCGGGCCCGCCCTCAAGGAGCACGACAAGAAGGTGGCCGCCGCGGAAGAGGCCCTCAAGGGGACGCGCACGCAGCGGGATATCCAGGGTGACATGAAGAAGCTCGCGCTCGAGTGTGGCCCCAAGGATCCCGCGCCCGGGGCCGCCTCCACCCCGGTCGAGATCCCCGCGGTGGACCCGGTCAGCGAGCCTTCGTGCGAGTTCAAGGTGTGGCACGAGGGGTGTATCGAGCTCCTGTGGGTACAGGGCACCTCCACCAGGTTTCCCCCCGATTCCGTGTCCAACCCCGTTACTAAGACCATCAAAGAGGCAATGGCTGGGGTTAATTCCATTTGGGCGCAGTGCTGCGTGCGCTTCAAGGTCTTCTTGAAGATCGTCCCGGTCAAAGACCTCGGAACGCTCAACAACAAGGATTCAGGGATTTTTGTCGATGCCGAAGGCACTGTCACGAGCGTGGACAAGGACAAGATTGACAAGGGTTACACGAAGGTCGTCAAGGATCTCCAAGACCATGACGAGTGTGCAGGTCTATTGGTCGTGGACGACGTGGTGGGCAACGCGGCGGGCTTCGCCCAGCTCGGCGGCAAGGCCGGAATCATCACCATGGGACCCAACATGGTCAATGGCATCGGGTTTGTCGCGGCCCACGAGATTGGGCACGCGGTGGGCGGAATTGATCACGGGACCCACAAGCATGGGGAGCTCATGTGGGGCGAGGGCTGTGAGGGTTATCCAGATCGCGAGGAGTACACGCGGTATTGGAACGTGACGCCGACGGACTGCGAGTCCATGCGGAGCAAGACCACGCCCACCAAGGAGCCCTGCCCCAAGCCCCTCGAGTGCCCGCCCGAGCGTGACGGTGAGTACAGGTCCGTGCCGCAGGATGGTGAGTACCGCTCGGTGTCACCCGACGAGTACACCCCGGTTCAACCAGGCGCGTTCTCCCGTGACGCGGGCATGAGCGTGCTTAGCGGCGAGCGGACGCTCTACTAGTCCGCACCGCCGCAGAACCTCCTTACAAAACCCAGCAGCACGTCTAGGTCCACGGGCTTGCCTACGAACCCCTGGATTCCGTCGAGCCTCGCCGCAGCTCTTCCCCAGGCCGAAAGGATCACCACGGGAATCGCCGCGTGAAAAGGGTGCTGGCGAATCGCCGCCAGGAACTCTGCGCCGCTCATCACGGGCATCATGAGGTCCAAAAGGATCAACGAGGGCGAATCATAAGAGTCGAGGTACTCGAGCCCTTCCTTGCCATGACTTGCCGTAGCCACGCGATACCCTTCATCTTCGAGCGCCATCTTGACGCTGTCTCGAACATCCGGGTCATCTTCGATCACGAGGATCGATCCACCGCTCTTTGTCATGCGCCTTCCCGCACCTTGGCCCACGGAGCCATCCCCGCGCTCGCGTGACGAACAAAATGAGTATAGGGCATTAACCGCAGAGTTCTCGTCCGACTTGTCGAACCCCCCCATGCACCAGGCATGGGTGCGCATTTTTTTCACTTCTCGTCTAGAAGCGTAGCGAAATAGCGGATAGTTGAAGGCTGGAGGCGCTGGTCGATGATGGGGCCGACCTCTTGTTCTTTCTTGCCATGGAGGGTGAGCGCGGCGTCGAGCTCCGCGAGGTTCCAGAGGACCGCGCTCCATCGTTTCCGTCGAAGGTCCTTCTCGATGTCCACGCAAAGGTCGCCCAAGAGGACATGCTCGGCGCGGAGGCAAGAGACCATGGAGTGCTCCTTGCCCTGCATGGCTGCCTGGAGCGTCGGGACGATGACCTCTTCCACCAGGTTTACGTGCTGACGGATCTCGGTGACGAGCTCGGCGATTGTGGGGACAGAACCGTCTTCAAGCGTGGAAACTTCTTGGATCGCTTGCCGAACTGACACCAGGATGCGCTGGTGCCCCCGCGCCAGAGCCGAGACGACGGAGCCCATGTTCTAGGCGCTCTGCCATGCAGAAGACGTACCGAGGCCGAGCCACACCCTGGTGCAGCCTGGGAACCCATGCACCGCGCAAGCCTTTCGTGACGCGCATTTCTGTGCGCACCAGTTGCGGGCCCTGCCCTCCGAAACGGCGAGGTGGGGGTTCAACGCCCGGATGGAACCGATTCCCGACGCTGGGCGCGCGGGGCCAACCGCCACCCTGCAGATCCGTCCAGCGCGCTAGACGCCCAGAGATAGCGTCGGCGAAAATAGGGCGCGCGTTTTCTCGGAAAGAGTGGGGTAAACGGGGAAAGCACGGCGAGCTGCGAAAGGTCCTAGTGTCCCGTCCGAGAAATAGGTTGCATAAGAAGGTGGATGATCGCCGGCAATGGCAAGGAGTGAGGAGGGCGAATACTTGATGTATTTAACCGACGAACGACGCAGCCAGTGTCGGTGAGGGCCGCCGAATTATGTGACGGATTTCTCGGACGGGACACTAACTGGGACGCGGGTCCACCGTGCGTCGTGCTCGGGCCGCTACGGGTACAACGCCTTCACCCGAATCCGCTTGAGCGTTTCAATGAGACCCTTGGGAATTGGTCCTGCCGCTTCAGGATCATAGGTCTCGTAGCCCCGTCCGGGCCGGCCGTCCTTGCCGTCGTCGGTGCGCCCATGCATCGTGTACACGAGGGGATAGCCGGTCTTCTCGTCAACCATCCAGTCGAGACGGTGCTTGATCCCGTCGTCGGCAATGACGAAGCCGTCCTGGGTTGAATAGGTACCGTGCGGGGCGACGACCTGCTTGATGCGCCGCAGGTAGGCGCTGGTTTCCGCGGTGAACCCATTGGGGTTCCAGCCAAAGACCGCGCCCACGCGAGCGAGCCCCTCCCCGGCTGGACCCAAGTGACACGAGACGCAGTCCCGAGGCCGCCTCTGCGTCGCGTGCGGTTGGTTGGGGTCTGAGCCGAGCCCGCCATTTTGGTCCTTGAGCGGATCCTCGTCACAGTATCCCTCTTGCTCCAAGCAGATCTGGGCAAAGCCGGGGGCATTTCGGATGTTCCCCGCGGCGCCCTGGCGGAGGTTGCCGAAGCCCACGCGATCTCGGTAGGTCTTCCACGGGAAATTGGCGTCGCCGACCTGCTTCATGAAATCGACCGCCGAGTTAATGGCTGGATTCAGGACGAGTTGCCGCACGAACAGCTTGAGCCTGGTCGGAACGAGCCAGCCGATCTTCCCCTTGGGGTTCACACCGAGCTGTTGGTCAAGGATGTCGACGAATGTGAAGTTGAACCAACCTTGGGTGCCCAGCGTGACCTGGCCCGTGACGCGGTCCCAGTCGTAGAGCCGCTCCCCACCGTCGAAGTCCTTGAGGCCAAGGTGATTCCCGTAGCGCATGTTGTGCCACGTGGCGTGGCAGGAGTTGCATTCCAGCCCGCCTGTGGGCTCTTGGTTCGGCCTCTGCGTCGGTTCCCCGAGATGGCTGAACCCAAGGCGCACGCTCGACGAGGTGCCGTCCGCGCCGAGAACAACTTCCACCCCAGGACGCGGTCCCACACCGTCGTCAAAGTGTCCAGCCGCCTTGTTGAGCCCCTGCCACCGGCCGTGCGCGATGGACGACGCTGGACTGCACGCGAACCCACCACCTGGGTTCACGCGTCGGCCGTCGCCCACGCATTCCTTCGTTCCTGGATCCCACTGCGCCCCCCAGCGGATCTGCGGCACGTACCGCCACTCGCCGCGGCTCTTGGTCTTGAGCCAGGTTCCGGTCGTCTTCACCGCGGGGTAGCCCTCTTCGCCGTGAGCAGGGATTCTGTCGAACTTCCAGAGCGTCTTGCGCGCCACCTTCCCGGTCGCGAAGTAAAGCTCGTTCACCGGGTTGTCCTTGGCGTCGGGGTCGGCAGGGTATTCCAGGTTGCCGTGGCAGTGGACGCAGCGCACCTTGACTGCCTGATTCTGCCGGCTGTAAATCTTGCCGTCGCCGTGCATGTCGGATGAGGGATGGCAATCGATGCACTCCATTCGTCCTTCTACCCAGTGCACGTCTCCGGGCGTATCGTCCTGGCCATCTCCGTCGAGGTCTTCGTACTCGATCAGCTGATCCTGGGTGAAACCATGGAGGCGGGCCTCGGGTACCCGCTGGTTGTCGATGAGATTGGAGTACTTGAAATCGATGTTGGCGCCTGCCTGCTTGGCCCGCGTGAGGTCGCGGTTGTCGTCGGTTCGGATGCCCATGTACTGGAAGACGGAGCGGGCCGATCCGGTGTGGCAGGCCAGGCACTCCTGCGAGGTCATCGTGCGCTGAAGTTGATGGCGGGTTGCGTGAGGCCGCTCTGGGTACTGGATCTTGCTGTACGCAGCGGGATACGTGGGCTCGGTCTTGTTGATCATCGGATCGCCACTCTGGCTTCGTCCCGCATAGCTGTAGGGCATGTGGCAGGCCGTGCAGCCCGACGAGCGGAAGTTCCCATAATTGGCGTTGGTGCCGTTGTGACCGAGGTGGCACGTGCCGCAGAGCTTGTTGATCGTCTCCTTGAACAGGTCTTCCTCGGTAAACGTGCCGTAGGGCTTTTCACTCTCGCGATCCACCGTCGTGAGCGCCCGCACGTGCTTGACGGCACCAGGCGGATCCTTGCTCTCGTCAAAGTTGGGATCAAACGTGTCAAGGGAGGCGTAAGTGGCTCGCCGCTTGTCCTTGGAGCGGTGGCCCATCATGGACGCCAGTTCCTTGACCCGCGGGAGCCCGACGGCGTAGAGCATGGCGTCGAGCTTCCCGACGACCGTGGACATGACTGACCGCTTGACCTTCTGCGCCGTGGTGTCGTGACACCCCGACCTGCCGCAGGTGGCGTCGACGGCCCGCAAGTCGCCTGGGTTCATGAAACGAATCCATTCGGCCCCGCCTTCGAGGCGCTCCACGCCAGCGCGCGCGAGGTAGTAGTTCTCGTAGGCGGTGGGCTTTGGGGTCGTGACCGATTGGTCTTGCGCGATGGAATGGGGAATATGGACGTGGGCCTCTTCCTTGGTGAGCTTGCGCGTCGGGTCCTTGTCGTCCCTCCCCTTCCCGCCATGGCAGTCCGTGCACCCGAGGTAGCTCCAGGGATGGGCATTCTCGATCCCCACGCCTCCCTCGCTCGACGCGAGCCCGTGGCAGGCGATGCAGGAGGAGTCCTTCTCGCAAGCCTTGTCCTTGGGGTTGGCGTTGCAGTCCACGGGCGGGCAGGCCTCGCAGTGCCACTGCGCCGTTCCGTCGCCGTGGTCCACGCACTTGCATGGGAACACGCCGTCCGCGCAGGTATAGGAGAGCTCCGGCGGCTCTCCGCACTGGCCGGTCCCGTTCGTTTGGGCGCCATTGCTGCAAGCCATGGCAAGTGCAAGGACCACGATCAGGGGAAGCCTGCGAGTGCCTTTGAGTTGCACGGAGTACCTCCGCGTACCCCCGTTGCAATGTACAAGCCTGCCGCGTCCCCTATCCTTCCTGCCGCGGATCTATGGAAAACCACGTGCGCTCAAGGACTGAGCGCCAGGGATCCGGCGGAGCCTCGGGTCCCATGCGAGAGGACTCGAATCCCTATTATTTCCACTCCCAGACTGTCCGAATGATGTCCAAGACCGCGACCAGGAAAATGCAAGGCAGGCTCAGACCGAGCGCGAAGCTCCTGCTACTATCTCGTCGTGCCCAGAGCCCCGCGCGTCCCGCCTTGTCCCATGGCGTCTCCCGAGCCCCAGGTGGTCCTGGTCAACGCGTTTTCGCGGCCGCTCGAGAACGCGGTGGCCACCGCTCGCACCTGTTACTCGGGCAGGATCATCACCGACGAGGATGTGGTGCAGAACCCAGAGCAGCGCGACCGGATTGCCCGCTCAACGTATGAGGCCGGGCATCACACGACGCTTCAACATGCCCATTTTCAGTTCGCCCTGTCGAACGTGTCCCGGCAGTTCCTCTGGTCGTTCCTCCACGCCCACCCGTTTTACAACTCGGAGCAGGTGTCCCAGCGCTACGTCGAAGTCAAGCCGAGCAGCACAGCGATCCCAGCCTTGGCTGGACGAGCACGGAGGATCTATGAAGCCGCGGTCGAAGCACAGCATGCGGACTACAGGACGCTCGCCCAGATCCTCACTCCAGAGGTCGCGGCCGAGTACTACCGGATCTTTCCCGCCAGGCGGAAAGACGGTCGCTTTGACCGCGAGGTGAAGAAAAAGGCCCAGGAGATCGCGCGGTACGTCCTGCCCGTTTCGACCCTGGCGTTTCTCTATCACACGGTTTCGGCCGTCACCCTTCTCCGATACTTCCGAGCGTGCCAGCAGCCGGACGCGAGCCAAGAAACCCGCTTCGTGGTGGGACGGATGGTCGAAGAGCTCCTCAAGCTCGACCCCTTGTTCGAACAACTCCTCGAGGAGCCAATTCCGACGGCCGAAACCCTCGAGGCGCGCTGCGTGGCAACGAAGCACCTTGAGCAAGGCGTGACCAAGGAGTTCATCGAGGAGTTCGACCGCGATCTCGGACCGCACGTGTCCAAGCTCGTCGATTGGAAGGGGAAGAACGAGGAGATGGTCGCTTGTGCGGTGAGGGAGGTCCTTGGCCTGCCGCGCGCGCGCATGACCGACGAACGAGCCATCAGGCTGGCGCTCGATCCCTCTCTCAACCCGTACCATGGCGAGGCCCTCACCCTCACGACCCTTTCCAAGGTCTCGCGGGCCCTCTTGCACGCGGGATACACGTTCAAGAAGAAGTTGTCCCACGCGGCCGATTCCCAAGACCAGCGGCACCGAATGGTCCCAGGCTCGCGCCCGATCCTCACGTCGCACGTGACGGGAGAGCCTGATTACATCACGCCAGCGCTCTTTTGCCATTCGCCGGAAGCGAAGCGCGTGTACGACGGGGCAATGGCGAGAACGTGGGAGGCCATCGTCGCGCTCAGGTCCGAGGGCGTAGAGCACGAGTGGACCGCCTATCTCTTGCCCAACGCGGTAGCTGTGCGCTACGCCGAAAGTGCCGACCTCTTGCACCTTCACCACAAGCTCAAGAGCCGACTCTGCTACAACGCCCAGGAAGAGATATGGCGCGCGTCCCTCGACGAGGTGCGCCAGGTGCGGGAGGTGAACCCAATCATCGCGCGCTATCTTCTGCCGCCGTGCGGACTGCGCCTCATGAGCAAGACACGACCCACCTGCCCCGAGGGGGACCGCTATTGCGGAGTGCCGGTGTGGAAGCACTCGATTGACGAGTACGCGAGGGTGATCTAAGGACAAAACGTGATTTCGTACTCCGTGCCCTTGCACGTGAACGTGCTGGTCTTGTCGTCGTACGCGTAGCTATAAGCGGTTGGACACGCGGCCTTGAACACCTGAGAGTAGGTCGTAGGGGGACAGGTCTCCGGCGAGCCGTAGGCCCCGCGGCAACAATACTGGTCGGTGTTGAACTTCTCGCACGCGGAGAAGCAGCCCACGACGCGTCCTAATGCGTCCTTCTTCTGGAGGTCCGAGGGGCACGTCGCGTTGAGCTCGCTCACGCATGCAGGGCTTCCGCAGTCGTAGATGTTACGGGCGTCGCTCCTCGTATAAGTGCCTTCCTTGGGTGCAATCCCAATCGGTAGGTTGTAGCCGTCCACGAGGCTCACGTCATAAAAGTCCTTGCCTCCATATCCGCCGAAGAAGAACTCGGCAAGAGACGCGGGGGTCTGACCTCCAATCCCGCCGCACTTCTCCCTTCCACCGCAGTCGCCGGTCGCGCAGTTCCCCTTGCCGGAGCCGTCAAAGGCGCAGCCACTTCGACCCCAAAACCGGCCTCCCCAGGGAGCGGGAAGACCCATGGAGACGGACTGCCCGGGTAACAGCTCGAAGCCGCCCTCACTCGGGAGCTCGTATTTCGCGTCGCCGTTTAATGCCCCAACCCAAGTGGATTGGGCACACTTGTTCGTGAACGTGACCGTGCGCGCGGCACCACTCCCAGCATCCAACCGGTCTTGCGCGTCCTTGCCTGAGGCGGCGTCCGGCAGGGTCCGCGCGTCGGCTGCAGTCCTTGCGTCGGTCGACTGCTTCCCGCCTGCATCCTTGCCAACAGGGCTTCCGTCAAGTGCATTTCCGTCCCCCGAGCAACCGAGCAAAAGCAATAGAGAAATCAGTCTTTTCCGCATGGTGGCTATTGCCAAAGCATCGCTCATGCCAGGGCCTGAATGCCAAAGGCATGGCGTGTTGCCGGGAACTTGTCCACGAGCGGGACGGCACCGGCGAAGCCATACCCCCCGGCCGCGGGGCCTTGGGCCCCAGGCAGCCCACGGCATGCATGCGACCGCCCCCGTGTCCGATAGGGCGCCCGTCTGCGGTAAACACGTTTATCTGCGTGACCTGCGGCTGGTGCTAGTGTCCCGTCCGAGAAATAGGTTGCATAAGACGGTGGATGATCGCCGGCAATGGCAAGGAGTGAGGAGGGCGAATACTTGATGTATTTAACCGACGAACGACGCAGCAAGTGTCGGTGAGGGCCGCCGAATTATGTGACGGATTTCTCGGACGGGACACTAGACGAAGGCGCCCAGCCGTCTAGTCATTAGGCGGCACTTGATTGCAGGTGGCGGGCTTCCCCGCCTCGTCGACGATCCCCGTAGCATCCCTCGGGCACGGCGCCGGAGGTGGTCCGCCAAGCACCTTTGCGGCAATCCAGTCGACGACGTAATCGGCCCCGCGCACCGTCACATCCACGTGGCTCGCTTCCGGGTCAACGCACGTGGCCTCGAGGTTCACCTTGTCCGCGGCGAGCCGGTCGAGCGCGCAGGTTATCCGGTCGGCAGGAATCGTCTCATCCTTGCCGCCCCAAGCGAGGACTTGGGGAACCTTTGCCGCGGCGCCAACAACGTGCGGCCTGTCCGCCTCATAGCGCGCCATCCACTTCTCGCATAGGGCCCTCCCATCCAGGTCGTCCGGGCACGAGTCGCTTGCGCCTGCTGCTCGCGCGCCCACGGCGCGCACGAACGCCGGATCGAAGACGTCCTCGAGGCTCGAGCCCAGGGCCGTTAGCTTTTCCCAGTTGTACCAGCACGCCGAGTCGACAAACGCCTTCACGAGGTCGCGCTTGGTCGGTTCAAAAACTGCCGTGCCCTTTCCCGGGCCATCGAGAAGCTCGCCGTGGGTGTAGTGATACCAAATGACGACGGCGTTCGGCGAAGGGGCCTTCGAGAACGTGTAGATGTTGGCCAGCGGCCCGTACGCCAACGCTCCCCAGGTCCGATTTGCCACCCACATGGGCGCGAACGTGGCGACAGCCGCAATGGTTCCGCCTGCGCCGTACGTCTCGGCAAGCGCGAGGGCGGAAAGCGTCGAGTGGCCACCAAGAGAATGCCCCACCAAGACAACCTGATCGGTCACGGCGCTTGCGATGAGGTTGGATAGCGCCCGCGCACCGTCGAGTGTCGCACGGCCCGCGTCGTCCGCCGACGCGTAGGCAGAGATCGGATTGCCCGGTGCGCCGAAGTTGGCGTACCCGCCGAGGTCCGGGACCATCACTGCGAACCCCTGTCCCACGAGCGGAACGACAAGCCGCTCGAACTCTGGGTGCACTTGCGCAGCCGCGGAATGGTTCTTGGAAGGTGCACAATCTGGCCCCTGGCCACGGCTCCCGTGGCTGGCCACGAGAACTGGCAGGCGCTCGGCACGCGGCTTGTCTGGAAGATACACGATCGCGCTCGAGTACCCGGCCGACGGGGGGCTCGTCCCCCGTTCGGTCCGATAAAGGAGCCGGTACACGCGCGTGCCGCTCGTGAGCGGGCGCGTCGTATATCCGAGCCCCACCGCTCGCTCCTGAAGCGCATCGCGTGACAGGACGACATCCGTCGCGCAGCGAATGATGGCTCCTCGCTCGCCTGGAAGCGGTCCAGGATCCTCATAGATGGAGCTCAAGGTGTCAGTGCATGGAATCTCTGCGAGCACCCTCGCAGCGGCGGCGTCATGGCCCCCGGCGTCGGCAGTTCCATGGTCCTTCGGGTGCCCGTCAGTCGAGCATGCAGCCAGGCAAAAAAGGCTCAGGAGTGGACGAGAAGCGCGCATGTGACCCCCGCGTGTTGATTTTATCACGCGTTGGACTGTGCAGGCGATAGGGCAACCAGGCACTATCTCATGAGGCGCATGATCGCTCCGCTTCGGTCGCCCGGATCGACCACGACCCAGAAGACGTGCGCTTCGGAAACCGCGAGCCCTTGGGGCCGGCGTCCCGGAAGCATTGCCAGCTTGGCCTGTTTCTCACCTCGGGTTCCGATCCGCATCACCACTCCATCGCCCATGTTCGGATAGGCGGTAAAGAAGAGCTCGCCGTCTCGCAAGACGAGGTCCACGGGGACGAGATCGCTCTCGCCGTCACCAAAGAGGACCCCCGCCTCGCCGCCGCGCTTGGAAAACCAGCGCAGCTGGTGCGAGTCAAAGCGACCCCAATAGCCTCTGGTCTCGTCGAGGACGAGGTGATCGCTTGTCCCGCTCGTGCTCGGGCCAAGTTCCTCGATCGTCGTCGGGCGTCCGCCCGACTTCGCCATCTTTCTTATCGTGCCGCCCGTCGTTTCCGTTCCGGCGTTGATCCAGAAGATGTTCTCTTCGTCGACGGCAATGCCCGTGGGATCAAGCTCGCCGGTTGCCAGGGCGCTCGGCGAGCCGCCATCCTTGCGTACGGCCATGATCTGGTTGTTCGTAGTGAAATAGACGCGGTCATTGTCAGTAGCAAGGTCCCTGACGAGGAACTGTCCAGACGCAAGAGTCTCGATGGCTCCCCCACCCCTCGGCACTCTCTTCACCTCGCCACTCGTGTTGTCGTTCGCAAAGTAGACGAATTCCTCGTCACTTACGATGCGCGAAGGGTTGTTCTGCCCCTCTGCCAAGAGCACGGGCGCACCACCACAAGCAGAACCGGCCATCACGCGGCTCCCCTCCGTCCAATACACGGTACCGCCACGCGCCGCGACGTGCTGTGGTGCTTCGAGGCCGGAGTAGAGCACAACGGGTTCCGGCCGCTCGTCCGGGCACGTGCCGTCACCCTGGCCAGAGCACCCAAGGACAAGGAACAGGAACAACGCCGAAATGAAAACCCGCTTCATGCGTCGGCAAAAGGCATGTCCTGTGCCACGGCTCGTGGATGGGCGAGATCAAGAGGTTAGAGCAGGACGCCCGAGCTCTTGCGTGCACCTCGTCGCACGAATGAGCCAACCTGTGCCACGGTTCACGCCCCCAGCACCACCGATGCAGAGGCGAGGAGCCGAGGGAGAATCGCACGCATGGCAGGTGCTCCTGCAACTGGAACCCGGAGGATGATGATCGGCGAGCGAAGGGTCCCTTCCTGGGCAAAGAAGAAGATGAAGAAACTCCTGGTTTCTTGCGGGGTCCTCACTTCGTGCGTGTCTTGGAACGCGCGCCATCCAGGTGGTGCTGCAAGGTCCGTGGCCTCACGCGCCGAAGGGAGCGTATCCTTTAGGGCTGCCTGAATTTCCTCCACGCTCCCTACCCCGAGCGAGATCGTCGCCCCAGAACCGATCTCCGGCGCGATCAAGGTTCCTTGATCGAGCGGAGTCCAGGAAGCCGGCACTTCAATTGATACGCCCTCGGCAGCCCACCGTTCCCAACGCCCAGGCCAAAGCTTGCGGCTAAGGCCCCAGGACGCATGGCCCAGCCCCACGACGGAAACCACGACGAGCAATGCGGCGACCATCCGAATCGCTCGCGTGCTTCCCGGGCGTCCCCGAGGCGAAATGAGGGCGCCGAGCAGCCCACCCGAGAGAAATCCACCCAAGTGCGCCGACTGGTCGATCATCTCGACCTGGAGGTCGATCACGAGTTGCACGATGGCGACCACCAGCAGCACTTCGAGAATCGAGCGACGCCAGCCCTCGGGGTACGCCCGACGATGAAGCACCAGGTCGATGATGGCCGCCCCGAGCAGGCCCATGAGCGCTCCGGACGCGCCCACCGAGAGCACGCCGCGCCCCAAGGCGAAGCTCGCGCCGGCACCGGCCCAGCCGGCAAGTAGGTAGATGGCAAAAAACCGCACCCGCCCGAACACGGGCTCCACGAATCTCCCGAGCACCCACAGCCCAAGCATGTTGACGAGAAGATGAACGGGGCCGGCGTGCAGGACGGTCGAGGTGAGCAGGCGGAACCACTCGCCGGCGGCCACCGCGGGCTTGAAGTTGGCGCCCGCGCGCAAGAGCACCGCGTCCTCCTCGCTCGGGCCAAGGAGCAGGCGCACCGCGACGGCGACGAGCACGTTGACCGCGATTAGGGAAAGGGTCACAGGAGCCGCGCCGCGTGCTACCCGACGGAAGCGGTTGGCCATCCGTGCCTCGGCCGAGGGCGCGGCAACGAGCTGGCCGATCTTGTCGGCGAGCGCAAGGGTCTCGCCTGACAGGGACACGATTTCAAAAGGGGCGCGGTCGACCCTGGCCAGCGCCGTTTCGGCCAGCTCCCGGGCGCGCTGATCGCGGCCGGCGCGCTTCACGGCTTCCGCGAGAAGGACCCTCGCCCCTTCCCGATCCCCGCGCGAAAGCTTGGCCACGCCAATCCAGTAGCTTCGGGCAGCCGCGGACATGTCGCCCATTGCGCCCGGAGGGGAAAGCATGGCTTCCACTTCGGCGACTCGCCCAAGGGGCGCCAAAAAAGACAGGCGTGCGCGATACAAGAGCAGGAGCACCGGTGGCTCGCTCGTCCCCAGGGATTCCTCGAGTCGGCCGAGCACCCGCGCGGCGCCATCGAAGTCGCCGAGCTCCCCATAGGCACGCACGAGCTCGACGAGGAGCTTGGCGCTCGTGGGTCCAGCCACCGCATCTAGGGTTCGCTCGAAGTGCGCGGCGGCATCGGGCAAGCGACGGGCGTAAAGAAGCGTGAGCACGATGCGCTCATCGAGCGCGCGCCGAAGGATCGGCTCCTCGATCGCGCGCCGCTCGGCGTTGAGCGCCGTGAGAGCCTGGTCGGCCATTCCGGCCCGCACCTGCGCAATCGTCTGCACGGTCTCGCGCTCTCTTTGCGACGGCAACCCAGGCTGCAGGTATTCACGGAACTTGAGCAGCCGCAGGGCCAGGCCGATGCGATCCCTCATGAGGGCCTGCTGCGCCAGGCTGCGCAGGAGCGCAGGCACCATGACCAGGAACACGTACGCGAGCACCGCGACAGTGCCCAGAAGCTCACCGGTTCGCTCGCTCCCCTCCTGTGACATCAGCGACGCCGCGAGCAACGCGACCACCGAGTCCGCTCCCAGCATCAGGGCGTGGAGGCGATACGCTCTACCCCAACGGCGCACCAGCACGAATCCCTGGTACCCAGCGAGGATGATGACCGAATAGACGAAGACTTCCAACATGCGGACAGATCGTGGCGAGAACGGTGCGTCCCTACGCCCGAACCTCCTCCACGACGCCCATCGCCCGAAATTTCCTGTACCTCTGCTCGATGAGCTTGTCCGGGTCGAGGGCACAGAGCTCGCTTAGATGGCGCGTTAGGACGGCACGGAGCAAAGCGGCGGTGGCCTCGAGATCCCGATGCGCGCCTCCTGGGCCTTCGTTCACGATCTCGTCGCAGATTCCCAGGCGGCGCAGGTCCGGTGCGGTGAGCTTGAGCTCCTCCGCGGCGGTCGCCACTTTCGACTGATCCTTCCATAGAATGGACGCACAACCTTCGGGCGAGATCACCGAGTAGATCGCGTACTCGAGCATGATGATTCGGTCCCCGACGCCAAGGGCGAGCGCCCCGCCGGACCCGCCCTCGCCGATGACCGTGGTCACGATGGGCGTGCGGAGGGTGGACATGACCTCCAAGTTCTTGGCAATGGCCTCGGCTTGCCCCCGCTCCTCTGCTCCGATGCCGGGATAGGCGCCCGGGGTATCGATGAACGTGAGGATCGGGCGCCGAAATCGTGCGGCGAGCTGCATGAGCCTCCGCGCCTTTCTATACCCTTCGGGGCGCGACATGCCAAAGTTTCGCCGCAGGTTTTGCTTGGTATTTCTCCCTTTTTGGTGGCCGATCACCAGGATCTCACGCCCTGCGAACCGGGCCATGCCGCCGACGATGGACTCGTCATCCGCGAACGCCCGATCCCCGTGCAGCTCGACAAAATCGTCGAACAGCACTTGGATGTAGTCCAAGGTGTAAGGCCTCGCGGGGTGGCGTGACAGCTGGACCTTCTGCCACGGAGAGAGCTCCGCAAAGATCTCCTGCTGGAGCTTGCGCGCCTTCTTCTCGAGGCGGCGAATCTCGTCACCGAAATCCACAGAGCCTACCTGGAGCTGCTTGAGCTCCTCGATCTTGCGCTCCAAGTCTACGATCGGGCGCTCGAAATCCAACACCTGTCGGTCGTAAATGATGCGTTCTTGACTCATGCTCGCCCTGGCTGTTTCCACCACGCGATGACCCTCCCGAGATCGACGTCGGCGGGCGACTTATACCACGTGACGGTCGGCTCGGATCGGAACCAGGTGAGCTGGCGCCTTGCGTACCGCCTGCTCGCCTGCTTGATCTTCAGCACCGCGTCGGCACGCGACACGCCTCCCTGAAGGAACGCGCAGATCTCGCGGTACCCAATGGCGGAGAACGCGCGGAGCCCTGGCGAGTATCCGCGCGCAATAAGCCCTCTGACTTCCTCCACGAGCCCCATTTCTATCATCTGATCCACCCGCGCGTCGATCCGCCTGTGAAGCTCGTCGCGGCCCGGCGAAAGGCCAATTCCCAGCACGTCGTAGCGCGGCGGTACGGTCTTGAAGTCGTGCGCCCGCTGGTGCTGGCTGATGGGGACCCCCGTGAGCTCATAGACCTCCAAGGCGCGGATGGTCCGCACGCGATCCCGGCGATCGATCTTGCGTGCGGCCTCGGGATCCACGGCAGAAAGGCGAGCCCACAGGGTCTCGGTGCCGTGGGTTTCGGCCTCGGCTTCAAGGCGAGCGCGGAGCTCAGGCTCGGCGCCCGGCCCCTCAAACAGCCCGTGGATGAGCGCCCGGTAGTAGAGCCCGGTTCCGCCGCAGGTCACGACCGCGCGCCCTCGCGCCAGAATGCCCGCAATCGCTTGGTCTGCAAGGGCGATAAGCCGAGCGGCAGTCATGGGCTCGTCGGGATCGACGATATCCAAGAGATGGTGCGGCACGGCTGCCCTTTCTTGGAGCGTCGCCTTGCCGGTGCCAATGTCCATGCCGCGGTACACCTGCTGGGAGTCCGTAGACACGATCTCCCCACCCAGGGCCTCGGCGATGCGAATCGCGAGGGCGGTCTTGCCCGCCGCCGTCGGCCCGACCACCGCGACGAGGCGACCGGTCATGTCCTCCCGAATCGCCGCGCGATCTCCGCGACGCTGATCCTCAGGAGGACCGGGCGGCCGTGCGGACAGTGGGCCTTGAAGTCCACGCCGTCGAGAGAACCGAGGAGCGCCTTGGCTTCGTCTACCGATAGCACGTCCCCTGCGCGCACGACTGAGTGGCAGGCGATGGTTGCCAGCATGGCGTCGACGCGGCCTTCCGCGGCGCGGGAAAGGCCGTGGTCCGCGAGATCACCGAGGAGCTCGGTCAGGGTTGGGATCACTTCGTCGTCGCGAAGGTCGGCCGGAGCCGCGGTGAGCGCCCACGAGGAGCCACCGAACGGCGCGATCTCGAAGCCTATCGACGACAGGGTCTCACCGTGCTCCGCGGCGGCAGCGGCGTGGCTGGCACCGAGCTCGAATGTTCTGGGGAAGAGAAGGCGCTGGGTAGGCGGACGATGCTCCGCGTGGGCCTTGCGCAAGCGTTGGAAGGCGATGCGCTCGTGGGCGGCGTGCTGATCGAGGAGCACCAGCTCCCCTGCCGATTCGCACACGAGGTACGTGCGGTCGAGCTGGCCGAGGTAGGAAAGGCTGGAGAAGAACGATCCGGCCAGGTCGAGCGGTTCGGGTGCCCCGGGTCCAGCCTGCACAGGGGACGACATGATCGCCCGCGAAAATGCCGACCGCGAGGCGCCGGGCGCGCTTCGCCCTGCGGACGAGGCGCCATGAACTCCGAGGAGAAGCTCTTCCTGGTGCTCGGCGTAGCTCGCCCCCACGTCGGACACGCGCAAGGGCAAAGGCGGGGGCGGCGAATGAGATGCCACGGCGTACATGGACACGGGCGTGGGCGCGGACCCGGGCGACTCTGCGAGCCAGGGTGCTCGCGCCACCGCGCTGGCCACGGCGTGGCGAACGGCGCTGTAGATCTCCTGGGGCCGCGCGAACCGCACTTCGGTCTTTTGCGGGTGCACGTTGATATCGACCGACCCAGGAACTGGCTCGAGCATGACGATGGCCGTCGGGTACCTACCCTGGGGCACGAGCTCCGCATGGCCCATGACCACCGCGTGGAAGAGGCCGCGATCCCGTACCGAGCGTCTCCCCACGTAGAGCTGGAGGCCGCGTGACGTGGACTGGGCTTCATCGGGAGGTGCGAGGAAGGCCACGACGTGAATCCCGGCCTCTTCGTGCTCCGATTCGTGGAGTCTCATGGCCAGGCGCTTGCCCAGGATCTCGCGCACGCGCTCGAGGAGCGAGGCATGAGGAGGCACGTCCAAGGAGACCTTACCGCCGTGGCGCAGCTTGAAGTGCACCTCGGGGTGCGCGATGGCCAGGCGGGTCATCGATTCGGTGATGTGAGACGACTCGGTGGCGTCAGCCTTGAGGAACTTGAGCCGCGCCGGCACGTTGAAGAGCAGGTCTCGGACCTCCACCTGCGTTCCAGGGGGCGCTCCGGTTTCCTGGGCGTACCGCTCGATCCCAGCATCGACCTCCAAGCGGAATCCGGCGACTTGTTCGAGCGTGCGGGTGGTTAGGGCCAAGCGCGACACTGCAGCGATGGAAGGGAGGGCCTCCCCTCGAAACCCCATGGTGGTGAGGGTGAAGAGATCCTCCAGGCTCCTCAACTTGGAGGTGGCATGCCGCCTGAGAGCCAGCCGCGCCTCCTCCGGGGTCATGCCGCAGCCGTCGTCGACCACGCGGATCAGGCGACGCCCTCCCCCTTCCACGTCGACCACGATGCGGCGCGCTCCCGCATCAATCGCGTTCTCGCAAAGCTCCTTCACGACGGAGGCTGGACGCTCGACCACCTCACCGGCCGCGATCTGATCGGCAAGCTCGGGTGGAAGCACGCGAATCCGAGGCTCTGGAGCGGAAACCATGGGGCAAAGGGATAACATGCCGCGGGCTGCATGTGCATCGCGTATAGTGGCGCATGCTCAGCGACACGGCGGCGATCGTCATCATTGGCGATGAAATCCTGTCGGGCAAGTTCGTCGAGGAAAACGCCGCCTACTTGATTCCCGCGCTGCGCGAGCTCGGCGTGTCGCTGCGTCGAATCGAAGTGATCCCGGACTCCTTGGAGGACATCGCGGAAACGATACGTCGCCTCTCGGCGCGACACGACCACGTGTTTACGTCGGGTGGCGTCGGCCCCACGCACGACGACATGACCATGGAGGGGGTCGCGCGTGCCTTTGGCTCGAAGCTTCGCCGCCACGCCGAGCTGGAGCAGCTCCTCCGCGCTTTCTATGGTGGACGACTGACCGAGCGCAACCTGCGCATGGCCGACGTTCCCGACGGTGCGGCGCTCATCCTTTCCGACCACTCGTTTTGGCCGGTGACGCAGGTTCGCAACGTCTACATCCTGCCCGGGGTGCCGGCGCTGTTTCGCCGCAAGTTCGACTCCATCCGCGAGCGATTCCGCGCGCGGCCATTTTGCGCCACGCGCGTGTACTGTGCGGCCGAGGAAGGGAACATCGCGGCTTACCTCGACGAGGTCGTGGCAGCGTTTCCGCAGGTGTCGATTGGCAGCTACCCGCGGTTCGACACGCCTGATTTTCGCGTGATCGTGACGCTCGAGTCCAAGGATGCAGAGGCAGTGGAACGGGCGCGGAAAGCCCTGGTCACGAGCCTGCCCGATGGGATCGTGGTGAGGGTGGAGTAGAGGGGCGGTGGCGGCGCGTGGTTGGGCTTTCCCTCGGGCGGGGCCTGGCGTGGCTGCGCCACCCGCCTCCTTGGCTACAAGCGCCCAGCCACTCACCGCCACCAATCGTCTAGCAGTGCTAGGTGCTGATCACGTGCGATAGCCGACGAAGGCGCCTCCTCGCCGCCGACGGCAGGCGACCTGTGGATTTTCTTGGCACGGGCTGGGATTGGGTGCGCGGGTGGCGGCGCAAGCGGAAGACGAACTGATCGAGGCGACGCTCATCGATGGGTGTTCCGTCGTCGTAGAAGAACAGCGTGGGGATATCCTGCTTGTGGCGGAGGAGGCTCTCGGCGATGAGGCCGTTGTCGCAGCCCCAGCAGGCCGCGAGGACCACCCCGTCGTGGGCGCCCGTCTCCCAGTGATGAAGGACGTTGCCGACGGTGAGCGTGGCGCCGCCGCTGGTCTCTCTGCCGAGCAACGTGTCGGCCCGCGCGAGTGCGGCATGAACGTCGGGAAGGGGAAGCCAAAGGTGGCGCTTTCTCACGCGGGCGTACAGGTCATCGCGAATGGCCACCATGTTGAGCCTGTAGACCAAGTTTCCCCTCGCCGTGGACCCTTGGCCGAAAATCATGGCTGGATGGATCTCCGCCAGGAACTCCAGGAAGTCGCAGGTCGGCTCGAAGACGACCCGCACGCCCCTCTGCGCCAGGTGCTGGCACAGGCCACCGCTCGCGAAGTCGTTCCCCTTGGTCATCTGATCGCCGGAGAGGAATACCGTCGGCAGGAACCCCCGGGTGGCACGGCGCGCCTCCATGGCCGCGAAGTCCTCGGCAGATTGCTCAAGCCTGGCGACGAGACGGCGCCACTGGGCCGTGAGCTGGCTCGCCAAGGCCACGCCTCTTCGCGCCGGCTCCTCGAGGATCCGGAGAACCGCCGCCGCGTGCTCGTGATAAAGGCCGCCTGCCTCTCCGGGCACCCGCTCGACCGCCAGGTGATAAAGGTAGAGCTGGCGCAAGAGGTCCATGGCCACGAGTCCGAGCCAAACCTTGGCGCTCATGGCGGGGCCGCCTGCGATGCGGAGCGCCGTTACCGAGACCCGGTCATCGAGACCAAGGCGCTCGAGGGAGATTCGGTCCTTGAGCGGAATCGCGCCGGCGCGGCACATGCGGCCCGAGATCTGGGCGAGGCGAACCGGCTTGTCCGTGGGGTTGTCCTCGAGGAACTTGCGGAACGCGCCCCAGATGAGCTGGTAGGAGAGACACTCCTTCCCCGAGCAGTCACGGCGCCCGCAGGCAGACGTGGCCTCCGAGAGCGGTGGAGCAGCGACCGCATCGTAACCGTGGCCACGATAGGTCGCCGCGAACACGTCGCCCAAGTAGTCGGTGCTGCTCATGAAAACGTAGCGCACCGTTCGGTCCAGGTAGGAGCCCGAACGCTTGCCAGGATCGAGGTACTTGAGCGCCTTGACGTCGGCAAGTGGGGCGCTGCCGCGCTCAGCCATGAACTGGCGTACCGACTGCAGGAAGGCCTGGATGCGCGTGACAAACCCGGCCGTGCCCCCGTGTCCATCGTTTTCGAGGATGGTGTGGGGATATCCCTCGAGAAGGGACTGGAACACCTGCTCCATGAACGAAGCGGGGCCGCAGCCGAACGACGAGAGAAAGAGCGGGAATACGTCCTCGCTGGTCCGAGCCGACGCAGCTGCGCGCAGGGTTCGGTTGGAGTCCCCCCAGTAGATCTTCGACAGCGCGGGCGTGCCCGCCGCTACCGGAAAGCAGTCGACCGGGATGGCCAGGGCGCCATTTCGCCTGAGCAGATCGGGAATACCCGCGTTGAGCGAGCGATCGTGGAGCACGTGGAGCGCACCACACACGAGCACGGCGGGCAGTCCTTGTTCACGGGCAAAGTGGAGGGCTTCCTCACCATAAGACCTGAGGGTGAGCTCATGGATCGACTGTGCCTTTCCCGCGCGCAGGAAAGCAGAGTGGACCAACGCCGGATCGGCGCCGAGCTCTTGGGCTATCGCGGCCGCGCCGCGGAGGAGCTCCGCAGAGCTCGCGCCACCTGCAAAGGACAGCGTCGGGTGGACCACGGTCGTTTTGCGGCCGCGCGCACGAAGGGCGTGGACGACCATCTCGGGCATCGCCTGCTCGGTGACACAGGTATCGCCGCTTGGGCCATCCTCCACGTGGACGTCCATGATCTTTGGAAACAGCAGCACCGGCACGTCGGCGTCACACACGGCATGGCTGACCTTTGCGGGGCCGCACGAATCGAAGCTGTTGGCGAGCTGCTCGCCGACGGCCAGGGACCGCGCGGAGGGCACGAGGAGGCGCACGCCGAAACCCAGCTCGCGAACGAGGGTGGCGAGCCAGGGCACGTGGCCGGTCAACGCGCCAATCACTGGAATGGCGACCAGCCGCCTTCCCGGCTCGGTCCACTCGAACGAGGCGACGAGGGCCTCGCGCTGCTTGAACGGGTCAGGGGCGTCCTTTGGCAGCTTGGGCTGATCCTTGGTCGACACCTCGAACTTGGGGCACGCGCCACCTGTGAGGGTGGTCTCGTGCCGTTTTCCCAGGCGCACCACCGTCCGGTCGATGGCACAGAGCGTCTGGCACTGCTCGTCCCTGCACACCAGCTGGGAGCGCTCTGCAACTTCGGCCTCGAGTAGACTCGCGATCTCGAGCCGTGGCTGCGTCGCCAAGAGAGGCGCGCTGAGCTGGTCGATCGCGCAGAGCCCGATTCCCCAGGCACCCATGGCACCGGGATTCGAAGGGATCGTGATCTCGCGACCGGACACCGCGGCGAGGGTCCAGCCAAGCGAAGTGTTGGTCGCCGGCTTGCCCTGGAAAAAGACTCGCTTGGCAAGGGTCCGCTGGCCCATGACTCGGTTCAGGTAGTTGTGGATGACCGAGTACTGGAAGCCCGCGAAGATGTCGCCGAGCTCAAAGCCCTGCTCGAACGCTCGCGTGGCCGCCTCGGCGACGTAGACGGTGCACATCTGCCCTAGATCGGGGGGACGGGGGGCTTCTCCGGCAAGCCTCCCCTGCTCCGCCAGGTCGGTCACGTCGTAGAGGGCTGCCTGCTCGGCGAGGAACGAGCCGGTGCCGGCGCTACAGGCCTTGTTCATGGCGCTCTCGATGATGCGCCCACCGCTCACCCGGATGTACTTGGCGTCCTGGCCGCCAATCTCGACGATCGAGAGGTCCGCACCGCGGCTCGGATCACAGCGAATCGCCGCAGTGGCGTGCGCAACGATCTCGTTTTGCACCACGATTCGACCGGCGTCGGGCAAGGCGGCGCGAAGGACCGTCGCCACGGCCTGCCGACCGGAGCCCGTGATGCCGATCGCGCGGACATCGGGCTCGCCCCGATCGAGGATCGCACGCACGAGACGCTGGGCGGCCTCGACGGGGTTTCCGCGGGTGGTGTCGTAGACATCCAGGAGGAGCTCACCTTTGGCAAGCGAGCAGAGCGCGGCCTTGGCACCCGTGGAACCGAGGTCGAGCCCGAGCACGGTGGGCGTGGTACGAAGGTCCTCACC
>JACQUZ010000173.1 GCA_016210055.1 Deltaproteobacteria bacterium | reverse complement strand
CCTTTTCCACCAGCTTGGTGGCAAAACGAGCCACCGGTTCGTCGCCGCCATGAGGAACGATTTCTGCCTCGAGGGACTCGACTTCCGCGTGGTTTCTCAGGTGGAAATGAATCTCAACTCGGACCACGCGGGCGCTGCTCGAAAGGAAACGGCCACCGATGTAAATGACGCCGAAAAGGATAATGAGCCCCGCAATCCGCCGGCGCAGGGAATGGGGGGGACGTCCTTCGAGCATTGGGCCGCATGCTAGCACCACCGTGGCTTGCAGGAAATTTCACTCGCGTGCCGAGGGGTGGCATGGTGAAAGGCGTGAGGGGCGTGGCTCTTGTTGTCCTGCTCGTCGCGTGCACGCCAACCTGGCGCATGCAAGAAGGCCCGAGAGTCCACTTGCCTCACGACGCCCCGAGCCTACCGGCACCCCTTTCACAGGAAAGTAGGAGAGGCCTTGATCTTCGAGGGCAGGTCGGCGAGCGCACGCGTGAGCCGTCCTCTCAATTTGCCCTGCGCGTCCTCCGGTCCCTGGGAGTTCTTCTGCGCGAAGATCTCCTCCGAACTCCCGATGGAGTGGCGCTCGCCCGAATGGCTTCACAAGTGGCCGCCATCACCCGGGAAATCCAACCCTTGGCCGGTGACTTGGTCCTGTTCCAAGAAGGGCGGCTATGGGGGGTGGTGACGGCGGTCCGCGAAAACGGCACCGTCGAGTTTGTCTACGCCGATCGAGGCGTGGTGCGACGAGGGTTCGTGCACCCCTCGACGCCAAGCCTTCGGCGCGACGATCGCGGGCGCGTGCTCAACACCTTTGTGCGCCCGTACCATCCATCCGACGGTCCAGGCCAGAGGTACCTAGCAGGCGAGCTCCTTACGGGATTTGTACGACTCGACAAGTTGGTGCAGTGGGCGATGGCAGAGCCCTCGATCGGCTCAGAAGCCCACCTGGGCCTCCAAGATGAGGCGCTGTTCGCCTCGTCCGCTCGGGTTCTTGCCGTCTTGGTTCGACCAGTCGAGGAATGAGTACATGGCCGAGAGCTCGATGCCGTGGCGGTGGCGGTAGTACGCGGCGAGCGCACTGAATTCCTTGCGCGCGTTGGATACCGGGAGACCTAGCAGAGCCACGTTGTTCGAGACCGCGACGTCGGGGCAGCGGGTCAAGGGGCACGATTTCCCACCCAAGAACAGCGACGAAACCTCGGTGTACGAAACCCGAGCCCCCAGCTGGAATCGCTGGGGCAGGACGAAGTAGGTGAGCTGTGCCAGTCCGCCGAGGAAGTCGTCATCGAACTCCTCGCCTGCCGCCTGGGTAGGCTGCCTGATGGTCCCCCAGTCTTCCTTCCGCCAAAAACCCTCGGCGAGAATTCCGAGCCCCCGCCACCGCAGCGATGCGCCGGCGCCTAGCTGCAGCACCTGCACGTTGTCGTCCTCGTCGTCGCCGTCCACGTCGAGCATCAAGGGGCGTGGCTTTGCCGCAGCCGTCTCGTCCGTGTAGCCAAAGGCGGCAGGACCAGGCGCATTCTCAAAAGTAGCCGCTCCAAAAACCGCAAGCCCGAGCTCCTTCGTGTCGTCAAAGTCCCCTTCCTCGTATCTCCATGGATCGCCCAAGAGAGTCCCGAGGAAATGGGCAGACACCAGGGGATCGATATTGTCGTTCCCCTTCACGTTCTTCCCGGCGCCGTTGAACACCGCCACCCCTGCCTCAAAACGGCGACAGGGGTTAGCCCAGGACAGCATCA
The DNA here is from genome assembly GCA_016210055.1 of Deltaproteobacteria bacterium. Classification (GTDB taxonomy): domain Bacteria; phylum Myxococcota_A; class Polyangia; order Haliangiales; family SHYZ01; genus JACQUZ01. Next base: position 45,383 of record JACQUZ010000173.1, on the reverse strand, counting down.
GGCCAAGGTCACGGTCGTAACGGAACTCCTCGGTAGCCACAGAACGCTCCGGAAATGAGAGCGCATCTCCCGAGACTAGGAACGAATACGAAAACGGCACCTTGAATTGTCCACCCCTAAGCGTGAAGCCGGACCCCAGCTCACCGTCCAGGTAGTAGTCAAGGAGCTGCGTCGTCCCCTGGCCAAAGTCGACCACGATTCGATACCCGAGCTTCGGTGAGTAGACCTTTCCATCCCAGCCGAGGCGCGCGCGGCGAAGGAAAAAGCCGCTCTCCAACGTGTCGTCGAGTACCTCGTTCGTGCGGCCCTGGTACCTGAGCTGCACGTACCCACGAGTCCGCAGTGAGAAGCGCCCATCGGGCGTGCCGAGCTCGAACCCATCCTTGTATCGCACCGTACCCACCTCCTGCGCGCGCGCCGCGAGATCGTCCAAGCTTGCGCGCGTGGCCGACGCGGCCTGGGCGAGCTCAGACGTACGGGCCTCGAGCAAATCGAGCTTGGCCCGGGCATCGGCTTGGGTGGCGGTAAGCTTTTCCACCGCCCCGACCTGCTGCTTGAGCGCCTGAAGCTGCGACGACACCTCGGCCACAGCACGCGTCAGAGGCGGAATCTCGGCGGAGACACGACGTAGCTCGGTTAGCTCGCCTTCCAACTTGGCGAGCCGCGCTTCCAAGTCGGCCAACGCTTGCTGAGGCGTCCTTGGCCTTGGCCTCGGTTGAGACCACGCTGTGTTCGACGAGGTCGCGACATAGAAAGCTGCGATGAACGGAATCCCAAGGCAAGGGTGTAGGCGCATCGGCGCGCACGATAGCGAAAGCGAGCCGGGCTGTCGACTGCGAAGCGCCTGGCTACCAGCCAGGGGTGTTAGAACGGATGATGATGATTCACCCCTTGCGGGTGCGGGTGGGCGTGCGGATGGTGGTGGTGGTCGCCGTTGTCGTGCGGATGATGATGCGCGTGCTCGTGATGCGGTGGCTCCTGCGCCGGCTGGGCAGGGACAACGACTTGGTCTCCGCCCCCGCCACGATGGTCTCGCACGACGACCCCGCCTCCACCTCCACCTCCGGCGGGTTCCCACTGCCCTTCCACCCAATGGTACCTGTTGCCGTGGCGCTGCCAGTAGCCGTTGCGCCACACGTAATTTGGCCTCTCCGATTGCCAGTACCCGTTGACCCATACCCATTGGTTCTGCTGCCATTCCCAATGACCCGCGACCCAGGCGTATCCGACGCGCGGCGCAGGAACCGCCTCGCTCTGCGGCGGTGGAGGCTCAGTATCCACAACATAAGCGGCGCGCGTCCGCATTCGAATCACGCACCCGGGAACCAAGGACACCGTTCCCACCGCGAAAAGCGCGGCAGCTACCCAGGCAAATCGCTTTTTCTTCATGAGACCGTCTCCTTCTACGGTGACGAGTACGCCCAGGCCGCATCGTGCCAGGCGCACCCCTCGACGTCAATTCGAACGTAACCGCAACTGCTCTGCGTTTCCGTGATCGCCGCCACGCCCTGGCACCGAGCTTGCGAGACATTGGCTTGGATGAAAGCGAAGAAGATACCCGGCTTCAGTCGCAAGATGTTCCGACGACGGAAGCACCGTGCACGGGGCAAGCGCGTGCGGGTGTCAAAGTCGAGGAGCCGAGGCGCGCTCAATCGTCGCACGACGTTGAAACGCCGCCGTGCTCAAGCAAAGACCGGATTCGAGGGAGGACTACGGCGCGGATAGACCTTCTTCGCCGCCCACGCCAAGGGCGTTTCGCGCGCTACCCGTAGGCTTTTTCGTTGCGCTCCTGATCTTCCTTGCAGCGAATACAAAGGGTCGTTTCCGGGCGGGCTTCAAGACGCTTGGTTGAAATCGGATCTTCGCACTCCTCACAAACACCAAACGTTCCCGCATCAATCTTGGCAAGAGCGTGGTCGATCTTCTTGAGGAGTGTCTTCTCGCGGCCTCTCAGCCGGAACTGGAATGACTGGAGATACTCGCTAGAAGCCAAATCCATCTCGTCGGGGAGATCGTCTACGTCGAGGGTCATGTCCTCGTGCAGTGTCTTCTTGGCCTTCTCGAGGATCAGCTCGCGCTTCTCCTCCAAGATATCTTTGAACCGCTTGAGCTCTTTTTTCTTTAGAGGATTTGCGCTCATTACTACGAGGTCCCCTCCCCGGCAGCGGCCGGTAGTGCTCTCAGGAAAAAACACGAGTAATTAGCTTATAGCCGCAAGGGGATAGCGTCAAGGACAAGTTCCTTGAGGTCGAACCCTAAAGCTTTCGGAAGAAAATCCGAATAAGTAGCATGAAAAAAGGTACGAAAAGCGCGTGAAAAAAGGGGCAACAAGCGCTCGTTCTCGACACCGCTTGACAGTGTAGGTTGAAGAAAACTAAAATGGCCAAACACCTGGCAATTGGCTAGGAGGAAGAGACCCCCCCATGGCAGGCTCCGACAAGCGAAAGCAATCCCTCTATTTCCCTGAAGACATGCTGAAGGAGATCCAGGAGGAAGCAACGCGCCAGGATCGCTCTCTTTCTTGGATTGTCCAAAAAGCGTGGAAAATCGCACGCAAGGAAATCATGAAGTACCCGAGCGTGAACGAGTTCCCCGGGGAAGACGACGAGCGCGAAGCAGCGGAGTAGCCCTACGCCGTGCGCCAGCATGAGGGTTTTGCTGTCGCCCGAGGCTGCAACCCAGTGTACTACCGGGTCCTTGGCGACGACCAAGGAGGCTTGCCGGTAGTTTTCACGGACGGCATCGGCTGTGATGGTTTCGCATGGAAGTATCTTGAGCGGTCGCTTGCTCCAAGCCGAAAGCTCATCCATTGGCATTACCCAGGTCACGGACGTACGCCCGCCCCCCGAAGTGGGCGGCGTATTTCCATTGCAGACCTAGCGGATTGCCTAGCCAACGTGCTCGACGCCAACGATGTGCCCAAGGCTGTCCTCGTTGGACACTCCATGGGGGTTCAGGTCTGCCTGGAGGCCTTTCGGCGACATGCGGCTCGGGTGGCTGCACTTGTGTTGGCTTGTGGGTCTTATGGAAATCCACTCCGCACGTTCAAGGGGCGGACGACGCTCGACACGGCCATCCCTTACCTTCGGTTCATCACGGCCTGCGCCCCACGCCTGGTCGGTGCCTTCTGGCGAAAGGTGGTGCCTACGAAGCTCGCCCTTGCGCTCGCAGCGCGTTTCGAAGTCAATCCAGACCTCCTCCGCCTGGATGATTTCCGCCCTTACCTGGAACATCTCTCGAACATGGATCCTTCGCTTTTCCTCGAGATGCTCGAGCATGCCGGCAGGCACTCGGCACGTGAGCTCTTGCCTACCATCGACGTTCCAACCCTAATCATCGCAGGGGACCGAGACGGGTTCACGCCGGTGCATCTGTCGGAAGAGATGCATCGCTCCATAGCGAGCTCCGAGCTACTCATCATCGAGGGGGGGACGCACACCGCGCCCCTCGAGCGACCAGCACGGGTGGACGAAGCAGTCACGCGGTTCCTCGCCCGGCTTTGAGCCGGTCGTCTTTACGTCGTTTCGGTGATTCGGTGTCGCTCTCGCTCGCGGATTCGAGCGAAGTGGAACAAGGCCCCGAGGACTGCTCCGTACGTGGCGTGCCAGAGAATGCTCACCCTGGCAGGCGTGTGCGTGACCAACTCGCCATGGATCCACGGGAGGACGAGAAAGAAGCTCACGAACCAAGCAGCCAGTCCATAAATCGCTCCCCAAAAAGCTCCTGCGGCCGGCGCCAGGTGGTGGGCGGTGAACGCGACGAGAATTCCCCATGTTGCCCCCCAGCCGATACCGACGGTCGCGTGGATGAGCAACGCGACCGCGACGAGCCCCTCACGGGTTGTATCGCCAAGGGGCACCAGGTCGCCGATTCGAAGGAGCGTGGTCGTCGGAGGGCGTCCGAGAACATGATCGGTCGCTGCCATGACGGCCGCCGATATAAGGGACGCGGGGATAGAGGCCAGGATGGCTGCGACAACCGCGCTGGTCGCGTGGCTTTCGCGCCAAACCACCCGGAAGGAAGGAGGGACCGCGTCGGTCACCTGTTCTCAAGCAAGCAAAGACCAGGCCCACGGCTTTTCCATTAGAAATGACTTCGCGTGCGGCGCCACGCCGGTCGGGAGCTCTTGGGCGCCGGCCTGGGATGGATCGTGATTCCCTTTGGGCTCCCGTCCATCAATCCCTCCTCAGAACTGCGGGAAATCGCCAGCCGTGCGAGCGCGGTGAGAATACGGTTGCGCCGCACGCGCACCAAGACGCGCTTGGTTTCCTCGTAAAGCGTGGGATCCATGAGGAAGCCGCCGAGTGAGCCGCGCCCCAGACGCACGTCTCGAACGATGAGGGCGAGATCCTTTGACGCTTGGCTAAGCGAGACGGCGTCGAGAGCGCTCGCCGCCTCTGCGACCTCCGCCGCAGCTCGCGATGCGTTCACGAGGACATCCGCGGCCGGCGTTTCGATCCTGATCACGCCGAGGACCCGCTCTGCTTCACTGGCGGCACGCGTGGCCTGGTGAACCATGTCCGAAACGGCATCAGCCAGGTTCTTGTCAAAAACGAAGGAGTGCAAGTCGCCCGGGCCTTCTACGATGCGCTCGAGAATCAATCGGGCAGCTCCGGCCGCGGCGCGAAGGTCGCCGAGTGTCTTGGCTTCGTCTAGACCGCGACTGGCCCGGTCAAGGCGTGCCAGGAGATTGCGTGCGTGGGTCGCCGCCTCCGAGACGGTCGTCACGACCCGTGCAGGATCAGCGGGTGGCTCTCCAATGAGAACTCCTCCGCTAGGTACCCGTGGGGCATGCGCGGATCCGACGGAAATATCGAGGAGCTTGTCGCCAAGCAGCCCCTGGGTGGTAATGGCCACCCGGCTGTCCGCCCGGACCCACTTGATGCGGTCCGCGCGGATTCGAAACGTGACAATCAGCGGACGGTTCGGGTCATCACCGAACTCCACCGAGCTCACGAGCCCTACGTCCCTTCCACCCAGCCGCACAATGGCGCCCTGCTTGAGCCCGGCGACGTCGGGGAAAGCGGCCCGGTACGTAACCTTGGGCCGGAACCAAAGCCGCTCCTGGCCAAGTAGGGTGGTAATCGCGAAGGCCATGACCATGCCCGTCGCGACGAGCACGCCGACCCTTAGGGCGAGCTTGCTGGTGGGTTCCATTCCTCGTCTTCTCCCTCTCCCAAGAACCGAAGGAGAGCCGCGGGAGGGTTACGCCGAGCCTCTGAAATCTCCCCGCTCCACGCAAGTCGTCCTCCACCGATCAGCGCCAACCTCTCGGCCACCCGGAAGACAGAGTGCACGTCGTGGGTCACCACGAGCGACGTGACGCCGAGTCGTTGCTTGAGCGAGCGAATGAGATCAACCACGCGGCGCGCCGTAGCTGGATCGAGGCCGGTGGTGGGCTCGTCATAAAGGAGCAGCTCCGGGCCAGGTGCGATGGCGCGCGCCACCGCTACCCGCTTGCGCATTCCACCCGAGAGCTCGCCGGGCAACATGTCTTCGACTCCCCGGAGGTCAACGGCTTCGAGGACCTCCCGCACTCGGTCACGGATCCTGGCCTTGGGCCATCTCAAGTGCTCCTGAAGTCCGTAGGCGATGTTGTCGTACACGGTAAGGGAGTCAAAAAGCGCTCCCGCCTGGAAAACCATCCCAATCCCGCGTCTGACGTCCGCGAGCTGCCTTTCGGAAAGCTGGACGATGTCCGTGCCGTTCACGAGAATGGCTCCTCGATCTGGTCTCATCAGGCCCAGCAGGAGCTTGAGGAGGACGCTTTTTCCGGATCCCGAGCGGCCAAGGAGCGCCAAGATCTCCCCACGGTACACTTCAAGAAACAGGCCTTCGTATACTTCCCTGCTCCCGAAGCGCTTCGACACGTCAATACAGCGCACGATGACATCAGGCCTCACCTGACGATGTCCTCCGTTGGAAAAAACATTCGGGTCATGAGGTAATCGGCGACAATCACCACGAGCGACGAGGCCACCACGGCACTCGTGGTGGCACGCCCGACCCCGTATGTCCCGCCCTGCGAGCGAAGCCCCGCATCGCAAGCGATGACGGACCCCGTGAGGCCAAAAACAGCGGACTTCGCAAGCCCGCTCGTGAAGTCCGAGACCAGGAGGAACTCGCGGACTCCGGTCAGGTAGAACCGCATCGGAAGCCCAAACTCGAACCTTGCCACGACCATTCCGGCGAACGTTCCGATGAGGTCTCCCAGAACGGTGAGAACCGGGAGCGTGACTGTCGCCGCCAAGACCCGCGGCATCACCAGCTTCTTTACGGGATCCGCGCCGAGAGCGCGCACCGCATCCACTTGCTCGGTGGCGGCCATGGAGCCGACTTCCGCGGCGATACCCGCAACGATCCTACCTCCCAAGACCAGTGCGGTGAGCACGGGCATCATCTCGCGCAGGAGCGCGAGGGATGTGAGCTGCCCGATGTACTGCCTGGCCCCAAAGCGGACCAGGCTCTCGCCAAACTGGAACGACAGCACGAGACCGGCGAATCCGGACATGAGGACCATGAGCCCCAACGCCCGGTATCCTTGATCGTAGGCCTCGCGCAAAAAGCTGCGGATTTCCAGCGGACGCTTCGGCGCCGCCCGAAAAGCTCGCAAGCCAAGAAGCGAGACCTCACCAAGGCGGACGAGAGCACCGGCGGCTAGTCGGCTGAGCTTGCCCACGATCCCCCCGCGTGGAAATCGCCCACGAAATGCTGGAACTCGTCGGCGACCAGATCGTATGACTCCGGAGGCGAGACCAGCGACAGGTCATAAACACACCCGTCTTTCTTGAGGACGTACAAGTCGTAGACCATCGGCACTCCATCAAGCGTGACCATGACCACGGAGTGGAGGGCATCCCTGGAATCGAGGACAATCCGCTCCTCGAGGAGGTAGCGCCGATCCCGCGTGCCCAAGAGCAGATCGCTGCGCAGTACCTCCAGGGGAGGATCCTTGTGACCGTGGCAGGTGGCGGTGACACTCATGATCGCCGTTGCTCTGGGCTCGAACCAGGCCAGGTCTCCTCCGCGTGCCTCGATGCGTTTCCACGATGGGCCTGGTACCCCCACGTGAAAGTTCACCTCGCCTCGACGATAGAGCGACCCCATCAGGCGGCCACGGGGCGGCGACTTGTGACACGCGCCGGTCAGGCACACGGCTAGGCACACGGCAAGTGGCCACAACCACCCTCTGGTCATGGGCGCGGCCCCTCCCGGGGGCAGTTGGCCCCGGTCGTCAGGCGAAGATAGGGCCGCAGCCGTGACAAGGTCTTCCGCCCAATGCCACGCACCGCAAGGATGTCGTCCAGGCTCGAAAGACGCCCACCACGAACCGCTCGCAGCTTTACCAGTTCAGACGCACGCACGGCCCCAATGCCTGGAAGCGCGGCGAGATCCGAAGGTGTCGCGCAGTTCAGGTCGAGGGTTCCGTCGAAAAGCAAGTCAATCCCAGGGCGCCCCCCCACGCCAGGGCGAGAGCGGTCCGGCCTTGGACCGCCCTGGTCGTGCCCCATGGCGCCACGGCTTGCCGCAGCCATGAGGGTTACCACCAGAGCTAGGAACAGAGTCGCGGTGGCCGCCGCCATGGGGCGCGAGTCGAAACTCATGCAATGGTTATCGGCAGCGCCTTAGCGAAAGTTGCTTGGCTCTGCTACGCTTTCGGCGTGGGTTTTGAAGATGAGATAGACGATATCCTCCGGGAGCTCGTGCGGGAACGAGGAGCGTTCGCCGCAGGCCTGGCGGATGCCGGCGAAGACCCGTTCAGCGAAGAAGACGCGCAGGGGCGATCCAAGGAACGAATGCCCCTGGGTGGCGGAACGGAGCTCGTGGTTCTCATTGACCCGAGCGCCGTGGAGGACCTCAAAGGCGCCATCGAACGCGCGGCGCGCGAGCTTCGCTCCTGTGTCCGTCGGTGGAATCCAGAATCGCTGGCCGGATTTCAGGTTCTCGGGCGCCTCCCACGCGGCCGCACGGCCATCCTCCGTCGGATTTCCAGGTATCTAGAGGCGTTCGTCCACGTTCACGGAGCGGCCTGTGCGGTGGTCCTTCGTGGCTCGCAAGTCCTATCCTGGAGTGGCAACCTCGACGAAATCCGCCGGGAGCGGCTCCCATTCCTGCGCAAGCGCGTCGACGCAGAAGCGGCGCGCAAGCGCGGCAAGACGTCGCACGCAGAGGTGCACGGCGAAGATGTCTACGCCCGGTCCTTTGGGTTTGACGGGTACCTGGTCGTGTTCTTCGAGCGGCCCTACTCCTTGGATTTCGTCCGCTACCGCGCTCGCACGGTCACGCGCGAGCTGGCGCTTCTACTGCCCCACCTCGACGACGATCCGCCGGCTTCGACACAGATTCGGCCCCGTCCCGAACCCACGAGCTAGCGCGGCTACCCGACTGAGACGCGAGCCTCGGGCGGCTTGTCGAGGCCAAACCCATCATGCAGCACGCGTACCGCGAGCTCGGCGTATTTTGCCTCGACCGCCACGGAAATACGGATTTCCGACGTGCTGATCATGAGAATGTTGATTCCTTCCTTGGCAAGAAGGTCGAACATCCTCTGCGCCACGCCAGCGTGCGACCGCATGCCCACTCCGACCACCGACACCTTAGCAATCGCGTCGTTAGCGACGACCCGTCGTCCGCCGTCACAGAGGTCGCCACATCGCGTCTTGAGAAACTCGATGGCTCGCTTGAGGTCTCCCTTGGGCACCGTGAACGTGAGATCGGTCCGTCCCTCGGCGGAGACGTTCTGAATAATCATGTCCACGACGATATTGGCCTCGGAAAGGGGGGCGAAGATTCGCGCCGCCACGCCCGGCTGATCGGGAACCCCCAGCACGGTGATCTTGGCCTCGTCTCGATTGACGCTCACACCCGCGACGACAACGTGCTCCATTGCTTTTTCCTCTGGCACCACCCAGGTGCCGGGGTTGTGGTTGAAGCTCGAACGGACATGAATGGGGACGCCGTACTTCATCCCCAGTTCCACGCTCCTGATCTGCAGGACCTTGGCGCCGAGAGAGGCGAGCTCGAGCATTTCCTCGTAGCTTACTCGCTCGATCTTGCGTGCCAGCGGGCAGATGTTCGGATCCGTGGTGTAGACCCCATCCACGTCCGTGTAGATCTCGCACGCATCCGCCTTGAGCGCTGCGGCGATGGCGACCCCAGTGGTGTCAGACCCGCCGCGTCCGAGCGTGGTGATGTTGCCGGCTTCGTCGATCCCTTGAAATCCGGCGATGACCGCGATCTTTCCGTCGCGGAACGCCGCGTGGACCCGCTCGGCGTCTATCGAAAGGATGCGCGCTCTTGCAAAGGCGCTGTCCGTCGTCACCTTGACCTGGTGCCCCAGGAATGACATGGCCTGCCCCCCGAGCTTGCGAATCGCGAGCGCCACGAGCCCCACCGACACCTGCTCGCCCGTCGCCACGATGACGTCGACCTCGCGATCGTTGGGATCGTCATGGATCTTGCGGGCGAGGCCTAGGAGGCGGTTGGTCTCACCGGCCATCGCGGAGACAACCACCGCCACCTGGTGGCCTTGGCGCTGCGTTTCGAGGCACCGTTTCGCGACGCGCTTGATACGCGCAATGGTGCCGACCGACGTGCCACCATACTTTTGGACGATCAGCATGCGAACGCGAGTTTAGCGAGGAGAAAAGGCAGATCAACATGAATGAGCAGGTCGGCTATTGACCGCTCAAAAATGTGACTGCTAGCGTGCCACGAGCATCTAATGCCCTCGCGCGGAACGAAGAGCGCTGGCGACAAGGGCGCGTCGCTGGGCGAACCTTGGCGCGTCGATCTGGCCAGGGGCCTCCAGTGTCTCGCTGAGGGACGTCTCATGCAGGCAGAGCGCTACTTCGCTCAGGCTCATCGCTTGGCACCAGAACGTCCGGAGGTCTGCTTCGCGTTGGGCCGCCTTGGCCGAAATCCACGTATCGCGCGGCGAAGCCGAAGCCGCGATCGAGCTATTGACGGTAGACCTCGAGTCCGCCTGGGACAACGCATCTGCGTGGTTTCACCTGGGTATAGCCTATCGGATGAAGGGGGACCTGAAGCTCGCTGAGGATGGACGCTACCTCGAGGCCACAGCCCTGGCCAAGCGGGCTCATGAGCTGAATCGCGACTGGGCAGAGAGCCTGTTACGTCCCGATCCGCCAATTCGTGATTAGGTGCAATGTTGACGGCGCGGCTTGACGTGTCGCAGGCCCGAAGCATAATTACGCACTGTTCTTTGACATGGGGGCGAAACGGTCTCGACGGGGGCAAGGAAGGTAGAGCTGCGCGTCGTGGCGCCCGCGGCCACGTAAAAACGGGCAACCATGCAAAGGCGAACGATAACGCCGTTGCTCTCGCTGCGTAGCTAAAACTACCAAGCGACGGGTCTCCACGGTTTCCGCCTGCAGCTGTGGAGGCCTGACAAAGAATCAGGCTGGGCGTTGCACAACGCTGATCGGTGCAGGGCCGAGAAAAAGGATCGGCTAGCTGTCCAGGAAGGCTGTCGGTGGTCGCTCTGGGCAGCGATCCAAACCATCGACTACACGCGTAGGATGCTCTGCTGTGAATTGCTTTCGGACCCGGGTTCGACTCCCGGCGCCTCCACCAACCTGCATCACAATGCACCCTTTCGATCGAGTTCTGGTCAAGGCGCGCTACCGACAGTGGGTCTTGTCGTTCCCCAAGTGGGTCCGTGCCCGGCTGGCGAGGGACCCACCCATGGTGCGTCGAGTCGGGCAGCTGTTCTGTCGGATGGTGTTCACGTGGCAGCAGCGAATGGCCCGGAAGAAGGGGATCGCCAAGCCATGGGTAGCCGCCGTGAGCTTCCAGCAACGCTTTGGGGGGAATCTCTTTTCAAACGTCCATTTCCACGTGCTCGTCCCGGATGCGGTGGCAAACCAGGTATCCCCGCTCACGAACGGTCGGCACCGATCGACCCGCAGCCTTGATTCGAGCACGAATCGGCTAGCAGATGAGGCCCCGAAACCAGGGTCATTTCGCTTATCGACGGACGGACAGCATCTCGTGACCACGAGCACTGACCACACCGCCGTGCTGAGGAGAAACGTCCTCCTTCGGCGATACCGCCCGAAGCCAAGAAGCGCGAGCGGCGGCCCACACGGACACAGGGAGGTTACTCTAGAAGCCGGAGGCAGAGAGAGTGACGGGGGAATTCGAGCCGGAGCAAGGCATGGGCGATCGCGGCCACGCCGGTAATCGCCGACAGCCGATGCCGGTCGGCGCCCTCATCCTGGGCGAACCACGTTCCCCGTTCCAGGTAGCGAGCCACGAGCTCACCGGCTACGTTGGCCGCCGAGTCGTGGAAGGCCGAATCACCACTGGCGTGCCAAGCGACGAACGCTAGTTCGAACCCGTCGAGCAGCTCCAAGGTGGAGGCCGCTTGGTCGAGCCCGGCCAACGCACGCGCGGTTTCGTCAACGACCGTCCGATCCTCGGACCACGACATGGCGCAGAGCCTCGCCAATAAGTTGCCGGGAGTCGGTCGAGCTTCCGTTAAGGCAGCGCGAAGATCGGCCGACCGATAAAGGGCCGGATCAGTGAGTGATCCCAGCTTGAACAGGGCGAATGCCACCCCGGTAGCGCTGTCGGGAACACAGCGCAAGAGTGGTGCCTCAGGCGGGTAGAGGGTCTCCCCGCCCGCGAGCAGGGGCTCCTTGCCCAGCCAATCGCCCAGTCGCTTGGCCAGGGCGAGGCAGCCAAGGGTCGCGGGCCGGCTGAGTAACGCCAAAAGCAGCCCCGCTACGCCGCTCACCACGTCGTGGGGCGATACGCTGATGAGCAGGGCCAGGTGATCGTCGTCTTCGGAGCACCACCGGCTCATGACTTCTTCGATGTCGTCGGTTCGTCCAGCGCGTTTCAGACCATAGATGAGCGAGCCGAGACCCATCATTCCACCCGCGAAAAACTTCTTGCCCGACGGATCTGGTCCGCGATGGCGGTATTCTTCGAGCGCACGGAGTTGGCCTTCAAAGTCCAGCCGTAACCCCTGCGCCAGCTGGTCCGCGCTCTCCCCGAAACGCCGCTCACCGGTATGCTCGAACAACTCGGCCAACACCACCGCTAGGCCCCCAACACCAGACAGAAGGTCCGACCGCAGTACGCTGAGTTCACTCACGTCATACACAGGAAGATAGTGGATTCCCAGAAAGGAGGGGCGATTCCCGTCGGTAAACCGCTCGGAGAGTATCAGGTCTCCTACGGCTTGCGCACAGGCGATTCGGTCCGCTCCCAGTGATCGGCTAAGAGGCACGCCTCGGCCTCGGGGTTCAAGACGCTGCGAATCACCCCTCGTACCCTCGCTCGGTTGGGAGGTGTATAGGCCGCTCTGAATCATGTCGATCTGCTCGGCCAGTTGCGGTGGGTCAAATCCGGCCCAGCGTCTCTCGAGGGCGGAGAGCCCGGTTTCGTCGAAGTAGTGGCCAAGCTCCGTACCGTCGTCCAGCAGCACCGAGTCCCGGTCGACCGTGGTCATGAAATAGGGAATGTCGAGCTCCCATAGCGACCTGACCTCGGATTCGATGAGCCGGGCGGGCTCGTCCGCCCCCTCGTGACAGGCGCGAAAAAGCTGCTGCAGCTGGATGTCCCGATCGGCACCGCTCTGCAAGCACCTCGGCAAGAGGCTCTCATTGAGAAAGCGGGCATAGAAGGCGGTATTGCGTGGCACAAACCGCACCGCCATATCCGCAACGTTGAAAGCGCACCGAAGCTCTGGGTGGTGCTCGACAATGAGTTGGTTCATGGCTCGATATCCGGCCACGATATCCGCTGCGTATTCGGCGGCGCTGTGAAACCGCCCGTCCGCCTGGGGCTGCCTGGGCTCAAAATGATAGGTTCGGTAGCTCCCGACCGCGCGGGGCATCCCGGTCTTGCCAAGCTCCATGATCAATTCTCTCCCGACGGACGGGAACATGCCTCCGCCCGAGAGCGGGCTCAACTCGGCCGGCCGCCTGCCATAGGGGCCAACGGCCCAGCTGGGGGGCAGGATTCCCACGGACAGCGGCGAGTTGCGCAACCGCTCCATGGCGTTCGTCTGAGGCGCTGGCCTCCGATCCACCACGGGAGTGGCCAGCATGGCCTCGACGTCGAGCACGACCAGGTTTTCCTGGCTTATCACCACGTTCTCCCAATGGAGATCGTGCGCTCCCAAGAGCTGCAGCAGGCGGACCAACCGGCCCACCCGCTTGTAGAACGATGACGCCGAGCTCTGGGTGAGCGTGGCGTTGGGCTCTACGTACTCTACCCAACCATACCCATCTCGCACGAGCACTCGATACGTGGAGAGCGGTGGCTCGGAAGTCCAGGGGTTGGTCACTTCCAAATAGCGATTGAGCAGCGCCTCCGGCCGCACGTCGCGCGGTTTATAGACGAGCCGGTGGCCGTTCTCAAAGGTGAGGATCGCCACGGTTCTCCCACCCGCGTGGCTGTCCCCCGCGCCGAGGCGACACCGAGAGACTTTTTCGAGCGGTTGGTCATCCCATTTTCTTAGGCTCGGCAAGTCGCTTGTGAGCCGGGCGAACATCTCCGCCAGCACCTCTTTCCATTTTACGTAGAGCGTGCCAATGACACGAAGGAGGACCGGGTAGCGCTCGCAGAAGTTCGTCCAATCGTCCACTGTGTCGAGGTGAATCCTAAAGTGGTCGTTGGGCGAAGCCACAAGAGGAGCTTCGTCGCCGCGTCCCAGCTCCCGCTGCATCCGGCCTTCGAACCAAAGGCCCGATTCGCAAGCCGCGATCCAGCGAGTGACCAAGAAGTGCACCACATCCTGCCGGGCCTCGGTCGCGAACGACACCCCGCAAGATAAAAGGAGTGGGTCGAGCATCCGTGCCGCAGCGTCGGCGAATCGCGTGAACACCGGGTACAAAGGCGGCAGCCGGACGTCGACGGGAGGCAAAACAGGCTGCTCTCCCAGGGCGAGGAAATCGGCCTGGGAGAGCAGCTCCACAAAGCCTTCGGCCCACGAAGGGAGGCGCTTGGGATCTACGATCCGCACGTCGCGCAAATAGTCGTGGACGCGATCGGGGTCTAGCCCGCGGGCGATAAGGATCTCTCGAAACCGCCGCTCGTCGCCCCGGCTGACCGACGCGATCCAGCGTCCTTTTCGCTCAAGAACCAAGTCTGGGGAGGTCTTTTCCGGTTCGAAATGGTCGCTGTGAGACCGTTCGGCCAGACTGGCCGCCTTGCCCATTGCGCGTAGTAACGCGGGCGAGAGGCTGCGAGACGATTCATCCTTACTCATTTCAGGCTCCAGAGATCAGGCAAGGGCCAGAATGCTCGGCAGCGTGGGATCGGCCAGACGTAAAAGCGCGTAACCAATCCCCGAAAGGCCGCGAAAAAAAGTGGGAGAGTCGTAGGTGCCCGGCCAATCCACGGCAAAACGCCCGCGGGTCTTGACAGCCGAAAGGCGATCGGCTGCCGTCGTGGTTGCCCATGCCTCGAGGTCGCTCCGTCCCAGGGCCTGTGCGACCACCCACATGCACTCGATTCTGCCAAAATTGCCGCAACAAAGGTGGTCTGACTCGTCGAGCCCATAGGCCTGGGTGGACTTGATGGCCCGTTCGAGGTCCGTCTGCACGATGGGAGCATCGACCGCGTCGCGCATGAAGACGCGGGAAAGGGCGATACCAGGCGCACCGTGGCACCATGAACACATGTGACTGCCGGGCGAGGACGACGTCTCGGACAGGCGCAAGTCCCTCCACTGTCCGGCCTGGGGTGAATACAATTCGTGCTCGAAATAGAGCGCTTCCCGGCTCGCTTCCAGGAAAGCGGCATCGCGCGTCATCTCGAACAGCCGAACCAACGCATAGGCGATTCCGGCCGCTCCATGCGAGAAGCCGCCGAGCGGCACTTGGCCCCCGGGGCTCAACCAGACTTTGTGCCCTCCAACAGAGGATACGCGCCCGGAAAGCAGGTGTCGTCCGATGGCCTGCGCGTGGGGGAGAAGCTCGCGGGCCGCCGTCAAGCGATATAGCGCGGCGAGAGACAAGCCGAAACCAGCATTGCCTGAATAGATGTCGTAATTGCGGTCGGTCTGCGCTAACTCCGGCGCGACGAAGCGCGCGAGCGCCATCGCCTCGTCAATCAATTCCGGTCGATTCGCAAGCGTCCCCACGACCGCGAGCGTATAGATGATCGAACCGAACCCGAACACCGCGCCTGCGGACAAGTAGCCGAGCGCTCGCTTAGCACCACCATCGGCTCGGACGTGCTCGCGAACCGAATCGAGCGCGTGCAAGGACAACTCGGAAAGATCTCTTCGCCCGGTTACGCGACCCGCGGCCGCGAGGAAAAGTGCGATCCCACCTTGCCCGGAAAGGCCCTCGGGGGACATGGGTAGTAGCTGAAAGCGACCATGAGGCGGGCATTGCGACGCTGCTACCCAGGTAGGCGTGCCGTTGGGCGCTGACACCGCGGTTCGCTGTAGCCGTTCGGCGAGCTTAAGCGCTTCTTCCAGATAAAGATTTTGGCCGCCGGCGACCGGCGCGTGATGCGCGGTCGCGACCGGGTCTGCTTGCAGGGCTACGCGTAAAAGCCGCAATTGATTCGCCGAGTCCTCCATGCTTTGCGAGCGCAGCCGCTCTCGAATCGTCGGAGCGCTGGCCGAGCGGAAGAAGCCGCCGATGCAGGCGGGCGTCTCCTGGTCGTGCTGTGCGCGCAGCGTGGTTGTGTCGGGTCGCGCCGACAGGAAGGGAAGAGCGAGCGAGCGAATCGCACGCGCGTCGACGGCGACCAAGGCCGATAGGGGTTCGATGTCGTCGTGGAGCGGGCTTAAAAAGCGAAAACTATCGAGCTCTGAAGCCATGCTCCAGGCGACTCCGTCTTGAAGAAGCCGAGGGGACAGCGAACGGAAGCTCCTCAATCGCGCGTTCACACGATCGTAAACGGAGACTTCCACCTCCTCGCCGAACCACGCGTCAAGTGGACCGCCGCTCTCGAGAATCTGGGCTCGATGTCGAAGGACAAGCTGGTACAGGGCAGAAAATCCGGTGCCAATGGACTCCTCATGCTGTGCGGCCAACGCCCAGGTCCCCGCGAGCGAGGGGACGTGATCGCGAGTGGAGACCCAAGTGGTTTGGAATACCACGTTAAGGTCGTGGGTCCCGCGCCATTGGCTTTTCACTTCGATACGCCCGGGTTCGGCCGTCGGGAGCCCGGCGATATCTCGAAAACGTCCGTCGATCAGCCGCCAAGCGCCGACCAGGCTAGTGGAGAGCACCGAGTGCCCAAACGATGCGAGTGCCAAGTCGAAACGCGGAGGCGCAAGCAGGGCCTGCGGTCGGATGGCAAAGAGCTGCTCCCCTTGTGCGATCAGACTATCACCTTCAAGGTCGGTCGCGCCCAAGAGGTACGCCAGGCACAAGAGGGCTCCAGCGCGCTCGTAAAAGCGCGCGAGCTCTTCTGGATCGTAGCAGGCGGTAGGCTTCACACGTTCGAGCCAGGCGTAGCCCCCTCTCTCCAGTGTTCGCACAGCGCTGGGCAGCAAAGGGCTTCCATGGGCGGAGAGCCAATCGACGAGCCGGGCAAGCGCGATATGGCTGCGTGCGGAGCGTGGCGAGTACACCAGGCCACGACCGGAGTCGAAGAAGACCGTCACCGTTGGCTGGCCACCCACCGCCGGTCGTGTGCCCCATTCGATGCGCTCGATTCGAGGCTCCTTTTCAGAGAAGGAGTAGGTGGCGCGCAGATCGGACCAATCGGCGAGCAGGCGCGAGAGGAGTGCCCGGGTCGTGCTTACCCACCGATTGATGAGCGTAGAGCAGAGCCGTGCTGCCACGGGGTACGCGTGGAGAAAGGCCATGACCCCGTCGGGCGTGCCCAGGGTGCTCTCGACGAATCGAGCCATGTCATCCGGCGAATCACGCAACGACCCCATGCGCCGAGCCACTGCCCTCTCGGCCGACAGCGGCGACGCAAAGAGGCAGGCGAGATCTTCCAACAAGGCGCGTTCGAGATCACGAGCGACCTTCGCGCCAAGGATCGGATGCGCGGCTAAGGCATCGAGCTCGCACCAGGCAAAGTGCACCAAGCGACCCAGCGCGTTTTCGAGGGGCAGCACGTCGCTCGGTGATGCTCGCCAGGAAGGTTGCCGGGGCGGCACGGACGAGCGAAGGAACTGGGACAGGCGAATGAAAGTACCGGCCCACGGTGGCAATGGTGATTGCCCTTTTTCCACAGGCCCGACAACCGGTGAAGGCGTGCCGCGGAATCGGCGTAGCTTGAGGTGTTCATGGAAGCGGTCGCGATCAACGCGCACACTCTTTGCCTCGAGGCGGCTAAGCTCTTCGTCCAGGGCACGTGCGATATGAGCTGCATTTGCCCCGTCAGGATCGGGAGCTTCCCATAACTCTTCATGGGTTCGCGCCCCGGCAAGAATGCCGTGAACCGAGGAGGTGACAGATATAGATGGCGGCATCCGACCCACCGTCGGAGCGGCGTGGCGGGCGTATTTGCTAGTAGGCCTTGACGGTACCGGTCCTGCAGGTACTGAGAAGCCCGGTTCCGCACCAGCACTCACAAGAGGCTTCGCTGGTCCCGCCGCCGGTGACTTGTTCGAGCTCGTCATCACTGACAAGCCGGGCGCTGAACTCTTCCAGAGCTTCTTTGCGGATCTCTTCTTCGGTCTTCTTGTCGTTCATGAAGCACCCTTCCTTTTCTTCGGGCCTCTTCGGCCCGTCGCTGGTCCCGCATAACACGAGAATCCTGAGACGAACAAGAAGAAGTTGAGTCCAGGAGTCCGAGCTCGAAGGAGCAGGCTCGGGGGATTCGCGTGTACTTTAGCTTCTATAGATAGAAGCTGATGGCGCGACTTGGGCGCAGACCGGAAGGCAGCTTCCGAGAAGCAGGAGTGATCCTCAGGTGATCTTCGCGAGCGAGGCGATGCTGGAGCGGGCACGGGAGCTTCTCCGGTGAGAAGTCGCCACCCGTGGCTGCACGGCGAGTTGTACAGCGCGGAAGAGGACTTGACGCCCGCGGAGATGGCGCGGGTCGCAGTTCTTGTGCGTGACCTTTGCCTTGCGCGTGAAGCCCGAGCGGAGCCATCGTCTGGTGATGCACGACGCGGAACGACGTAGAGCGACGGGGCCGGATCCTTGACCCTGGTGAAAAGCCAAGCATGTTGACATCTTGCGGGTTCGCCAGGCCGTCTTCGACTCCCGGCGCCTCCACTAGTTATCTCTTGGACTTCGTTGCGGATTCTCCGACTGCCCGAACGAGGTCCCTGGATGAGTCCCCTGAATTTCGGGGAAAGGCCAGTCCAGTCCGGCCTTTTCTGGGGTCAGGGCGCAAGGTAGGATTGAAGGCAGATCATGTTGACCGACTACATTCGCAGTGCGATGCACCGGGCTCGGTTCGAGATCCTGCCCGACGACAAGTCCTTCTTCGGCGAGATCCCTGGCTTCGAGGGCGTCAATGCCAATGCCGCCACGCTTGAGAAGTGCCGCGACGAGCTAGGGGAAGTCTTGGAGGAGTGGATCCTGGTCCGGGTCGCTCGGAACCTGCCGCTGCCCGTCGTGGATGGTATTGAACTGGCCGTGAAGACCGTGGGTGACGCCACTCCCTGATGCCCACCTTCGGTCCGGTCAAGCGCAAGGACTTGGTCCGCTACCTCGGCCACCTCGGCTTCGAGGGCCCTTTCTCCGGCGGCAAGCATCAGTTCATGGTGAGGGGCGACGTGGTGCTCCGCATCCCGAACCCTCACCAAGGTGACATCGGCCGCGAGCTTCTCGCACGGCTCCTTCGGCAAGCTGGCGTCTCACGTGAGGAGTGGGAGCGGCTGTGATGTGAAGTCCACGATTGTACCCCTCGGGGTGGTGCTGGCCGCTTGCCTTTGCGCCTCACTTCGAGCCCCCGCCCTGCAGCCTCGACCACCTCGCCTCGACGAGGCGGCCGTCGTGTGACGGGCGATGTGCGTGTACTTCTCCGTCGCCGCGGTGTCGGCGTGGCCGAGGAGTTGGGCGATGGTCTTCTGTCCGGCACCCACGACGGCGTAGCTGGAGCCGGCGGAGAGGGAGGACGTCCCATGCCTGACGGATGATGTCGCTCAGCGTGTTGCCTTCACGCGTGTGGACCTGCAGGACCCGCGCGAACTCGGTCTCGATGACCAACAAGCGCTTGTCATCGACCCCGGGATCGACGACGACCAAGCCCGTGAGGTGGCCAACGTCCAGGCCAGTCGTCTTGCGCATGTCCTCGGCACAGCCGAGCAGCGAGGTGGTGTCCCCCTCGGGATGGTGAGCACGTTCCACTGAAGCGGTGGGACAACTTCGAGGACGATGGACTTCCGCGGCCGGGCCGAAGGTCTCCAGCGCGTCCGTGATGATCTTGCCGAGGTCAGCTGGTTGGCGCCATGTGACGGCCAGGATGTTCGTGAGATGGAGGTGAGCTTGGACTTCAAGCCAGGGCTTGCAGACACTGTTGGAGGCACCGGGAGTCGAAGTCGGCCTGGCGTCCCAACCCACGCTGTTGCCATGCGATCACTTCAAACTACCTTCTCTTGCGATGGAAATCACAGTGTTGGACGAGGAGCTCGCCTTCTCGGACTTGCCTCGGTTCCGAGACCTGCGCGAGATCAACAAGCACGGCCTTGGGCGCCACTTCCGCACCTTGGTGAGCGTTCTCCGGCCCGAGGAGCAGGCGGAGCCCGAGGCGATCCGGGTCGAACGGATTGGCCTTCGGCTCGTGGAAATCCCGATCTTGGAGCACCGGTGGTCCGAGGAGCCATTCGAGCTGCTTTTTGACGTGCTCGCCGACCCAAAGGCCCTTCCGGTCCTCGTACACGGCGCCTACGGGGAGCGGCCGGGCATCCTTGCGCTCACCTGTTTCGCGGCGACCCATGGCCTGAGCTCCGACGAGCTCGTAACGGCGGCGGGAACCCTCGGGCTCGAGCTCCCCGCGGCCGCGTTCTCCTTCTTGGAAAAGCACCATCGCCCCCATGCCGGGCACCGCCCGCTGAACCGAACTGCCGACGGTCACATCAAGTTTCCGCAGGTTCGCGTGCCGCCGTGGAAATTGAGGACGCTCCATGCGCCATGAAGCAAGCTCGGTCGCGGATCCAAGCGTGGCCTGCCGTCAAATGGGGCTCGCCAGCTCACCAAGGTGCCTGAACCCAACGCCAAGACGCCCCAGCGGCGTGGTGAAATACAACTTGCCCCGAAGGGAATAACCGCGCACTCCGGACGCAACCTGCGCCGCCACGTCAGCCGCCTCGCGCATGCCCAGCTTGATGGCGGCTCGGACCGGCGCCACGCCCCGCGCAGGGATTTTCGCTGCAAGCTCCATGGAGCCCCGCATGGCCCGGGTTCCGCCCACGGCGAATTCCCATTCCACCGCCGAGAGCGGGATGGAAATGCCGTTGGGGTTGACGACTTGGAAATCGAACACGCCCTCGGCGCCTGCGAGGGACACGTGGCTCACGGCGACACCGGTGACCTTGACCTCTGGATCTTCGATTGGACGCGGCAAGCCCGCACAGGCAAGGGCGACGAGAGGTAACAAAACGAGGATACGAACACGCATGCAATGCCTCCGCCCGCCTCAACTGCAAGCGCAATGCCCGACGTATTCTCGCGCCCCTAGCCACGGGTGAGTGAACGCGCGTACACGCGCCCGTCGAGTCGGCGTGGCGACAGCGCCACTCGCGTGTATCCTCGGACCATGTACCGCGAGGACTACCTCCTCCGCTTCGTGAAGCAGCTCGCCGCGGCACTCGCGCGTGTCGCCGGATTGAGGAAATCAGGGGAGCACGAACAAGCGCTGCAAGAAATCCAGGAGACCTGGGACGAGCTTCTGGGAATGCCGCCTGGGCTTTTCGAGTCCATGTCGGCGGATGCGCTCACTGCGATCCTCGGATCGCCCGAAAAGGCCCGCGCGGTGGCATCTCTTCTTCATGAGGAAGCAGCCGTACTTCGCACTCTTGGTCGGAGTGAGGCCGCAGAGCGAAAAGAGCGGCTCGCGAAGGAGCTGGGAGCGACGACTAAAACCACCTCCTGAGCCAGTCCTTCTCGAACAGGATCTTGGCCGCATGCCAGCGACGCGCCGGAGGATGGTTTTTCACCTCGGGGACCGGTTCGGCGTAGAAGTTCCCCGACCCGAACCCGGCCTTCCCTTCTCCGGTCTCGATGAAGCACTCTCCGTGGCCATCGAACGCCGCTACCTTCCCCTTTCCAGTTACCGCACGGGCGATATTTTCAGCGACAACCTCCGCCTCGCCGTGGGCAAAGACACCTGCCTTGGGGAGCGGCTTGCCGAGCTTGAGCGGAATCGCGACCACGTCGCCCAGCGCGTAGACCCGCTCGAACTTCGTTTCCATGGAGTGGCGGTCGACCGGTACCCACCCGCTCTCGCCGACGAGTCCCGCTTCGCGAACCACGCGCGGCGCCCGGTGCGGCGGAACGTAGGCAAGCAAGTCAAAGGTAGCTTCGCCGCCGCTCGCGAACTTCACGACGCGGCCCACCGGGTCCACTTCCTTGACCTGATGCTCAGGGTGGTACTTGATGCCCTTGGCCTCGACCATTTGCCGAACGGCCGCCGAAACCTCGGGCCCCGCGACGCCCATCGGCCCGGGCTCTGCCGCGTAAAGATCGATGGACACCTCCCCCCGAATCTTGCGCTTCCGGCACGCATGCTCGAGGAGCATGGCGGCCTCGTACGGGGCAGCCGGGCACTTGTAGGCGGGTGCGGCCGTGAGGATCACGAGCTTGCCGCGAGAAAACCTTGCGAACTCGTCGCGTAACGACTCGGCGCCGGCCAGCGTGTAGAAGTTGTGCCCCGCCAAAGCCAGCCCGGGGATCGTTTCAGGCGCGAGCTCGGCGCCCAGAGCAATCACTAGGGCGTCGCCGACAAGGGCCTGGCCGTTGACGACGGCCTCGCGCTTGACCGGATCGATGCGCTCGATTTCGCCCCTTACGACCTCGATCCCCCGCTTCTCGAGCCGATCTAGGGGACGGCTGATCTTTTCGGCGGTCCGGCCGCCGGTTATCAGCCACAGGAACGACGGCGCGAAGACGAATGACGACTCGCGATCCACGAGGACCACCCGGTGCTCCTTCGGCAGCTTCTTGCGAAGCCTGTTCGCTGTGACCAGTCCGCCGACGCCGGATCCGAGGATGAGGATTGATTGGCCCATGCGAGCCCCCTTTCAAAACGCGATGACCTTGTCCGCCCAGACAGTCCAGGTCGTGAGCTCGTCCATCGTGCTGCGCTGCGCTCCCTCCACGAGATCCTCGTCGCGGATTCCGCGCGCGTCCATGCATGTACCGCAGGTGCCCACGGCCACGCCTCTGCGCGTTATCGCGCCGAGCATGACCTGCACGTTGTAGTAGCCCTGCGGTACTTTCTGGCCATTGTGTGCGCCGGCGACAGCATCGCCGATGAGAAAAACCTTGAGCTCGCTGTTTTCCTGCTTGGCCAAGGAGCCTGCGAGACGTAGTCCGTTGTACGTTCGCTCGCTCCCGTATGGCGACTCGTTGAGAACGATTAGGGTCTTCATCATCTACCTCCTCTTGCCAGAAACTTCCGTCGGCAACCGTGCGTGGCGCCACTCAGGGAACCCGCCCAAAAGGCGCCTCGCGACTCGTCCTTGTTCCCTAAGCTTCTTGACGGCCTTGAGCGCCATGACGCAGTAGGGTCCCCGGCAGTACGCGACGAGCTCCTTGCCCTGCGGTATTTCGGCCAGGCGGCGCTCGAGCTCGTCAAGCGGCACCGACAGAGCGCCTGCAATGTGGCCCGACTCGTACTCGTTCGTCGGACGAACGTCGAGCACCACGACTTCCCCCGCGCGCACTCGCTCAAGCAACTCCTCACGGCCGATCGGCTCGAGCTCATCGGGTGCACGGAAGTAGGTGCGAACGAGGCGGTCTACTTCGGCGATGTGGCGTTCCGCCAGGGTGCGAATCATCCGGGCGAGCTCGAAGACGTCCGGATCCGAGAGCCGGTAGAAGACGAAGGTCCCTTCTTTGCGGGCATCGACAAGTCGAGCGGCGCGCATGGATGCAAGGTGGTGGGACATGTTGGCTACGGGGATCGAGAGCGCGCTGGCCAGGCCTTCGACCGTGCGCTCACCCTGCGCCAAGAGCTCGATGACCTCGAGGCGATGCGGGCTCCCGACTGCCTTGCCCACTTGCGCCAGCTGCTCGTAAAGCTGCGCTTTTATGTCGGTATTTTTGTGGCCCACGGCGCTTCTCAAATATTCAAACAAATATTTGAATACACCCGCGCAGGCCCTTCGTCAACCGATTTCAAAGCGCTCCCCTCGCCGCTAATGCAGCATCAAGAAAACCTGCATCTCCCCAACGAGAAAACCGAGCGCCGCCCCGACCGCGATGAGGATCCACTCGTCCTGCTGGAAGGCGGGACGAAGAATGCCCTCGAACTCAGCGGGAGTCATGTCCTGGAGCTTGGTGACCAGGGTATTGCGGATGTCCATCGCATCGGCTGCATAGGGCTCCACGTGCTTGAGCGTCTTGGGCAAGCGCGCGATGGTCTTGAGCACGACCAAGCGCTTCATCTCGCGGTATCGCTCGGTGCCGACGGCAAAAACCACGATCGGCTTCGCCAGCCCCGCCTGCTGGTCGACCATCCGCTGCACGTGGTTTTGGATCATGACGAGCAGCCTGTCCGAGAGTGGTCCCTTGAGCACCTCCTCGAAGATGTTCTCCGGGGTGATGACCTCACGGGCGATGAGGCCTCCATATTCCGCCGCCACTTCCTTGCGTCGCTTGAGGAAAAGGCCCTGCCAGCTAAAGACGCCGAAGAAGCGCCTGGGCTCCCGGGGACGAAACACCATCTTGAGCGCGAGCCAGTCGGTGAACCAACCCGTGAACAGGCCAAACAGCGGCATGATGATCGCCGAATGGGTGAACATCCAGGTCACCATCTGCACGACGCCAATGACCGAGCCGAAATAGATCCCGGAGCGGGCGATGAACTTGAATTCCTCCCGGCCGGATTCGCGGAAAATCCGATTGAGGAGCGGCTTTTGGCCTACGAGGTGGCCGACGACCATCGACTTGAGGTCGAACACGCTGTCGATGTTCGCCTTCACGTCCGCCATGATCTGCTTGACGATCCCCGGCGCTTCGTCCTTGACTCGCTTGAGGACGGCCTGGCGGATGCCCTCGGGGAGCATTTCCCAGAGCTTTGGAGCGTAGACGTCCATGACCTCGCGGGTGATCTCCTCGACGTCCGCGAGAAGCGGTTTTTCGATTTCTTGCACCACCCGGTCGGGATCCATCCGGCCGAAGATCTCCTTGGGGGAGATGAGCCTGGCGGTCATGGTGTCACAGGCGATGCTCGCCATGCGCTCAGCCCGCCTTGGTACGATCCCCTGCCAGCCGAGGAAGGGCTTGATGCCCACGAACTCGATCGGCTCGAACATCATGCGAATCGCCACGAGCTTGGTCACGTAGCCAATGACGGCCGCCACGACGGGCATCGACAAGTACAGCCAGAGATGGGCTCGGAAGTCGGCGAGGAGTGCCTGGTAGAAATCCATGGACGTGTCACTGCGAAGGGGGTGCCCAGGCGGAGAAGTGGACCCTACTTAGCTCCTCTTCGACGGAAGCTCGGTCTTCTTGCCTGCCGTTAAGCCAGAGCGCCATGTCGTCCGCCTCCCAAGAGTAGCGTGAACCGTTCATGACCACCCTACCTTCCACGACCGCGAGTGTCGCTTGCAATAAGGTTAGGTGGGCCAGATCGCGCACGAGCGCTTCAAAGCGACCCTGCCGCGCCGGATCCACGAACCGCAGCCGGTGCCGCGCCGAAAAAGCCACGTGGTACCACGCAGGGCGGATCACGACCCCCTCGAGGCCAAGACGATCGGCCATTCGCCCCAAGAGCTCCATGGCCTCGCGAGCCAAGCCCAGGCCGGGCGCGTCTTGGCCTGGCAGCTTGGGCCTGTCTGGCCCAAAGGGTACCCTGGGGTGCCGGAGGGCCAGCCAGTGGACGAAGAGCACGGTCGATTCGGAGACCGTCGCCCGCTCGAGGACGACCTCGAGGAGCATGTGGTCACGGCCGTCTGCGCTGCCGAGCGCGCGGAGCCGCTCGCCGACGCTGGCTGGGCCCATCTCAAAGCGAAAGTGGGCGTATCCCAAGCGCTGCAGGTGATCGAGGATGCCGTAGCGAAAAAACGCGCACTCGATCCCTTCTGCCGAATAGAAACCGAGGAGGCGAGCGGGTCCCTGGGACGGCACCCCTAGCTGCTCCAGGATATCGGACTCGGTCGTGTCCTTTCCGGAAAGGCTCTCACGACTCAAGGTGGAGGCGAGCCAACCAAATCGGCTGTGCAGCGGGTCGTGCCCGAGCGGGATTGGCTCGGCCCCGCGACCTGCGAGGACGAGCGCCGTGCCGGCGAGGACCTTCCAAGCGTCGGCGTGGTACCCACCGCCCGGGAGCCAGACGCTCGGCGTGCCCGTGAGTGCCTTCGCCACGCACGCATCCCGACGCCGCGCTCCGCCAAGGGTGAGGCCGAGCTTGCCGAAGCGATCGCCGGCGAGCACGTCGCCACCAGCGATGACGAAGGCCAGGTCGGGACGAGGCATCCGGCCCAAGAGGCGACCAAGGACGTCGAGATACTCGCGGTCGGGGCAACCCACTGGCAAGACATTCTCATCCACTCCATCCAGGGGCTCCCACGTGCAACCCGAAATGGAGCCAATCCACACCGATCGATCTCCATGAAAGCAGTCCGCAGTACCGTCTGGAGGGTGGGCATCCAGGTCGAGCACCGCGACTCTCCCGGAAAAACCTTCTTTTCGAAGGGCCGCCACAGCAACCGCGATGTCGTTGACGGGGCAGAAGCCGCTCGCCCGCGCCCGTGCGGCGTGGTGAAACCCGCCGAGGAGGTTTAGGGTCGCACACCTCCCGAGCAGGCTCTTCCGGGCCGCTTCCAGGGTAGCTCCGCAGGCGAGCCGGACGGTGCGCAGGATTTCGTCGACTGGGAGCTCGGCCGGCTCCACGGCGAACACGCGAGCCAGGGTCTCGGGTCGAGTGAGCGATTCGAGAAGCTCTTGCGAATGCGCGCGGGCAAGCTCGCCGTAGCCGATCCGGGCGGGCTCCCTGACGTCTTGCCTGGTCACGATGCGCTTTTCCAAGAGGTACCAGGCCACCAAGTCGGCCCGCCTCGGCTCCACCCCGACTCGCGCCTCTACCTCGGGCAGAGGGAGGCGGTAGTCGCGGTGGTACCAGAGTGGAAGCGGAGGCGCCGCTCGGAGCCACGAAAGGGCGCGCTGGACGAGGCCCATGGATCGAGCGAGCATGCGGCTATTCTTACCTGAGGAATGGTCCGAGATGGGAGCGTAGGGAACCTTGCCCGGGTGATCCGCCCGGGCACCGACTTATTGCGGGCTTGCGCGAACATTGCGGGCTTTCGAGCGTTCGGCGCAGGACGTGCGTGGTTTATTTCGCAGCCGAGCTCAGGAGCCACGCCTCCATCTGTGGAGAGTCCACGGCGCCGCCCTGCTTGAGCACGAGCTTGCCCTGGTTCAGGATGACGAGACTGGGGACACCCAGGATGTGAAAACGGGCCGATAGCTCGGGGTTCTTTTCGGTATCCACTCTGAGCACGAGCGCCTTTCCAGCCATTGACTTCGCGACCTTCCGGACTTCAGGAGCCATCTTTCGACACTGGCCACACCACGGCGCTTCAAAAACCACGAGGATGGGAACCCTCGTAACTCTGGTCACTTGCGTGAGCATGGCCGTGTCCACCTCGATGGGCTCGCTGGCCGGTGGGAGCAGCCCCTGGCAGGTACCACACATCCCGATTTCGGCCAGGTGCTCTCCGTCGATCAGGGTTTGAGTGCCGCAGGAAGCGCAGGTACGGATCATGGCCAGTCTTCCCAGCAAGCGGCACGCCAGGCGGGCACGGTTCTGGCATTTCTGCCGGTCATGAACCTCGGCCACGTCACCGTAGGGGATCTCATGAGCGCCTCGGTGATAACGGTCCTTCCCACGGATTCCATGGAGCACGCCGAATCCGAAATGCGCCTGGGTGATGTCCGCCACCTTCCTGTCGTGGACAAGGACCAGCGCTTGGTCGGGATCATCTCGAGTCGAGACCTCGCCTTGGCCAAGGGGCGAGGCAAGGCGCGGGTCGGGCAGTACATGTCGACCCGGCTGCGCACCGTGGGACCGACAATGCTTGCGCACGAAGCGGCGGGCTTGATGCTCCAGCACAAGATCGGCGCGCTCCCGGTTGTTGACGACGAGGGGGATCTCGTCGGGCTCCTCACCGACACCGATTTCCTTCGCTTCGCGCACCAGGTTCTCGGCGGGTATAGCCACGTGGTGCAGCTGTCGGAGCTGCCCTAAAGCCCATTCGGAGCGCGCCGCTTCTCTGGTACGCTCGGCGCCGTGTGCGAAGTGTGGCCTCGCGTTGTGGAACAGGTATCGGTGCCTTGCCGAAACGCAGGGCTGGATCTCGCAGAGCCGTTCCAAGTGGGCTGGTACAACCGCGCCGTGGCAGCGGAGTACCGGGTCCCTGATTTTGGAGATCCCGGACGACTTGCAGTGCTCCTCGGGAACACCCGCGCGCTCTGGCCCAGGCTCGTGGCGACTCTGCGTGCAAGGCCGAGCGTGGCAAAGGATCCGAACCCGATCGAGCGCTACGTCACGGAAACCGTGCACTCCGCGCTAGAGCGACTCTCGCAGCGCTGGGAGGTACGCTTTGCCCATGAGCCGCCCCCGAGGAGGATCGCGGTGCAACGCGCGGCCCACGTATCGGGGCTCGCCTACCTCTCGCCAGCGCACTTGTCCATCCACCCTGAGCATGGCCCGTGGATCTCCCTTCGTGCAGTGGCGGTCATTGACGTCGCCGGTCCAAGTGGGCCTCCTCGGGAGGCGGTCCGGACCT
Organism: Deltaproteobacteria bacterium; assembly: GCA_016210055.1. Classification (GTDB taxonomy): domain Bacteria; phylum Myxococcota_A; class Polyangia; order Haliangiales; family SHYZ01; genus JACQUZ01. Next base: position 17,527 of record JACQUZ010000173.1, on the reverse strand, counting down.
GCGCGGATTGCGCGCGGAGCTGTGAAGCAGCCCTGGCAAGAGCCCTTGCTCTCGGAACTCCCGAGATGAAAACGGTTGAGGAGAACTGGCAGGCGTGGCTCGCGGTCCGCGACTCCTGCCCGATCGGACGCGCGTCCCGCTTTCAGGAGGATCACATCCGGTACGGATACACGAAGGACCGGGAGATCTTGCGACGCTGCACGATGATTACCTCGGACGAAACACGAGAATCCGATAGCTGAGCGTGACGTCGAGCTCCGTGAGGGCCGTAAGGCGTGCCCTCTCGCGGTGGCGGGCTCCTCGGTAGGTCCCGGCGGCGAGATCGGCCAACGCCGCTGCCGAAAGACGAGCGACCGAGCGAACGGTCTCCTCGCTCTCCAAGGCGAAATCAGCGCCGAACATCTCCTGCATTCGCGGAGCTCGATCGAGCCCCTTGGCGTGACCAAGAACGGCGGATCGGAGCTCGGCCAGGTCATCGGGACCCGAGATGACCAAGACGAGGCGTCCTTCGGGAGCGAGCAGCCTTAGGAACTCGCGCGAGTTCTTGGGCCCTGTGACGGAAAGAACGACCGAAAACGATCCATCGCCAAAGGGGAGGCGCAGGTCGGCGTTCGCCACGATCCAGCGGACGTTGCGGTAGCGCTTGGCCGCGGCGCCTGTGGCGCTCGAGGAGATATCGACACCGACGGCGTTCAACGGAAGTCGCTCGGCGAGATGGCCGAGGAAGTAGCCCTCGCCGCAGCCCACGTCGAGGATCCTTGCGCCTTTGCCGAGGCCTTCGAGCAGGCGAAGCAGGGCACCAAGGAGTGGCTCTCCCAGTCCCCGCTCGAGGGACCTTCTTCTGGCGAGCACCACGCCTCGCGCGTCGCCAGGTGCTCGGGAACCCCGATCCTGCGGCTGAAGCAGGTTCACGTACCCGCTCCTCGCGAGGTCAAACCGGTGCCCCATCGGGCACGAAACATCCCGCTCGCCAAAAGCCAACCTTTGGCCGCAACGTCTGACCGGGCAGGTAAGGTCAATCAAGGCGCGCCATGGTAGCAACAGGCGCGTGACTTGGCGAAAGCCAGGCACCGAATGACGTGTCAGCGGGGCTTCGAAGGGCGCACCATCACGAATGCGAAGAGAGCGAGGAACAGAATCGCGGGCAGAGTTGACGGTCGTTCCTTAGTGGACGACACGCGGCACGAGCAGCCTCCCTCGGCCGCCTGGGGCGCATCGCCGGCGTCCGAGCTGACGCCGCTGCCGTCCGTGCCTGGCGCTCCGGCGTCGGCCTGGGGCACGTCGCCCGCGTCGGCCTGGGGCGAGCCGCCCGCGTCGGCCTGGGGCACGTCGCCCGCGTCGGTGGGGCGGGAACCGCCGTCCTTGCCTGGGACCCCGGCGTCGGCGGCGGGGCCTCCATCCCCAGCGTCTCTCCCACCGTCCCCTCCGGTTGGGTTGGAACCGTCAATACAGCGGGGCGCCCCAGAGCCGCCGCCTGGAAATTCCAACTTCACCCGTGCGCTCGCGGCCGAGCTCGATACCAGCGTCACCTTGAGTCCAGCGGGATCCGTGAAGGTCTTGCCCATCTCGAGCGCCGGGTCATCGAAGCCACGCGAGCTCGTAGGGGTCATGTCGAGGAGCGTGGGACCTTTGATGGCCGAGCCCCCTTCGAAGTCCACAGCCGATCCCACGTGGAACTGGAGTCCTTTGAAGATCTGGGCCGTCTCGGGTTGGTTGCCGTCCACGTTGCCCAAGCGCTGCCGGTACGCCACGTAGTAGTAGCAGGGGGATCCGATCCGCGTGGGGCACAAGCTGTCCTTGACCCGGACTTGGAGCATCTGGATCCCGTCGGACGGGTTCTCGATTGGGACCAGATCAAAGGAACCGTTCGCGGTGACGGCGACGCTGTTGCACTTCCCGAACCACGCCTGGGTTGCCTTCGAGAAAGCGCTCGTCTGCCAGCAGCCATGCCCCATGGGGTCAAAGGGGTCGCCGTACGTTTTTTCCGTGCACCCAGACCCGCTGAACGCGCTGTTCCCGCAATCGTAGGAGCGAGAATGGGCGCCTCCCAGGTTGTGCATGGTCTCCTGCGCCAGGGTGACGCACCCGCTCGCGCCGTTGTAGTAGCTGTTCCGCGCGGGCCGAAAGGGCCTGCCGACAGTCGCCAGCCCCGACCAGCCACAGGACGACCTGGGGAAGTAGTGCAGCCAGAGGTCGTACGCGTCGAGGTTCACCCCTTTCGCGCGTGCCGCGCTGCGCGCGTTCGCCGCAGCGTCCTGGCCGCAACCGCTCGATGGCTTGTCGACCTTGTACCAGCCGAAGACGTCGCCCTCGATGTCGACGAGCCCGTACGAGCTCTCTCGGTACCACTGCCGAAGCGAGGCCTGCGAGGTGAAGATCTTCTCGTGCATGGAGGCATTGGTCAGGCTGTCCTGGTTGCCCCAGTGGTACATGAGAACCGCCACCTTCAAGCGAGTCCTCGTGCGGTTTCCCGTCAAGGCGCTCTGCATGTCAGCCACGCCGTCTCGAGCACGCTCGAGCACCTGGTACGAGTCCACGCGGATCGAGTCGTTCTCCTCGCGCTCGCCCGTTCCGACGATCCTCTCCCCCATGACTACGATCCGCTCACCGCCAATTAAGTCCTCGGGCGGCGTCGCGAACTCCAGGCCGAGCTCCCCGAGCGGCGACGCAAGAACGTACCGGGTTCGCTCGGTCCCGTCGTCGAGGGTAGCGATCCAGAGCTCCGCCTGCCCTTCGAACCGCGTGCCGGGTTCGTCCTCGGTGCAGCCCGCGAAACCTAAAGCCAAGACGACCGCAGAAAGGGCTTCGGCATGACCCCGGACGAGCCGCTTTAAACAAAGAGACATGAAGACCTCCATCGGCCCTCCCGCCTCGGCGTCGGCGGGCAGGCGCCTGCTGGCCGCCGATGAGTGCAAGCCCGAGACCTGCCCTACCCATCGCCAATTCGCGCGGTTACTAGGTTCGGGCGGGGGCAGAAGACCCTGGGGGAATACCCCCTCCCGTGGGGTCACCCGTCCCAGAGGTGGGCGGACGCGAAGCGAGCCTTACCCGTAGTCCCGTTCGACGACGACGCCCGGCGGGGCGGGATGGGTGAGAAGGTGAAGCGCGTCGCTCAGGATCCACTTATGGAGAGCGGGATCAGACGGCCTGCCGAGCGAGTAGCCCACTCGAAAACCCATGGGGGCAAGTGCCCTCGGGGGGCGGGCCTGGCGGCTCTCATCCGCCTCCACCGTGATGAGCACGGTGGGGACTCCCTGCATCTCGATTCCTCTCTGGATCGCCACGACCGTGCGATGGCAGAGCCTTCAGCCGCCCGTGAGCAACACCGCATCGGGGCGGACCTTGGCGACCTCTTCCACGATCTCGGGCACCGTGGTGCGGGCGAAGTCGCGAAGGGCCATGGTGAAGCCGGCGGAAAAGTGCCACTCGGCGACCGCCCCAATGCGGTGTTCATGGGCGAGCTCGTGCAGGCGATCCAGCGGGAACACGCAGTTGATGTCCCGGTCCACGCAGCCGTGGTCGTAGTGCACGTCGGCGTACCTGAGCTCCCTCCCTGTCGCCGTGCCGGGGATGCGGCGAAAGCTCAAGTCCCCATCGACCGCGAAGGGCTTGTCGTCTTGGTGGTAGACCGCGGCGGTGGAACCAAGCATGACCACCGCCTCTTCGAGGTGCTTGTGGAAGGGGGTCCACGGAATGCAGTAACGGGAGAGTTCCATGAGGTGCGAGCGCGGACGAGGCTCAGTCAACGCAGCTTGTCGAGCGCCTCCATGATCTTGTCGGTGGGGGGCTGCTCGTTGATGTCATGCACGTCGATGTAGCGAAGCTTCCCTTCTCTATCGACTACGAATATCGCGCGCTCGGCTTGTCCGTGCCAACGCAGGATTCCGTACTCCACGCAGGTGACGCCAAAGGGCCAGAAGTCGGAAAGGAGGGGGTACGAGAGCCCGCCCATCGATTTCGCCCACGCCTCGAGAGAGAAGATCTGGTCAGTGCTAATGCCCAGGACCTGGGCATTTCGCCGCTCGAACTCGGAGAGGTCCTCCTCGTACGACGGCATCTGCACCGTTCAAACAGGGGTGAACGCCGCCGGGACGAAGGCCAATACGACGTTCTTCTTGCCTCGGAAGTCAGATAAGGCCACGTGGGTTATGGGCTCACCCCGCCCCGCGCCTTTTCCCGTGGCCCGAAGCCGGAACTCCGGGGCCGTTTCACCGACCTGCATCTTCCATGTGGGCTTTGCCATGTCGTCTTTCTAGGTTGGAAAACATGCGCGGGTAGCCCTGTTCTTTTCACTCCGCCGCACCAGGTTCTTTGTAGAGGCTCGAAATGGCCGGCTTTGGTGCACTTCCCGCGTTTCGCCTGCCCGACGCCCAGGGCAAGCTGACTGGGACCGAAGACTACTTCCAACGCCGCGAAATGGTCATGGCGATCCTGCACGAGGCCTGTGGTGAGTGCGCTGCGCTTGAAGGGGCGTTGGCGCAGCGTCTCCGGGATCTGTGGGGATTGGGCGCAGCGCTCCTCGTCATCGTGCCGGGCGCGCCGGCGCACCTCGAGCCCCAGAGCCCAATTCCGCGCGTGCACGACGAAACCGGAAACGTCATCGCCCTGCTCGAACAGCGGCTTGCGCTCATCCCCGGCGAAGCCCGGCTCATCGTCGCCGATAGATTTGGCCAGGTGCACGCGAGCCTCCCGGCCCATGGCGACCCCCACGGCACCGTTCAGGAAATCTTGCGCTGGGTGGACTTCATCGAGATGCAGTGTCCCGAGTGCGGGGTCCCGGAGTGGTGAGCGCATGCCCCCGCGCCATGGCCCTCGGGAACACAAGGAAGAGCATGTCGAGCTGACCGGCAAGGTGATCGAGGTTCTCCCAAAAGGCCTACGATCCCCGACGCGGGCGTATTACCTACAGGCTTCAGTGAGCCACTCGGCTCCGGCGCCAAAGGTACACGGTGAGGGCCACCAGCGCGGCGGTGACGGCGAGGAAGATGAGCGCGCTCATGACCATCCAAGCGCCCGCGCCCGGACCGTACATGCCCCACATTCCGGGACAGGACATCCCGCCGGGCCCGACATAAGGACACATGGGACAAGCCTGGAGTGGAGCCTGCTGGGCGTAGACGGAGGAAGATGCGAGAAGGGTGGACATGATGACCAGCATGGTGACGCCGAGCGCGGGAACTCTCATACCCTGACACCGTGCAGCGACGGTGCCGGGCCGCGTGAGGCGGGATCAGATCTGCGGCTGTGCCCGTGCTTCTCTCACCACGAGCTCGTTCACCACGAAGTCCACCCCAAACACAGCCCAAGCGTCCATCTCGGCCATCTCTTTCTGCGCGTCCGAATGAGCGACACCGCGGAGGGTCACGACTCTCCTCTGAACCGTGGAGCGGATGTCGACCGCGTCGAGGAACGGGTCCTTTTCCAACGCCAGGCGGACCCCTTCGTTGACTTCCTCGTCGCTGTCTTCTTCTGGGGGCAAAACGCCGAGGCCGTTCACGACGTCGCGACTTCCTGGCACCCAAAACGCCATGACGCCGGCAAGTCGCTTGTGGGCAAGGCTCGGCGCGTCCCCGTCGAGGGTGACCACGCCTTCATCGACGGAAACCTCGATGGTCCACTGTGACGACACCACGGCGGTACGCACCACCTCCACGCGCCCCCTTTCGCGTGACAAGATCGTGCACTCGAAGAAGGCGAGCTCGGCCGCCAGCATCTCGCAGGTGTGAGAACGGATTTCGTCATCGGTCATCGACCGCGCTCGGGCGAAGTGCAGGCGGTCCACCAAGGCACTCACCCCACGCTGTGCGGCAGCTCGCTCGAGGGCGAGCTTCTTCGCGGCGATGCTCCCCACCTCGCCCTCGATCGTGAGCACGCCGTCCTCGAAATCGAGCAGGATGACGTGAGAGGCCGCCTCGATGATGGGCTCGCGGCGAAGTGCGTCGTGTACCCTGGAAAGGATCTCGAGGGCCCCGGCCATGGCTTGAAAACTAGGCCCAGCGTGCCGCCATGGGAGTGGAGCGATTCGCGCCGGCTCGCCCCACCCGGTCGCCCCTGAAATTGGACCTACCTTCAATAGCGAGACATGCACTTCAGAGGTTCACTCATGCTCTTTAGAGTCCGCAGCGTTCCAGTGCGCGCGCACTGGACCTTGCTCCTCGTCTTGCCGTACCTCGCGGCGATCTTCGCCGTGCGGTTCCCGGTCGTCGCCAAGATGTCAGGAGCGCGCCCCGAGGATCTCGTGCTTCCACCCTTGGCCTGGGGGCTCCTGGTCGCCGTGGGACTGTTCGCCTCGGTCTTGTTTCACGAGCTCGCCCACGTGGCGGTCGCTCGCCGGGCCGGAGGGCGAGTGCGTGAGATCGTGCTCATGCTCTTGGGCGGCGTCTCGCTGATCGAGCACATGCCCCGGCGCCCGCGCCTCGAGGCCATGATGGCCGCCGCTGGGCCGTTGAGCAGCCTGGTCTTGGGAGCCGTCCTGCTTCTCGTCAGGGGGATCACCCCAGCCGGCGTCGCGGATCTCAACATGGGGCTCTTCTATCTCGGTCAGCTCAACCTCGCGCTTGGACTCTTCAACTTGGTGCCGGCCTTCCCGCTCGATGGTGGGCGCGTGTTGCGCGCGCTCTTGGCCGGCGCGCTCGGGGCGGCGCGGGCCACGCGAATCGCCGCCGGCGTGGGTACCGCCCTTGCCGTGGCCCTTGGGCTCTTCGCCGTCCTTAACGGGGACCTCTTGCTCCTCTTGATCGCGTTGTTCCTGGTGACCGGGGCGCAGGCGGAAGCCAAGGCAGAGAGAGCGCGCGAGCTCCTGTCCCAGGTCCGCGTCTCCGACGTGATGATGACGCACCCGCCCACGATTCGCGCCAGCGCTCCGATGGACAGCGCGCTCGGGCTCATGCGCACGGCTGCCCGCCTGGACTTGGTCGTCGTGCGTGACGACGACACTCCACTCGGGGTACTCCTCGCCGCGGACGTCGCCGACTTCCCGCCCGAGACCCGCCGCCTCGTGCTCGTCGGCGAGCTTGGGGATCGGCTGGCGGCCCGAGCGGTGGTGGTCTCGGCCCAGGCAAGCGCTCAGGACGCCTTGGACGAGGCGTCCCGGGCCTCTGCCCCGTACCTCCTGGCCGTGGACCGCGATCCGCAGGGACGGAGCGTTCTCGTGGGATTCTTGGGGCGCGGTGAGGTCGAAAACGCCCTCGCCTTGCGCACCCTCGAAATGCGCCGCCCGACGTCGTGGGGCGCACCGATAAGTCCCAGGCGCGCCTGAGCTTCGATTTCTACCCCAGGACGCGCACCGATTGCCTCATAAGCCTTCTCGCCTGCGTCAAGACCGCGGTGCCCGAGCGCAGCCTGATCAGGCCGCCCACGTGTTCCGCTGCGGTCATCGCGACGTCGGTCCCGACGAGGCGCCCGTGGCCGTCCGTGAGCTCGAGGCGCAGCTCGGAAAGGTAGTTGACCGCGTGCACGATGCGACCGTACGAGCCGCCGAGCTGGGAACGAAGGTCCGACACGGTCTCCAACGCGCTGTCCGCCGTACCCAGGAAGCTTAGCGCCCCGGAGACGGTGCTGATGTCGGCGCCGGTGAGCCCCAGGGCCGCGGCCGTAGCCGCGCCAAAGGAGATCTCGAGGCGATCCGCGTCATCGTCGAAGCTCCCCACCTGAAGGAGCAAGGGTTTTGGCCCGCGATCGCCCCCCACCCCGGGGCTCGTGCTCGTGCCGATCCCCGTGCTGTCCGACGCGGCGCTCTTGTCGGAGGTGACCCAGAACGTGCCCTCCGCTCCCGCCACCCGGGCGGTCAAGGCCAGAAAGCCATTGACGTTGCTCGCTTGGATGAGCTGGCCGACCACCGACGAGTTGATGGTGGCGATCACCGTGCTAAGCGTGTCGTTCTTGCTGAGCGAGACCTCCGTGTCATTGCCGGAGAGCCCTCGGAACAGGGCGCCGCCGAAGGTGAGATCTTCGTTCAGGTCGAGCGGGCTCGCCTGGGCGACCGATGCGGTCACCTGCGCGGTGCCGGTGACGCTGGTCGCGGCGTCGCTGCCCAAGCCCGCGGCCGGGTCCTTCGAGAACCCGGTCTGGTTGGTCGCTGGGTCGCGGTCCGACTCGACGGTGAACGTGCCGATCGCGCCCGACACCTTGGAGGTAATGGTCAAGGCGCCGCCCGCGACGGACGCGGTCAGGTACTTGCCCGCGTCCGAGGCATTGATCGTGCTCACCACCGTGGCCTGGCTGTTCCCCTTGTTGAGGTCAACCGAGACGCTCCCAAAGAGTGCACCCGTGAAGGTCAGCGTCTCGGCCTTGTTCAGGGTCGATGTCTGGTTGGTCCCAGCGGCGACCGAGGCAGCCGTTGTTCCATCGCTATCCCCGGCGAGGCCCACGAGCAGCGAGTTGCCGATGCCCGATTGGTTCGCCGCTGCCGCGCGGTTGGAGACGACCTCGAAGGTGCCGATGCCGTCGTTCGACCTGGCCTTGAGCACGAGCAGCCCGTTCGAGACCGACGCGGTGACCAGGTTGCCCACCACCGAGCTGTTGATCGTGCTCACCACGGTCTCTTGCGAAATCCCCGAGGAGAGGGTGACCTGCTTCTCCGCGGTGCTCAGGCTCTCGAAGAGCGCGCCGCCAAAAGTGAGGGTCTCGTTGGCCGAAATGGTCGACGTCTGAGAGACCGACGCGGTCACTTGGGGTGCGGTGCCGCTGGCGAGCGGGTTGTCGTAGAGCGTCACGAGCGTGGTCGTGCCGATCCCCGACTGATCTGCCTGCGCGGTCTTGTTGCTCGACACCGAGAACGTGCCCATCCCCGTGGGCGAGTTGGCGGCGAGGGTGAGACGCCCCGCCTTGGTGCTCGCTGTCATGTACGAGCCCACGAGCGAGTTGTTGATGGCGTCGATTACGTCTGATTGCGTCATTCCGACGGTGAGCGTGACCTGGCGGTCGGAGGTGCCAAGCCCCTCGAACATGGGCCCGTCGAACGTCAGGGTCTCCGTGGAGGCGATTGTCGATAGCTGCACGACGCTGGCCGTGAGGTTTGTCGGCGCGGCGAGGCTGCCGTCGAGGAGATTGAGGCCGTTATACTTCGTCGTCTTGGCGATGCGATCGATTTCGGAGACGAGGGCCAAAAGCTCGTTGTTGAGATAGGTCCGCTCGGTCCCGCCAAGGGTCCCGTTGGCAGCCGCCACGGCGAGCTCGCGGCTTCGTTGGATGGCGCTCTGGATGTAGTGGAGCGAGCCATCGGCTATCTGGACCAAGGAAATGCCATCGTTGGCATTCCGCAGCGCTTGCGAAGACGAGCGAATCTTCGCCGTCATTCCGAAGCTGATGGCGAGCGCGGCGGCGTCATCGGCCGCGCCGTTCACCCGGAGGCCGCTCGCGAGCCTTTGCAAGTGCGTGGTGCTCGAACGGCGCACCCGCTCGAGGCTGTGCAAGACCCCTGGAGGGAGCGCCACTCGGTCTATCGCCATGCCGCTTCTCCACTCCGGAGCATCCACCCCTTGATTCGGCCGCGGTTGACATGGCTTGAGGCCGCGCGACGCAGAGAACAGCGATATGATGGAAATGACATGGCTCCCGCCCCACCCAAGCCCCCAGGCTCCCCTCTTCGCGCCACGCCTGCTCGCGCCGTGTTCCAGTGCACGGCTTGCGGACGCTGCTGCTACCACTGGAACATCCCGGTCGATCGCGCCGCCTGGGAACGTCTTGGCACCCTCCTCGTACCCGGCCCCGAAAACCCCAAGGGGTACGATCGGGACCAGTGCATGACGCTCCATGCCACGCCTTCGGAGCGGCACCATGCGACGCTCAAGATGGCGGACGGGCACTGCGTGTTCCTGGAGGATGACCAACTCTGTTACCTGCACCGGCAGTTCGGGCCAGAGGCCAAGCCAGTGATTTGCCGCGCCTTTCCATCCACGACGGTCAACACCCCGTGGGGGGTCTTTCTAGGCCCGTCGTTCGCGTGCAAGGGAATGATCCTCGCCTTGCAAAAGACGGCCGGCGACATCATGCCCCGGACGTACCCAGCAGACGGCCTCGCGGGCGCGGCGTCGCTCCAGATGGTGGACGTGCCTCCGAGCGCGGTCGTGCCCTGGGGTAGCCAAAGGCAGGGCGGGATTCTCACCACGGCCGTGGATGATCTCCTCAATGGCTGGCTTTCCCTGTTCCGCTTGGAGGCCCAATCTGCAGAGGAGAGCGTTCTCATGGGGCGACTCTGGCTCGACGAGCTAGTGCACGGGAACGGGCTCCGCTCGGCCACCGAGGTGACGAAAAGCGTCGAGCCGCACCTTGACGACGGCGGGCGCAAGCTCGTCCAGCGCGCTCGCGAGCTTCCGACCAGCCTGACCATCCAGGTGCGAATCCTCTCCGTGCTCCTCCACCGCCGGCTGGGCCTCGGAGGCGTGATGCCAGGATCGCTCCCCTGGTTCGAGCAGCTCTTGACTCGCTACCGACTCGGTCATGGCTCGCTCGACGAGAGCACCGGGCTCTTCCAGACCGACCTCGAGGCCTTCTACCTTCCCGTGCAGAAGGAGCTTCGGCGGATCCTCATCACGTACGTCGGCAACCGCCTCTTCTACCACAACATGTTGTTCACCCACGGCGTCGTGCCCGCGTACCACGCGATCATCACGCTCTTTGCCCTCATCCGCTTTTTTGCGGTGAGTCGGGCCTCCATTCGAGGCGTGCCCGTAGGCGAGCGAGCCGTCTTGTCCTCGATCGAGCTCGTGGAGCGCGAGTTCAGCCACGCCGCGTCCCTTTTTGACTTCTGGAAGGAGGCGGCGAACATCGAGACGCAGAGGCTCCCATTCGCGGCCATCTTGCTGCAAGCTAGGTAGGGATGAGACGCCTCTCAGTGCTAGTTGCATGGCTTTTGCTCGCCCTGCCGGCGGTTGCCTTGGCGCAGTCCGCGGACGCGGGTGCGGGCGGAGCGGCTCCCGCTCCATCGACCGAGGAGATCGTCTCGCCTGACTCGCCCCGCGCCTCCCTGGCGCGGTACGTGGAGCTGTGCGCGACGGGGCGCTACGCCGAGGCAGCGGAGTTCCTCGACGTGCCCGACCCCATGGTGAACGAGGCCCAGGTCCTCGCCCGGCGCCTGAAGGCCGTGCTGGATCGCCACGTCTGGCTCGATCTGGAGAAGGTCTCGCCCATGTCGCAAGGCGACCGGGACGACGGCCTTCCCCCCTTTTCCGAGGAAATCGCGCGCATCCCCACCTCCACCGGCCAGGCAGACTCCGTGCGTCTCGTGCGTCGCAATGCCCAAGGCGGACGCTGGATCTTTTCACGACGCTCCGTCGAGAAGATCAACGGCTGGTACGAGCAGCTAGAAAACCGGTGGATCTTGGACCACTTGCCCGAGCCGCTCCTTCGCCCGGGGCCCAGGGACCTGCTCTGGTGGCAGTGGCTCGCCCTGCCAGCTCTCTTGGCACTGGCGATGGTCGCCGGCTGGCTTTTCGGCTGGATCACCAGGCGCGTGCTCTCGCGGTTGGCGGCGCGCACGGAGACCCGCTGGGACGACTTGGTCCTTTCGCGCACCAAGGGCCCCATCATGTTGGGATGGACCCTCATGGCCCTGTACTTCCTGCTCCCGTTCCTGGGGCTGTACAAGCCAGCGGAAGCGTTCCTGCACAAGGTCCTGCACGCGGGCTTCGTCCTGGTGTTCTTCTGGGCCTTGCTGCGGGCGGTCGACGTCATGCGCGAGGCGGTGGCCGTCTCGCCCTGGGCCACGCAAAGGCCAGAAGCCCGCTCGCTCGTTCCCCTGGGGGCCAAGATCACCAAGGTCTTGGTCTGGGGCATGGCGGCGATCGCCATCTTCTCCGAGCTCGGTTATCCCGTGGCGAGCCTGCTCGCAGGCCTAGGCATTGGTGGAATCGCGTTCGCGCTCGCGGCGCAGAAGACCGTCGAGAACTTGTTCGGGGCCTTCTCCCTCGGCGTCGACCAGCCGTTCCGACAGGGCGACTTCGTGAAGATCGAGGATTTCCACGGGACCGTCGAGGCCATCGGCCTGCGCTCGACCAAGATCCGCACGCTCGATCGCACGCTCATCTCGGTCCCCAACGGCAAGCTCGCTGAGATGCGGATCGAATCCTACGCCGCCCGGGATCGCATCCGCCTCGCCACGATGGTCGGGCTCGTGTACGGAACAACGGCCGAAAAGATGCGCCAGGTATTGGAGGGCCTCGAGCGGGTGCTCAAAGAGCATCCGAAAATCTTCGCCGAAGACGTCGTCGTGCGCTTCAAGGAGCTTGGTGAGTCATCGCTCAACATCGAAGTCATGGCGTGGTTCATGACCTCGGATTGGAGTGAGTTCCGAAGAATCCGCCAGGAAATCCTCCTGTCCTTCATGAACGTCGTGGAGGAGGCAGGGACGCAGATCGCGTTCCCGACGAGAACGGTGCACCTCGTCTCGGGGGACGGGAAGCGCTGACATGCGGAGTCCCACCGGTTCGGGCAAGATCGTGGACGGGCCACCTCGCGAGCGGGGCCTCTTGGCGTTCCTCATGCCCCGCGGCGCGCCGCTCGACATGCAGATCCTCGGTCGAACCCTCCTTCACGCCCACCTCGTCGGCGCCTTGGCCGGGCTCATTGGCGCCGGGTTCTTCGCCGGACTGGAGTACGTGCAGCAATTCCTCCTCGAGGGGCTCGCCGGGTACGTGCCCCTGCGCGCCTCGGGCGAGCAGATCGGCCACCGGGCGGGCGAGAACGTCTTCCGTCCATGGCTGCTCGTCCTCCTGCCAGCGGCTGGCGCCCTCGTAGGTGGGCTGTTCATGAGACTGGCGCCCGAGACCCGCGGCGGCGGCGGGGACGCGATGATCGACGCGTTCCACCACCAAGGAGGCGTCATTCGGGGCAGGGTCATATGGGTCAAGGCCCTGGCCTCGATGTTCACCCTCGGAACCGGGGGCTCCGGTGGACGAGAGGGCCCAACGATGCAGATCGGAGGTGCCCTTGGCTCGCTGGTCGCCCGGGTCCTCAAGCTCAGCACGCGCGAGCGGCGGGTTCTCCTCGTAGCCGGCGTCGCGGCCGGGATTTCGGCGGTCTTCCGCACCCCGCTGGGCGCGGCGCTCCTGGCCATCGAGGTCCTCTACCGGGACGACTTCGAGTCCGAGGCCCTGATCCCGGCCATCTTGGCGAGCGTGATCTCCTATTCCGTGGTGATCGCCATTTTCGGGGAGTCCACCCTCTTTGCACGGGGGGAACGCTATCCACTGCACCTAGCCCACTTGCCGCTTTACGGATTGCTCGCGATCTTCGTGGCGTTCCTGTCCACGGTGTTCCTCAAGGCGCTCAGGGCAGTGCAAGGCCTCACGTCCAGGTTCCGAGTTCCTTTCTGGATTGCCCCAGCCGCCGGAGGACTTTGCCTGGGCGTTCTGGCGCTGCTCATGATCACGTTCGTCGGTGGCAAGGTCGGGATGGCGGAACGCGGCCTCGGGATCCTTGGGGGCGGCTACGGCGCCGCCGAGGCAGCGATCACGGGTGGTGCCTTCATCCCGAGCGGCTGGACTGGCGTGGAGCTTCTGCTCATTCTTTGCATCGCCAAGGTCCTTGCCTCATCTCTAACGATTGGCACTGGAGGGAGCGCAGGGGATTTTGCCCCGTCGCTCGTCATGGGGGCGCTTCTCGGTGGGGCGTTTGGTCGCGCTGCTCAGCTACTCTCCGGTGACCTGACCATCCAGCCCGGTGCCTTCGCGCTCGTCGGAATGGGAACGTTCTATGGAGGCATCGCCCATGCGCCGGTGAGCTCCCTGATCATGGTCTGCGAGCTGGCGGGGAACTACGATCTCCTCGTTCCGCTCATGCTCGCCGAGGGGATTGCCTTCGTGGCGCTGCGCAAGCGGTCGCTCTACCACGCGCAGGTTCCCAGCATGAGGCATTCGCCCGCGCACCGGGATGCATCTTCGGGCGATGTTCTGGCGGATGTCCGCGTGGGCGACATCCTCGCGACGAAGCGGCCCATTGTCTCCTTCTCCCCGGCTACCCCGACGAAAGACATCCTCTCCCGGATTCCAGACGACGCGGAGCAAGAGGTATTCCCGGTGGTCGACGCGGCGGGGAAGCTCAAAGGGCTGATCTCTCCAGAGGCCCTGCGCTTCCTCGCCACCCATCGAGAGGTGGAGCCGTTCACCGTCGCGGCGGACATCATGCAACCGCCGATCACGGTCCGCCCTGGAACCGATCTGCGCGCAGCGGCCAAGCTCATGCTGGAGAACGACCTGCACCAACTCCCCGCGACCGACGACCTTGGGCAAATCGTTGGGTTCCTGGATGAAGACGACATCTTTGGCGCGTATCTCTCCGCCACGGGTCCCCCCGCTCAGCGCGGGGCCGTGCAGTGATCACCGCCCTTGGGCTCACGCGCTCTTCCTGGTCCGCGATTTTCGCCGCACCGCGGTCGCCGCTCTTGGTGCCGCGGACTCGGGGAGCACGCGCTTCTCCTTGGCCGCTGCCAGGCTGGCCGCGAGGGCGTCCAAAAGGTTCATGACCGGCCGTTCCACTGGTCGCGGGGCTACCACGATCTCCTCGCCTCGGGCCTTGCGATCGATGAGCTCCAAGACCCTGTCGCGATACTCGTCCCGGAACTTCTCGGGCTCGAACTTGCCCGCCAGGGCGCTCACGAGCTGCTCGGCCATCTCCGCCTCACGCTCGCGAGGCTGTGCATCGAGCTCGGGCACCTGGGGAAGCTCCTCGGTACGAACGATCTCGTCGCGGTAGAGCATGGTCGACAGGGCGAGCAAGTGATCGCTCGGCCACACCACGCACAGGTGCTGCTTGGTCCGCAAGACCACGCGTGCCACGGCGACCTTGCCGAGCTTCTTCATGGCCGCCGCGAGCAGGGCGTACGCCTTGCCCGCACCGCGGTCAGGCAGGAGGTAGTACGTGTTCTCGTAGTAGATGGGCGAGATCTCCTCGCGGCCCACGAACTCCTGGATGTCGATGGAGCGGCTCGCTTCTGGATCGAAAGCCGCGAGCTCCTCCGGCTTGACCACGATGAAGCGGTTCCGCGCGATCGGGTACCCCTTCACGACATGGTCATAAGCGACCTCTTGGCCGTCAGCCGAGCACACGCGCTTCTGCTCGATGCGAGCGCCGTCGGCATCGTGGAGGAGGTGGAAACGAAGCTCCCTCGGGCTCCGTGCGCCATAGAGTCGCACCGGGACAGACACCAGCCCGAAGCTGATGAAACCGGTCCAGATAGACCTGGGCATCTAGGCTCTTACAAGCCTGCACGTTGGATGCCCAGGGCTGATAGCGGCTAAGCTTTCTTGTCTGCGAACGCCTCGTGAACGATGGCGCCGCCGTGGGTGAGGAGGGTGCCGCTCATGACCTCGTCCTGCGGGTCTATCTTCAAGTTGCCCTTGGGGGCGATGTGCAGGATGAGGTGCATGACGTTCCGCGCGAAGAGCGTGCTCGCGTCGGTGGGCAGGGTGGCAGGGAGGTTGGGATGGCCAATGATGAGCACGCCTTCCCGCACGACCTCCTCGCCGCACACCGAAAGCTCGCAGTTCCCGCCTAGCTCCACGGCGAGATCGACGATCACCGATCCACGGCGCATGGACTTGACCATGTCGGCCGTGACGAGGCGCGGAGCGGGCTTGCCAGGAACGAGGGCCGTGCTGATGACCACGTCGGCCATGCGGATGCGCTCGGCCACGAGCGCTCGTTGCTTCTCCAAGTATTCCTTGGAGACCTCCTTGGCGTAGCCGCCCTTCCCTTCCCCGCTCTCGGCCATGGGGACCTCGATGAACTTGCCCCCCAAGGACTCCACCTGTTCCTTGACCGAGGGACGCACGTCGGAGGCTTCGACCACGGCGCCCATCCGCTTGGCGGTGGCAATTGCCTGCAAGCCCGCGACGCCTGCGCCAAGCACGACGACGCGCGCGGGCTGAATGGTCCCGGCAGCGGTCATGAGGAGCGGGAAGTACTTGGGCAGGCGTGCCGCCGCCAGGATCACCGCCTTGTACCCGGCGATGCTTGCCTGTGACGACAGCGCGTCCATGGCCTGGGCGCGCGTGATGCGCGGGACAAGCTCCATGGCGAGCGTCGACACGTTTTTCTGGGCGAGCTTTTGCACGAGCTGCGGGTTCTTGTACGGGGAAATGAACCCGATCAGGACGGCGCCGCTCTTGAGGGGGAGATCCTCTGGGGGAGGTCCTAGCGTGACGACGATGTCGGCACCCGAAGGATCGCTCCCCAGCTTGGCACCAGCGTCCTGGTAGGACTTATCTGAGAGACATGCCCCCTCACCAGCGCCAGTCTCCACGGTGACTGACATACCTTCTTTGATGAGACGCTTGACGGTTTCCGGCGTCGCGGCGACGCGTGTTTCGCCCGGTCGCCGCTCGCGCAAGACGAATAGCTCAGGCATGGCGGGATTCTTGCGTGATAAATCGCGAATTGGGAAATGAAAAGTGACGGCCGCGGCGAGGGGGAGTGGGGTACTTGACGGGGATCATCGTGGAAGGCTGACGGTCGACCTCGGTCGCCTAGCAGCCGAGGTGTCCTGCCCGCTGCGCACCGGGGAAACGGGCAACCTCTGGATGACGCCCGTGCCGATCTTGTCGAGCCCGCCAGGAGCGACGCGCCATGGGCATTTATGCCCCGCCAGGGGCATTTATGCCCACCGGAAGACCGCCGACTCGGCCTTTTTTGAGCTCCTTCTCGAGGTAGCTCGATCACGCCGCTCGCGGATGGTCATTCCTCGCTGAGCCGCCCGGACCTTCACCTGCGTGTGCATGTCGGGTGCTGGAATTTCGGCGCTTGTCTTCTTCATGGGCATGATCACGCGTCGCACCATCCTAACCGCGATCGGTAGCGTCGCGATGCTCGTCCTGGCCGGGCGGGAAAGACGGGGCTTGTGCAGCGGATACTCCAGATCGCATCTCGCATCGATCGTTCCCACTGCCCGGCATCCAGGCTCGTGAGCACGGCGGCTGCCTCCTTGACGTACTTGCGCTGATGTTGCCAGTCGGCCGAGTAGAAGGCGTTATACGCGGTGAACGCCTCCCCGAACGCCTGCGGCAGCTCCGAGCCGAGGTCGCGGAGGCCGAGCACCTGCGTGTTGTCCCCCAGTCGCGCACGGGCGGCCAGCGCCAGCATTCGTCGCTTGCGCTCCCCGGGTGGCGACAGGATGGGGACCATCAGGTCGAGCGCAGTCGCGGTCATCGTGCCGGGCACGCGCACGCCTAGGGTGATGACCTCCCGTTTCTCGGTGACCCGCTTGCGTCGGGGCAGGCCGCGCTTGGGGCTCTTTGCCGTGCGCCTCGTCGCCGCGGACACAGGGCGTGAGCCGGCCGGTCCGCACGGTACCCCCGTCGCCCGTAAGCATCAGCTCGGCCTTGCCCGTGGTGCGCGCCTCGCCCGACACCCGAGCCAGGGCGGCTTGCCGCTCGGCTTCCGACCACGCAACGGCGAACGCCTCCACGGTCATGGCCATCCCTCGGCCGCCGGATGTCCCGGATGTCAGAGTGCCCTGCTAGAGTTGCCCCAATCAAGAAATGACAACTCCCCGACGCAGATCTCGCCCAAGCATGCCTGCCCAGCTCGAGCT